>CAZWXP010000047.1:0-2849 GCA_964637965.1 uncultured Alphaproteobacteria bacterium | reverse complement strand
GCAATCAAAAGTATGGCAACAAGCACTTAATAGAGTTCACGTTCAAAAATCAATTTTACTTTTTAGTTTTGGAAAATTAAGGTAATGGTTTTGGATTATCACTATTTTGATTTAAATATAAAATTACTGAAGCTCTATCTTTTTCACTTTTAAGTCCAGCCAATCCCATTTTATTACCTTTAATCCATTTTGAAGGCTTAATTAGAAAACCATTCATTTCTTCCCAACTCCATTCTTTTTTATAAGATGATAGAGCCTTTGAATATTTATAATCAGTTACGGCTCCAACGGGTCTAAACATAACATTCCAAAGTTTAGGACCGGTTTTGTTTTTACCGCCTTCCTTAATACTATGACATGCCTTACATTTACGAAAGACCTTCTCGCCGTGCGCAACATCGCCCATTGCAAATAAAGTACTTAAGTCAACATTAGTCTCAGAAGTATTCGCTTCACCAGAACTTCCTTCAGGTGCTTCAACTTTATAAGCAACTACTGAAGTTTCGTCATTATCAAATATAAAATTTGAAATTTTACTTATTCCAAAAACCACCACAACTGTTATTAAAATAGCAGAAATTATTTTTTGGATTTCAAAAGAGTTCATTTAAATTTTTTATGTCTTTTGGTGATATATCATGTAAAATTACAAAATACTTAATTAAATTTAGCTAATAGTTTGCGTCTCTTAGACGCATAATTTAAGAAGTTTACAATGCAGAAAACATTAATATTAATACCTTCAAGGCTTTCAGCAACTAGACTTCCAGGTAAGCCACTTTTAAAAATTAATAATTTATCAATAATTTCTCATGTTTTAAAAAAAGCAGAAGAATCAAAAATAGGAGAAGTTTACGTTGCAGCAGAGGATGAAGAAATTGTCGAAGATGTTAAAAAAAATAGAGGCAATGCTATAATTACTAGTAAAGAACATAAAACAGGCACAGATCGTATTTATTCTTTATTTGAAAAATTAAACTTACAAAATATAGATTATATTATTAATTTACAGGGAGATGAACCAAATATTGACATTGATGACTTAAAAAAATTAGATCGATTAGTTAAAAAAAATAAGTCAGATATTGGAACATTAGCAGCAAAAATTGACAATATATCAATTTTTAGTAATGAAAATATAGTTAAAGTAATAACAGAGACGGATCTTAATAAAGATAACTTTCCATTAGCCAAAGATTTTAAAAGAAATATTGTTAAAAATGAAAATAATGTTTTTCACCATATTGGAATATATATGTATAAGACTGAGATATTAAAGAAATTTGTGAAATTAAAACAATCAAAAAATGAGATTAATAATAAACTTGAACAATTGAGGGCAATGGATAATGGGATTAAAATTAATGTAGCATTAGCAAAATTTGCACCGATAGGCGTTGATACGAAGGAAGATTTTCTAGCATTAAAAAAAATAATGGAATATAAATCTTAAATTATGAAAATTGCTTATCAAGGTATAGCGGGAAGCTACAGTGAGTCATGCGCAAAATCTAACTATAAGGGTTGTGAAACAATACCTTGTAGAACATTTCAGGATGCTTTTGAGCTGGCAAAGAATGACAGCAAAATTAAAGCAATTATACCAGAACAAAACCAATTAATAGGTTCAATAAATATTGAAACACTAATTTTAAAATATAGATTAAACATTTTTGCAGAGCATTTTTTTCCTATAAATCATAATCTTTTAGCTTTGCCTGGCTCAAAAATAGAAGATATAAAAGAAATACATTCTCATACTGCGGCTTTAAGTCAAACGAGTAGTTTCATTAGAAAACACAAATTAAAAGAAGTAGTAATGGCAGACACAGCTGGTAGTGCAGCATATATTGCTTCAAAAAAAGATAAGAGTAAATCCGCTATAGCTTCAAAGCTTAGTGCAGAAATTTATGGATTAGATATAATAAAGTCTGACATTCAAGATGATAAAGAAAATTATACTCGATTTTTAGTTTTTCAGAAGGATATAGCTCAACCTGAGTTTAAAAAAGACAAAAAATATATAACATCTTTTCTATTTAAATTAAAAAACAAACCAGCAGCAATTTTTCAGTCTTTAACTGGTCTAAGTTTAAGACAGGTAGATATGACAAAGCTTCAATCTTTTCCTGAAAAGGGTACTTTTTTGTCTTACTATTTCTTTTGTGAGGTTCAAGGACATATATCAGAAGAAAAAGTTGCGGGTGCCCTAAGAGATCTTGAAATACACTGTGCAGAGTTTCAATTATTGGGTGTGTTTCAACAAGATGCTTTTAGAAAAAAGTAGATTAAATTATTTGTAGATTAAAAAATTTTACTGATATAATAAGATTGGGTCAATCAGGTGGATTTACGGTAAATCCTGTCAGATTCGAAAGAAAGCAGCAGTAACCAGTAACTTTCTAGGTTGGTTGGCCCTGTAGAGAAAATTTTATGTCAGAAAAATCAAAAGTATTGGCACTAAAATACAGACCTTCTGAGTTCAAAGATCTTATTGGACAAAAGGTTATTGCCGAAACAATTTATAATTCCATTAAATCAAATAAATTGCCAAATGCTTATTTGTTTACTGGAATCCGTGGAGTAGGAAAAACAACAATTGCTAGAATAATTGCAAAATCTTTAAACTGTTTAAATGGAGTAGATAATTTATGTAAGAATGAATTCTGCGAAAACTGTGAGGCAATTAGTAGGTCAAATCATATAGATGTTTTAGAAATGGATGCTGCTAGCAAAACAGGAGTCGATGATGTTAGAGATTTAATTGAATTTTCTAGGTATGGGCCAACATCAGCCAAATATAAAATTTTTATCATTGACGAAGTACACATGCTAAGCAAACAGGCATT
>CAZWXP010000046.1:0-2666 GCA_964637965.1 uncultured Alphaproteobacteria bacterium | reverse complement strand
ATATTTAATTTTGAAGGCGGATGTTACGCCAAAACAATTAATTTAAGTAGAAAAGCAGAACCACAAATTTGGGATGCTATTAGGGATGGAGCTGTTCTTGAAAATGTTGTTTTAAATCCAAAAACTATGAATCCTGATTATGATGATGATTCGTTGACTGAAAATACTAGAGTTGTTTACCCACTCGATTATATTCCAGGAGCAGTAATTCCAAGTATAGCTGGACATCCAACATCAATTATATTTTTGACTGCAGATGCATTTGGTGTTTTACCTCCAATTTCAAAACTTACAGCAGATGGCGCTATGTACCATTTTATGGCTGGATATACAAGTAAACTTGCAGGTACTGAAAGAGGAATTATAGAACCACAACCAACTTTTTCTCACTGTTTTGGATCAGTTTTTATGCCAAGACCCGCAGAAGTTTATGCAAAGATGTTAGGTGAAAGAATTGAAAAACATAACACAAATGTATATCTGGTTAATACTGGTTGGTCAGGAGGTCCTTATGGAGTTGGTAAAAGATTTAAAATTGATTATACAAGAAAAATGATAACAGCAGTTTTAAATGGAAGTTTAGAAAAAGTAAGTTATGAAAAAAATAAAGTTTTTAATTTAGATGTCCCAAAAACATGTCCGGGAGTACCATCAAAGGTATTAGACCCTAAAAAAACTTGGAAAAATAAAAAAGCATATGATAAAGCTGCAAAGAGTTTAGCTAAAATGTTTTACGATAATTTTAAAACAAAATATAAAAAAGCTTCTCCAAATATTAAAAAAGCAGGGCCAAAAGCCTAATTAATTATCCCAAATCTTTTCAAGATTATAAAATTCTCTAATTTCAGGCTTAAAAATATTTACTACAACTGAACTTGCATCGATTAAAACCCATTCGCTCTGATTCATTCCTTCTATAGGTGGATTAAAATTAAAATTTTTTTTTATTTTCACTCTAATATTTTTTGCCATATTAATAATATGTCTATTTGAAGTACCTGATCCTAAGATGATAAAATCAGCAAAGTCAGATTTTTTTCTAATATCAATAATTTTTAGATTAACTACTTTATCATCCAAAAGAGTTTGTTTTAAAGCTTCAAGTAACTTTGAATCAAATTGTTTTTCTAAATTTTTTTTAATTTTCATTTTCTTTTCTTATGTGACTAGACCCAAGATAATTTTGTTTTCCATGAAAATATATCCATGCAGGCGGTTTTATAAAAGGTAATTTTTTTGCAAACTTTTCCAAATATATAAATTTTCTAAATTTCTTAGATGATATACTTAACAGTGAACGAATTTTGTAATTAGGTCTGTCAAAGACAGCAATCGGTATTTGTTGAAAAATTTTTTCCCATTTATACCAGGTATGAAAGTTTAATAAGTTATCTGCTCCTATTAAATAAACAAATGATTTTTCTTCTGAATTTTTTAAAATGTTCTTTAAATTATTAAATGTATGTTTGTTTCCACAATAACTTAGATTTTTAATAACTTTTATTTTAGGATTTTTTAAAATTTTTTTTGCTTCATCTACTCTCTGAATAAAATTTTTTTCATTTATAAAACTTTTTTCAGGGTGCTTTTGCGCAATTAGCCACCAAACTTCATTTAGATTTAATTTTTTTATTGCCTCTTCTGAAATTTGAATATGTCCAGAATGCGGAGGATAGAAAGATCCACCTAATAATCCAACTTTTATTTTTTTTTTATTTTTTAGGATCTTAGTTGCCCTTTACCTTTTACTATATATTTAAAAGTTGTTAATTGATCTGCTCCAACAGGACCTCTTGCATGAAGTTTACCGGTTGATATCCCAATTTCTGCGCCCATTCCAAATTCTCCACCGTCTGCAAATTGTGTTGATGTGTTATGCATGACAATAGAACTGTCAACTCCATTAAGAAATAATTCCGCATTTTTTTTGTTTGAAGTGATTATTGCATCAGTGTGGTTAGATCCATGGTCATTAACATGTTTTATTGCTTCTTTTACATCTTTAACCAACTTAACAGATATAATTGGAGCTAAATATTCAGTATCCCAATCTTTAGAAATTGCTTTTTTTAAACTATGAGAATATGAATCTGATAAATATTTATGTAAATATTCATCTACTCTTACTTCACAGCCAGCATCAATTAAAGCATCGACTATAGGAACAATATCCAATTTAATTTTCTTATTTATTAAAAGAGTTTCAGTCGCGCCACATATCCCAGTCCTTCTCATTTTTGCATTTAAAACTACATCACTTACTACATTTATATTAGTAATATTGTCAATATATGTATTGCATATCCCATCAAGATGTTTTAAAACAGGAATTTTGCTTATTTTTGATATTGCCTTTATAAGTGATTTTCCACCTCTTGGAACTACAACATCTATATGTTCATCCATTTTTAACAAATCTGCCACAGCTTTTCTACTAGAGGTTGCCAGTAATTCAACACAGCTTGCTGGTAATTTATATTTTTTTAAACTAGCATGTAAGCAACTAAGCAAGGCTTTAGAAGAATTTAATCTTTCATAACCACATTTTAAAATTACACTGTTTACAGATTTAAGACAAAGCGCACTTGCATCTGTAGTGACATTTGGTCTGGATTCATAAATTACTAATAAAACTCCAATTGGAACTGACACTTTATGAATTTCCA
>CAZWXP010000045.1:0-7300 GCA_964637965.1 uncultured Alphaproteobacteria bacterium | reverse complement strand
GCCACCACTACCCGAAACCCGAGCTCCGCCTGTATCTCCTGTAACAGCAGCTGTGTGACCCTCAGAACCTTTCCCTCCTAAATTCCCATCCTCTATAAATTTTTTAGCATTATCCCAAGCGCCGCCTCCAGCTGTCATTGAAATTGCAACAAATAATCCTGTAACAATTATTCCAAGTAACATGGCACCCACTGATGCCAGCGCTGAACCTTGATCAGCGATAATTAAAATAAAAAAATATAAAACAATTGGAGATAGAACAGGAAGCAATGATGGTATTATCATTTCTTTAATCGCTGTTTTAGTTAATAAATCAACACATTTTCCATATTCAGGCTTTGTTTTTCCAGACATTATGCCTTTAATTTCAGAAAATTGCCTTCTAACTTCAATAACAACGGATGAACCTGCTCTTCCTACAGCAGTCATTCCCATTGAAGCAAAAAGATATGGTAAAAGACCACCAAAAATTAAACCAACAACAACATATGGATTTGATAAACTAAAATCAATATTTGAGACATTAATAAGATTACTTTCAATAAAATAATTTAAATCCTCTGTATATGTTGCGAATAAAACTAATGCTCCCAATCCAGCAGATCCTATAGCATATCCTTTTGTAATAGCTTTAGTAGTATTGCCTACAGCATCAAGTGAATCTGTAACCTTCCTCACATTTTTATCTAGTTTAGAAATTTCGGCAATACCTCCTGCATTATCAGTGACTGGCCCATATGCATCTAGTGCAACTACCATTCCCGCTAAAGCAAGCATTGAGGTAACTGAAATTGCAATTCCAAACAACCCAGCTAGTTTAAATGATAAAATTATACCAAAACAAATAATTAGAGCTGGAATAGCGGTAGCTTCTAAACTAATCGCTAAGCCTCGGATAATATTTGTGGCATGTCCTGTTTCAGATGATTTTGCAATACTTTGAACAGGTTTAAAGTTTGTGCCAGTATAGTATTCAGTAACCCAAATTAATAAGCTTGTAACTACCAATCCAGTAATACCGCAGTAAAATAGATCAATGCCATCAAAATTTTTATCATTTATTAAAAATTCTTGATCAAGACCTATAAAAAAATCGGTTAGAAACCATAAACTTATTGCTGATAAAATAGCTGTTGCAAAAAATCCTTTATATAAAGCACCCATTACATTGTTTGATTTTCCAAGTCTGACAAAAAAAGTGCCTGCTATGCTTGTTATAATACATACTCCACCTATTGCAATCGGGTAGGACATCATTTGAATTAAAAGATCTGTTTGATTAAAAAAAATTGATGCTAGTACCATTGTTGCAACAACTGTAACAACGTAAGTTTCAAATAAATCAGCTGCCATACCTGCACAATCGCCAACATTATCACCTACATTATCTGCAATAACTGCAGGATTTCTAGGATCATCCTCTGGTATCCCAGCTTCAACTTTACCAACTAAATCGGCTCCAACATCAGCACCTTTAGTAAAAATTCCTCCACCAAGTCTTGCAAATATAGAAATCAATGATGCTCCGAAACTTAATCCAACAAGAGGCTCTATTAATTCTCTTCCACTAAATCCTTTACTCAATAAAAATGCATAATATCCACTAACTGATAATAAAGCTAAACCGACAACAAGCATTCCTGTTACAGAACCAGCTCTAAAAGCGATACTTAATCCTTCAGTTAATCCTTTTGAAGCTGCAGATGCAGTCCTTACATTTGATCTTACTGATATATGCATGCCAACATATCCGGCTAAACCAGATAATAATGCTCCTAGTAAAAAACCAAGACCAACATAAAAATTAAAGAAATAGAAAATTAATAAAAAAATTGCAAAACCAACATATGATATTGTTAAATATTGTCTATTTAAATAAGCATTTGCGCCTTCTTGTATGGCTTTTGAAATTTCTTGCATTTTATTATTGCCTGCATCAGCATTTAGAATGCTTTTTGAAGCTAAAAAACCATATATTATCGAACTTAACCCGCAGATGATTGAAAATGTAATTGGATTCATATTCTAACAGTTTTAAATAGTTTTTTTTAAAAAATCAATTAAAAATGTTTAAAACCTAAATTATTAAATAGCAATTCTTCATTTTTTTTATTTATAACTATAAGTCTATTTTTAGTAATATTTCCAATTTTTGTTATTTTTACAAAGTTTTTTTTTGCGAGAGTAGCTATTTTTTTTGAATTATTTTTTTTTGCAGTGAAAATTAATTGATAATCTTCTCCACAAGTTAACAAATATTTAATATTAATTTTATTTGAATTTAACAGTTGCTTTGTTTTCTTAGTAAAAGGAATATTTTCAGTATAAATTTTAGCCCCACATTTTGATGCTATTATAATATTATTTAGATCTGCTAATAACCCATCTGAAATATCAGTTGCTGAATTAACATATTGGGATAACTTTTTTCCAAATTCAACAGGAGGATTAGGTAATTTATGTTGATGAATATAAAAATTATTTAAATTTTTATTTAAATTTAATTTTTTTAATAAAATTTTATACCCAATACCACTATCTCCAATATTTCCAGTAACATAAATATCATCATGCAATTTTGCATCTGAACGTTTAATAATTTTATTATTTTTATAACCAAATAAAGTTGCAGAAAGTATTAAAGAGCCCTCTGTAATAACAGTGTCTCCGCCTATAAGATTAATTTGATATTTTATTTGATCTTCTTTTAATCCTTTAGCAAACAATTTAATCCAATTTATCAAATTTTTATTTTTAAGTTTTTTAGGCAAAGATAAATTAAGAGTATATCCAAAAGGGGCTGCACCCATCGATGCTAAATCAGATAAATTTGATCTTAACAATTTTTTTGCTATTAATGAGGAATTCTCTTCATTTTTTTTAAAATGATCACCTTCAACAATAGAGTCTGTTGCAACAACAATTTGTTTCTTATTTGGCAACAAACCTGCATCGTCATCTAAGGCAAAAGATAAACTGTTGTTCAATGCTAAAGGTCGAAAAATTCTTTTTATTACTTCATATTCATTCATTAATTAATTCTTCTTTTGAAATTTTATCTAAAATAGCATTTATTAAACCAACTTCATTATCATTTAAAAAAGAGCCACTTACTTTATTGTACTCAGCAATAGATATTTTATGAGGCAAATCTTTAAAATAAATAATTTCACATACTCCAAGTTCTAAAATTACTTTTATTATTGTTTCCATTTTAGAAAAATTTTTTTTTTTTACTGCATTATGTATTTTTTTATCTAATTCTTTTTTATTTTTAATGGTTTCATTAATTAATTTATAAAAAAAACTTCTATCAGGAATATTTTTTGTCTCTTTATCATTTAACAAATTTTTTTTTACAATTGCTATATCGATATTCTTATTCAAAGATAATTGATATAATGCTTGAGTAGCCAATACTCTCGACCAAGATCTAGAACCTTTAACTTTTTTTTTCATTTTTTATTTTAAGAATTTGTTTAAAACATTTATAGCTTGTTTTGCGGAATAACTATATTTTTTTTCAGCTTCTTTTCTATTATTTGCATTAAATATTCCATTACCAATTGGTATAAGGCTTTCTATACTAATTTTTTGCAAATTTGTAAAAATTGATGTTGAGATAGCATGATGGTTAACGGTTTTACCTTTAATAATACATCCTAATGCCAGATAACCAGAATATATAGGTTCATTATTAAGATTTAATTGGCTTAATTTTGCCATTTGCACAATATTGTCTCTGATTTTTTTTTTATCTTTTCCTTTAAATGAAACAACCGTATCTTTTTTGTCAACTGTGTCTTCTTTAATACTTCTTGCAATTTCAAAGGGTACTTCAAAAGAACCAGGGACGTCAATTGTATCAAAATCGATTGAAGATTTTGTTAAAATTTTTTTTGATAAATCTAACATAGATTTAATAATTTCATCATAATAATAAGTGGAATAAACTATTTTTACTTTTTTTTTCATTTTATTGGAATTGTTTCTATTATTTTTAATCCATATCCTTCAAGACCAACAATTGTTTTTTTACTGTTAGACATTAAAATCATATTTTTTATTCCCAAATCAATTAAAATTTGAGCACCTACGCCATAATCCCTTAATTGTAAATTTTTTTTATCATCAGAAGAAGATTTTATTCGTTGAGATAGTGTCCACGATCTTGGCTCTCTTATAATTACAACAACGCCATTTTTTCTTTTTGATATCATTTGCATAGATTTTTTTATTTGGTTATCAATAAAAGATGATGTTCCTAAAATATCAGTTAAAAAATTTAAAGCATGTACTCTTACTAATACAGGTTTTTTTGGATTAATTTTTCCTTTAATTAATGCAATATGCTCTGCTGGAACTATTTTATTTTTATAAACAATTAAATTAAAGTTTCCTCCATATTTGCTTTGAATTTTTGTTTTTAATGTTCTTTCAATAATTTTTTCTTTTTTTCTTCTATAGGAAATTAAATCTGAAATTGTTGCCATTTTTAATTTATGTTGTTTAGAAAATTTAAATAAATCATCTCTTCTTGCCATTGTTCCATCGTCATTCATAATTTCACATATAACTCCTGAAGAATTCAAATTTGCTAAATTTGCTATATCCACAGCAGCTTCTGTGTGTCCAGCTCTAACTAAAACTCCTCCATCCTGAGCTCTTAATGGAAAAATGTGTCCTGGTGTTGAAATATCATTTGATTTCTTTGCGTTACTTATTGCAACTTTAATTGTTTTTGCTCGATCTTTTGCAGAAATTCCTGTTGATATTCCTTTTTTTGCTTCAATTGATATTGTAAAAGCAGTTTTTCTTCTTGAAGTATTATGCTGTGGCATTAAAGGCAAATTCAACTCTTCAATTCTTTTACCAGTAAGTGCAAGACATATTAATCCTCTTCCATACTTTGCCATAAAATTTATTTTTTCAGCATTAACTTTTTCGGCTGGCACAACTAGATCTCCTTCATTTTCTCTATTTTCATCATCTACTAAAATAAACATTTTACCTTTTTTAGCATCTTTAATAATTTCTTCTATTTTTGAAAATAAATTCATACTTTATCTAAAATTTAAATAATTAGAGACATATCTTGCAATCATATCAACTTCTATATTAAATAATTCTCCAATTTTAATTTTATTAAAATTAGTGGTTTTTAATGTATGCGGAATTACATTTACATCAAAAATATTTTTAGAAACATTATTAATTGTCAAAGATACTCCATTTATCGATATCGAGCCTTTATGTGCAATATATTTTCTTAAATTTGCAGGCATTTCAAAAACTAATAATTTACTAGATCCTACATTTTTTATTTTTTTTAATTTTAATTTTTTATCAATGTGTCCAAAAACTAAATGACCAGATAATTCTCCACCAATTTTCAATGATGTTTCAAGATTTAATATTGAGCCTATTTTAGTAATATTAAGATTAGATCTTGATAATGTTTCTTTAGATGCTGATATTGCGAACCAATTTTTTTTATTTTTTTTTCCTTTTTTAATAATAGTTAAACAAATACCATTGCAACTGATAGATGATCCAATTTTTAAACTTTGATAATTAATTTTTGTAGAAATATAAAAAATTTTATCTCCATTTTTTTTTATTTCTAAAACTTTACCAATATCTTCTATAATTCCTATAAACATTTCTTTTCATATATTTTAAGAATATCATTATTAATATTTTTTGATGATAAATATTTAAAATTTAAATTCTCAATTTTTTTTATTTTAAGAATATTCATTAAAGAAATTTCTTGAGACTTGATAATTTTTTTTGATTGAAAATAATAAATTTTATTAATTAAATTGTGTTTCAGAAATATAGAATTTAAATTTGGGCCTGATTCAAGTAAAACATTGTTAAATCCCATCTTAGCAATTAAAGACATTGCTTTGTTTATATTAATTTGTTCTAAATTTTTATTTAAAATTTTTACCTTTAATCCTAGTTTTTTTAATCTTAAAATTTTTTTTTTGTTGTTTTTATTTGTAAACACATATGTTTTTATTTCTTTCGAACTTTTAACAATTCTTAAATTCTTTTTTATCCTTAAATTAGTATCAAAAATAAATCTTACTGGAGATAATTTTTCCATACCGTAATGCCTACAATTTAATAATGGATTGTCTTCTAATACGGTATTAGCGCTAGTTATAATCGCATCATATTTAGATCTTAAAAAATTTCCATATTTTCTAGAATCTTCTGAAGTGATCCATTCTTTATTTTGATTTATCATTTTTCCATTTTTACTAATTGCAATTTTCGAGGCAATAAAAGGTTTATTTTTTTTTATTCTATAAAAGAAACCAGAATGTTTTTTTTGAATTTCTTTTTTTAGTACTCCAATTGTAACTTTAATGTTTTTTTTTTTTAGTTTTCTAATTCCTTCTCCATTTATTTTAGGATTTGGATCTTTTAAACCTACAACGACTCTATTAATTCTTGATTTTATAATTTGATTTACACATGGTGGTGTTTTTCCATAATGAGAACAAGGTTCTAAAGTTGTATATAAAGTTGCGCCATACAAATTATTTTTTTTTAATGCAATTACTTCTGCATGAGGTGTTCCTCCTGGTTGAGTCCAACCTCTACTAATAATCTGATCATTCTTAACAACTACAGCGCCAACAGAAGGATTTGGACATGTATTTCCAATACCTCTTAATGAAATATTAAGAGCATTCCTCATAAAATACCTATCTCTAGCAGAGTTTGGTCTTTCCATATATTAGATTTTTAAATTAATTTAGAATAAATAGGAAATTTTTTACATAAATCTAAGACCTGAGTTTTAACTTTTTTTTCAGTTTCAGAATTATTATGTAGATTCTTTTGAAGTCCATCTAAAACATCGCCAATTAAGTTTCCAATTAATTCAAACTCTTTTTCTTTAAATCCTCGTGATGTTCCAGCAGGAGAACCGAGTCTAACGCCTGATGTGATCCATGGTTTTTCTGGATCAAAAGGTACGCCGTTTTTGTTACAAGTTAACCCAGCTCTTTCTAAACTTGCTTCTGCATCTTTACCTGTTATTTTTTTTGGCCTTAGGTCAACTAAAACTAAATGTGAATCGTTTCCTCCAGATACAATATCAACTCCTCTTTTAATTAAAGTTGATGCTAATATTTTTGCATTCTTAACTACGTCACTAATATAATTTTTAAATTCTGGCTGAAGCGCTTCACCGTATGCAACGGCTTTTGCAGCAATAACGTGCATTAACGGGCCGCCTTGCATCCCTGGAAAAACTGCGGAATTAAATTTTTTTCCTAAT
>CAZWXP010000044.1:0-7662 GCA_964637965.1 uncultured Alphaproteobacteria bacterium | reverse complement strand
TTAATTGCATCAAAGAAAACTTTTTCCAGAAAGTTTGCTTATGAGGGGAGATTATTTTACCTAGATAGATCAGCTAAGTTTTATTTTGATAAAGAATATAATTGTTATGGAAGAACTGAGGATTTCGGTGATGATTTTTATAAACTTCTAAGTGAGGAGGAATATGTTGCGTTTCTTCCTAGCTGGTGGCTAGGAATGAAATGAAAAAACTCTTAGTCATACTTCTTCTCCTTTTCCCGGTACTAAGCATACTAGGTGGTAATAAAATACATATAGCTTGTGATTACGAAGAAGATTTTGAATCAATTACATGGGTTATTGATTTTGATAATAATAAAATTACAGGCTTGAACGGTTATAATATGTCAGGAATTTTAATAAATGAAAATTATTTTCTTTTTGAAATACCAAGAGCTAAATTAGAAAAACCTCTCAAAAGAATGCGTTATAAAATTAATCGAATTACTGGGGAAGCAACAATAACCGGCAACTTCCACGGTACTGAAAGGCAAAGGATTATCGATGGTTCCTGTAGAAAGGTTTCTAGTAAAAGAAAATTCTAATCCCGTATCACGGATCAAAAACCATGGGACACTCTTGGGACAATTTTTGCTCAAAACATAGACAATTCATCAACCATGAAAAATTAGCCCTGAAGAAAAAACGTTGGAAACCTTGAGATTTTTGGTGGAGCTAGACGGGATCGAACCGACGACCTCTTCACTGCCAGCGAAGCGCTCTCCCAACTGAGCTATAGCCCCAAATGCATTGCTTTATTATCTTTTTTTGTTTATAAAGCAGTATGCAACATTTAATCGAAAATATAGCTTACTTGCAAGATAAGTATTTGTTAAAAGGATTTACATTTGGTTTTGTTCATGTAGCAATTATGTTGCTAGGCTTTTACACAGGTTGGAGTATTAATAGATTCCTAAAATTAATTTCCAACGGATTTATTGCAGGGATTGTTGGTGTAATAATTGCACATTCATGCGCAGATTTAATTGCTGCATTGATTGATCCTTCATTAAGAGACAGTGCTTTGGGTATTTTTTTAGGAGGGTTAGTAGTGCTGCCACTCATACCATTTTTTGAAAAATACATTATTAAAAGCAAATATCACATTGCTATTGGTGATCACGAAGATTTAAAACAAGATTTAAAAAAGAAACATAGATAAAAAAATTACTATTCTTTTTTTTCTTTGCTTTCTATTTGATCAGCAACTATTTCATCTACTTCTGTTTTTGAAACATCATCAGTATTTATTTCTACATCTGGATTTTTGTTTTTTGGCAGATCCTTACCTTTGATTTCATTACGATTTTTTTTTTCTAAAACTTCTGAATGTGGTTTTTTTCTTAAATTATTCTCAAGAGCCGATATTGATAAAGTTTCGACATTTATCGTTTCACCACAGCCAGGACACTCTATTTCTTTTTTATTGAGGTCATAAAATCTTATACCGCATGTACAAGTTCTTTTAGTACCCCAAGATACTTTTACCATAAGTCAATATATAAATAAAAAAAATTATTAATAAACAAAAAAATTAATTATTTTTTAATTTAAACTTATTATTTAGTAAAGATAATAATAAACTAATTAAAAAAATTAAAAAAAGAAATTGAATCAATTATATTCAAAAAATAGTAATTCTTTAAATGGAACTATTAATGTCCCAGGAGACAAATCTATTTCTCAAAGGATTTTAATTTTAGGATCTTTAGCAATTGGAACTACAAGAATTAAAGGTTTGTCCTTTTCTGAAGATGTAAATAATCTTATTAAAAATTTAAGATTGCTCGGGGTAGAAATTATAAAACAAAAAAATTTAGTTATGATAAAAGGAGTTGGAATTGGAGGTCTAAATCCAACATCAAAAAAACTTTATATGGGTAACTCTGGTACAGCAACAAGATTAATGCTAGGAGCTTTATGCAATCAAGATTTTGAAGCTAAATTTTTTGGAGATAAAAGTCTAAGTAATAGAAATATGCATGAATTAATTAAACCATTGAAAAAAATGGGTGTAAAAATTAGTTGTAAAAATAATAAATTACCAATTTCGATTAAAGGTTTTAATGAAACAATTCCAATTATTTATAATCAGAAAATTCCTTCAGCACAAATTAAATCAGCTATATTGATAGCTTCGCTGAATTCACCAGGCTTAACCACTATAATTGAAAATACTCCAACTAGAAACCACACAGAAATTCTATTAAAAAAGATAGGCGCAAAAATTAAAATAAAAAAAGTAAATGAGAAAAATATAATTAAAATAACCGGTCAAAAAGAATTAAACGCAAAAGATATTGAAATTGCTGGAGACCCATCAGCTGCTGCAATAATTGGTTCAGCAGCTTTAATTACGCCTCAATCAGAAATCAAAATAAAAAATGTAAATATAAACAAAACAAGGATAACGTTCTTTAATATTTTAAAAAAAATGAATGCAAAAATAAAAATTGTTAATAAAAAAAAAATATCACATGAAGATGTTGGAGA
Source organism: uncultured Alphaproteobacteria bacterium (assembly GCA_964637965.1). GTDB lineage: Bacteria > Pseudomonadota > Alphaproteobacteria > CAYOOR01. Next base: position 5,151 of record CAZWXP010000044.1, on the reverse strand, counting down.
TATTATATTTAAATCAAGTTGTTTAAAAGGAATTCACTTAAAAAAAAAAACAGTTGCAAATATGATAGATGAAATCCCCATATTTTCAATTTTAGCAACATTTGCAAAGGGAAATTCCTCATTCACAGGAGGAAATGAACTTAAAAATAAAGAAAGTGATAGAATAAAATCTTTATATGAAGGTTTGTGTAAATGTAAAATAAAAGTTAAAAAAAAAGAAGGTGGGCTTCAAATATTTGGAAAACAAAAGAATAAAATTGTAACTAAAGCTAAAATTAAAACTTATTATGATCATAGAATAGAAATGATATTTTTAATAATGGGTTTAACTTCTGAAAAAGGAATTATTGTTGATAATGTAAATTGTATAAAAACAAGTTTCCCTAATTTTTTATCATTAATGAAAGAAATGGGAGCAAATTTTTCTGAAAAAAATTAAAAAAAAGCTTCCAAAATCAAAAAAAAGTGCATAAAGTTATAAAACTAATTTTATGGCTGAAAATACTGAAAATTTTGAAACTTTACTTGATCAATCATTAAAAAAAATTAAAAATTTCGAAGGTAAAGTAGTAATCGGAAAAGTTATATCAATAGATCACAATTATGCATTGATAGATGTTGGTTTAAAGAGTGAAGGTAGAGTTTCTGTCGATGAACTTAAATTTTGTGATAAAGAAAAAGAAATTAAAGTTGGAGATAAAATCGATGTTTTTGTAGAAAGAGTTGAAGATAAAAATGGAGAGGCTGTATTAAGCAGAGAAAAAGCAAAAAAAGAATCTGCGTTTACTTCATTTGATGAAATTTTAAAAAAAGACAAACCTGTTGATGGAAATATATACGGTAAAGTAAAAGGTGGGTACACAGTTGACGTTGACGGTGTCATTACTTTTTTGCCTGGTAGTCAAGTAGATATTAAACCAGTAAAGGATATTGCTCATCTTGTAGGCCAAAAACTTTCATTTAAAGTCCTAAAAATTGATAAAGAAAGAGGAAATATTGTAATCTCGAGAAAGGCTTTTTTAGAAGAAAGTTTGAAAAAAAATTTGAAAGACTCTAAAAAAGCTTTTAAAGAAGGAAATGAAATAGAAGGGATTGTTAAAAATATTACAGATTATGGAGCATTTATAGATCTAGGTACATCAGACGGTCTTATTCATTTAACTGATATTTCTTGGAAAAGAATTAATCATCCTTCTGATTACTTGAAAATAGGGCAAAAAATCAAAGTAAAAATTTTAAAATACATTGTTGAATCAAATAAAATATCATTAGGTATTAAACAATTAACCAAAGATCCTTGGCACAATATAGAAAAAAAATATAAAGAAGGAAAAAAATGTTCTGGAAAAGTTAGTAAAATCACAGATTACGGCGCTTTTATAGAGCTTGAAGATGGTATTGAAGGCCTTGTTCATATATCAGAAATGACATGGGATAAAAAACAAAAGAATCCAAATGAAATTGTTTCTATAGGAGAAAAAGTGGATGTAACAATTCTTGAGCTTGATTTAGATAAAAGAAAACTAAGTTTTAGAATGAAAAAAAAGGAAGCTTCTAATCCATGGAAAGAATATTCTAAAAAATATAAAAAAGGAAAAATTGTGGAGTGTAAAGTAGGAAATATAGCTGAATACGGGATTTTCGTAAGTTTAGAAGAAAATTTGGATGGAATGATTCATATTTCTGATACAGATTGGGAATGGGATGCCAAATCCATTTCAAAATTTAAAACTGGTGATTCAGTTAAAGCATTAATTTTAGATGTTAATGAAGAAAAACAAAGAATATCTTTGGGTATAAAACAACTTGATGAAAAAGCTTTTTTAGAAAAAATTAAGGACATTAAAATAAAAGATATAATAACTTGTTCTGTTATTCATGTAAAAGATAATGGTGTTAAAGTAAAATTAAATAATAATCTTGATGGTTTTATTGAAAAAGAAAATTTATCCATCGATGAATCAGAACAAAATCCGAGACGTTACGCGGCAAACGAAAAACTTGATGCTATGATAAAAAAAGTTGATAAAGAAAATAAAATTGTTGTATTATCAATTAAAGAAATAGAATCTAAAGAACAAAAGAAGATAAAAAAAGAGTTCGGGTCATTAGATAGCGGCGCAACTCTTGGAAAAAAGTTAGGAGAAAAAAAATAAAAAAAAAAGAAAAAAAAATAATAATTTGAAATTAAAAAAATGAATAAATCAGATCTTGTTAAAGCTATACTAAAAAAAAATAATAAATACAAAGTATCAGAAATAGAAAATATCGTAGATATTTTTTTTAGAGAAATACGAGCAATGCTTTCTCAAGTAAAAAGGGTTGAGATTAGAGGCTTTGGTTCTTTTTTTATAAAAAAAAGAGAAAAAAGAGTTGGAATAAATCCACAAAATGGAAAAAATATTGAAATAGAAAAAAAAGTTCACCCTAAGTTTAAAATGGGAAAAATTTTATTTAAGAAATTAAATCCTAAGTAATCTAATATTTTGTCTAAAAAAAAATTTAAAAGAGTATTTCTAGCCATAGATACTAACAATATTAGATCTGCAGAAAATCTAATTAGATTATTAAAAAATGACCTTGCTGGTATAAAAATTGGTAAGGAATTATTTTCTTGTTTTGGGCCAATTATTATTAAAAAATTTAAAAAATATAGATTGCCAATTTTTTTAGATTTAAAATTCCATGACATTCCTACTACAGTTTATAAAGCTGTAAAAGCAATAAATTCTTTAAAAGTAAACTATTTAAGTATTCACAGCTTGGGAGGAAATGATATGATAAAAGCTGCTACAAAGGCATCAAGTTTCACAAAAATATTAAGCGTCTCACTTTTATCTCATCATGACCAAAAAAGTATTAATGATATTGGGATAAAACAATCTATACAAAATCAAATAAAAAAATTAGCGCTTAATGCATTAAAAAATAATGTTTCTGGATTAATTCTTGCGCCAAAAGATCTTGGTATAGCAAAAAAAATCAAAAAAAATATAACAATTTTTGTTCCGGGTATTCGACAAAAGAAAGCAAAAAAAGATGAACATAAAAGATCTTTGGATCCTGTAACTGCTATAAAAAAAGGAGCAACTTATATCATTATCGGGAGGCCTATAACAAAAGCAAAAAATCCTAAAACAACACTCAAATTAATTAATGAAGAAATAAAAAATTATTTAAAAAAAAATTAATGACTCTAAAAGTAAAAGTATGTGGTGTTAAATCCATTTCTCATGTAAAAGCGTGTATTAAAGGAAAGGCAAAGATGATAGGATTGATGTTTTATAATAAATCTCCTAGATTTATAAACTTAAAAACAGCAAAGAAAATTTCTTCTTTTGCAAAAAAAAAAATAAAAAGAGTAGGTGTTGTTGCAAATTTAAATATTGAAGAAATAAAAGAAATAAATAAAAATGTTGAACTAGATTATCTACAGTTTCACGGCAATGAGACCGTTGATTTCTTAAAAAATGTAAAAAAAGTGTTAAAAATTAAGATCATTAAAGCATTAGAAGTAGAAAACAAAAATTGTATAAAAAAAATTTCTAATTTTAGAAAAGTTTCTGATTATATTTTATTAGATACAAAGATAGTAAAAAAAAAATTAAACTTAAAAAAAAAAAGTAAAGAATTAAATTGGAACTTATTAAAAAAAATTAAAAATAAGAATTCATTAATTTTATCAGGTGGACTTAATATAAATAATTTGAATAAAGCAATAAATGAGACTAATTTTAATTTTGTAGATGTTTCTTCTGGACTTGAAACAATGCTAGGAAATAAAAGTAAGAAAAAAATAAACAAATTTTTAGAATTAGCAACTAAATTATAATTATGAAAAGAAATACCTATAAATCAGTACCGAATATATCAGGACATTTTGGAAAATATGGTGGGAGATTTGTTGCTGAAACATTAGTTCCTTTAATTTTAGAAGTAGAAAAAGCATATAAAAATATTAGAAAAAAAAAAAATTTCATTAATACTTTTAAAAAATATCTAAAAGATTATGTGGGAAGACCTTCCCCTTTATATTTTGCTGAAAATCTTACAAAAAAACTTAAAGGTCCAAAAATTTATTTTAAAAGAGATGAATTGAATCATACTGGCGCACATAAAATTAACAACACACTAGGACAAATACTTCTTGCTAAAAATATGGGAAAAAAAAGAATCATAGCTGAAACAGGTGCTGGTCAGCACGGTGTTGCCACTGCAACAGTATGTGCCTTATTTAATCTTCCATGTACTATTTATATGGGTGAAATTGATTATGAAAGGCAAATGCCGAATGTTTTTAGAATGAAGCTTTTAGGGGCAAAAATAAGAAAAGTAAAAAGTGGGTCTAAAACTTTAAAGGATGCTATGAATGAAGCACTAAGGGATTGGGTAACAAATGTTAAAAATACTTTTTATATTATTGGTAGTGTTGCTGGTCCTCACCCATATCCTGAAATGGTTAGAGATTTTCAATCAATAATTGGCCTTGAGGCAAAAGATCAAATAAAAAAAGCAGAAGGCAGATTGCCAAATCTTTTAATAGCCTGTGTAGGAGGAGGTTCAAATGCAATGGGTCTTTTTTATCCATTCTTAAATGATAAAAATGTTAAAATGATTGGTGTAGAAGCTGCAGGTGAAGGACTTAATAAAAAGCATGCTGCTTCAATTGCAAAAGGACAATTAGGTGTTCTGCATGGAAGTAAAAGTTATATTCTACAAAATAAAGATGGTCAAATTATAGAACCACATTCAATATCAGCAGGACTTGATTATCCTGGGATAGGGCCTGAACATGCATGGTTAAAAGATGTTAAAAGAGTTAAATATGTAAGTGTTACAGATAATGAAGCACTAGGAGCTTTTAAACTTTGCACAAAAATTGAAGGTATTATTCAAGCCTTAGAACCTTCTCATGCACTTGCTTATTTAATTAAGTTAGCTCCGAGAATGCCAAAAAAAAATATTGTCATAATGAACATGTGTGGTAGAGGAGATAAAGATATTTTTACTGTTGCAAAAAAATTAAAAATTAATATTTAAATTTAATGTCACAACAAGATTTATTAAAAAAAAAAAAATTGATGAATTAAAAAAAAAAAAAAAATGTGGTTTTATTTATTTTTAAACCGATGGTGTACAAGATTTAATTAC
>CAZWXP010000043.1:0-7070 GCA_964637965.1 uncultured Alphaproteobacteria bacterium | reverse complement strand
TTATATAATTATCTTTTTTCTTCATTAAATTTGAATCAATTTATATTTTTATTATATAGTATCAAAGAAGAAAAAAGGTATGAAAAAAGAATTATCTTACAATTTTATTTTTTTCAATCCATGGCATCATTTTTCTCAATTTATTACCAACAGATTCTATTTTATGATTTTGGCCTAATCTCCTGTATTTATTAAACTTTTTTCTACCTTTCTTGTTTTCTTTCATCCATTCTTTTGCAAATTTCCCACTTTGAATTTCTTTTAGAATTTTTTTCATTTCTCTTTGCACCCTAGGATTAATTATTCTAGGACCTCTGGAAAAATCCCCATATTCTGCGGTATTTGATATTGAATATCTCATATTGGCTATTCCTCCTTCATATATTAAATCCACTATTAATTTTATTTCATGTAAACATTCAAAATATGCCATTTCGGGTTTATATCCTGCTTTTACTAAAGTTTCAAAACCAGATTTTATTAAAGAAGTCAATCCTCCACATAAAACAACTTGTTCGCCAAAAAGATCTGTTTCACATTCTTCTTTAAAAGTTGTTTCAATTATACCTGTTCTACCACCTCCAACTGCAGATGCATATGATAAACCAATATTTTTTGTGTCATTACTAACAGATTTTTCTATTGCTAATAAACATGGTACTCCTCTTTTATTTTTATACTCAGACCTTACTAAATGTCCTGGCCCTTTAGGAGCAACCATAAATATATTTAAATCTTTTCTTGGTCTTATAAATTTAAAATGGATACTAAAACCATGAGCAAAACCTAAATAAGCATTTTTTGATATTTTTTTCTTAATAATATTTTTATATAATTCAGGTTGCAATTCATCAGGTATTAAAATCATTATAACTTCTCCATGTTTAATAGCTTCCTCTGGAGAAAGAACCTTAAAACCGGCTTTTTTAGCTTTGTTTATTGAAGAAGAATTTTTTTTTAAACCTACAACAATATTTTTTACACCAGAATCCTTTAAATTCATAGCATGTGCGTGACCTTGACTGCCAAATCCTATTATTGAGACTTTTTTATTTTTAATAAGATTTTTATCGCAGTTTTTATCGTAATAAACTTTCATATATTTAATTTTTTAAAATAGCTATTAATCCTGTCCTAGAAACATCAATAGTCCCTATCTTATTAAGTTCAAAAATAAAAGAATTAATAATATCTGGAGAATTAGTAATTTCAAATGCATATTTTTTTGAATTATTAAATATTAATTTAGCTTTATATTTTTTTACTATTTTTTTTAATAAATTTATTTTTCCCTTTTTTGTAATAATTTTTACTAATGCAAGTTCCCTCTCGTTTGTTGAATCTGCAGAAGTTAAATCAATTACTTTTTGAACTTGTATTAATCTTTCAAGTGAATGAATTATCTGATCAATTATCATCTTTGTTCCAGAAGTAACAATGACAATTCTTGAATGTTTTTTTGTTAAATTAACAGGAGCAACGGTTAAACTGTCAATATTATATCCTCTGCCTGAAAATAATCCTATTACTCTTGCTAATGCGCCAGGTTCATCGTTAACTAATACAGAAATTGTATGTTTTTCTTTTTTTTGATTTGACAATTTTTATTAAACTAAAACCATTCCTTCTTCGTTAACCGTTTCATCTGTTTGATCATCAGGACCTAATAAAATTTCATTATGTGCTGCACCAGATGGTATCATTGGAAAACAGTTTTCATTTTGATCTACAACCATATCAAGCAAAACAGGTTTTTTTATTTTAATCATTTCTTTTATATTCTTATCAACTTCAGAGCTTTTTTCTGCTCTCAAACCAACAATACCAAAAGATTCAGCTAATTTTACAAAATCAGGCAAAGAATCTGTATAGCTCTCAGAATATCTTCCTCCATGAATTAACTCTTGCCATTGTCTTACCATTCCCATCCATTTATTATTAACAATAAAAATTTTTACTGGTAATTTATACTGGCATATAGTTGATAATTCTTGCATTGTCATCAGGAATGATGCTTCTCCGTCAATATCAATAACTAATTTATTAGGATTAGCAATTTGTGCGCCCATAGCAGCAGGAAGTCCGTACCCCATAGTTCCTAATCCTCCAGATGTCATCCATCTATTTGGCTTTTTTAATTTATAATATTGCGCAGCCCACATTTGATGTTGTCCAACACCAGTGGTAATAAAACAATCTTTATTTTTGGTTAGTTCATAAAGTCTTTCAATAGCATATTGCGGTTTTATTGGGTAATTAATTTTTTTATATCCAAGACAGTTCTTTTTTTTCCAAGAATCTATTTTGTCCCACCATTCTTTTATGTTTTTGAATTTTAAAATAGATTTTGCTTTTTCCAATTCTTTATAAATAGAATATATTATTGTTTTAACATCTCCAATTAAACCAACATCTACTTTTACATTTTTATTTATTGATGAAGGATCTATATCAATATGAATCTTTTTTGCAAAAGGCGAAAACTTTGATAAATTTCCAGTTACTCTATCATCGAACCTTGCTCCTACAGCTATTATTAAATCACTATCATGCATAGCTAAATTAGCCTCATATGTTCCATGCATTCCTAGCATACCTATAAACTGTTTATCTGTCGCTGGATAACAACCCAAACCCATTAATGTGTTTGTGCAAGGAAACTTGGTTTTCCTTATTAATTTCGTTAAAACTTTTGAAGCTTCTATGCCACTATTAATTACACCACCACCGCAATAAAAAATTGGTTTTTTTGATTTTAAAATAAGAGACACTGCGTTTTTAATCGAATTTAAATTTATATTTTCTTTTAGTTGAAAATTTATTTTTTTAGTTCTTTTTTTTCCTCTATATATATATATTTCATTTTGAATATCTTTCGGTAAATCTATTAACACAGGGCCTGGTCTTCCTGATTTTGCTACAAAAAAAGCTTCTTGGATTATTTTTTCCAAATCTTTTATATTTTTCACTAAATAATTGTGTTTTGTAACTGGACGTGTAATCCCAGTTGTATCAGCTTCTTGGAACGCATCATTTCCTATTAATTTTGTAGGTACTTGGCCAGTTAAACAAACTAAAGGTATGCTATCCATATATGCATCTGCAAGTCCAGTAACACAATTAGTTGCGCCAGGTCCTGACGTAACACAAACAACACCAATTTTACCACTTGATCTTGCATAACCTTCAGCAGCATGGACAGCTCCTTGTTCATGTCTGACTAATATATGCTTTAATTTTTTTTGTTTAAAAAGTTCATCATATATAGGTAAAGTTGCTCCACCAGGATAGCCAAAGATTTTTTCAACTCCGTGGTCAACTAAAGATTTTAAAATTATTTTAGCTCCGTTCATAATTATATTTTTATAAAACTATTAATTAAACTTAATTATGATTTATTAATTGGTCAACAACTTGTCTTGAATTTTTCTTAAAAAAATTTTTTGATTTTTTTTTCCATATGCTTCTTTAAATATTATGTTAGCTGGAAATTGATTTCTAAACCAAGTATATTGCCTTTTTGCATAATTTCTCGTTGCCTGTAAAGCTAGTTCGGAAGTGTTATTCATATTTTGTTTTTTTAATAAAAAATCTTTTAATTCCTTAAAACCTATAGTTTTAATTAAATTTTTTTTATTCAATTCTTTTTCTTTTTTCATTAATAATTTTACTTCTTGAATTGCTCCTAATTTAATCATGTTATCCCATCTTTTTTTACAGCTAAGATAAACAAATTTTCTTGGAGGAAAAATTAATATTTTATAAAAATCGCATGAATCTAATTTTTTAATCTTATTTTCTTTATTAATTTGATAAATAGATTTATTTGAAACTTTATATATTTCCCAAGATCTAAGTAATCTGATTTTGTCATTTGGATTAATGTGGTAAACACAAGTCTTATTTCTTGCTTTTAATGTATCATAAAATTTTTTTGGTCCAATTTTTTCTATTATTTTTTTTCCTTCATCTCTTAATTTTACTGGTATTTTTGGAAATACTTTTAAACCATATATAAGTGTATTTAAATACATCCCTGTACCTCCTACAATAATTGGTAACAAATTCTTTTTTTGAGCTTCTTTTATTTCTTTTTTTACTAATTGAAACCATTGATCTACAGAAAAATTTTTATAAAAATCCAAAAAATTAAATAATTTATGAGATACTTTTTTGTAATCTTTGTTATTTGGTTGAGATGATAATATCGGCAATTCTTTGTATATTTGTTGGCTATCAGCATTTATTATTATTCCATTATATTTTTTTGCCAATTGTACTGCTAAAGAAGACTTTCCTGAAGCGGTTGGTCCTGCAATAACTATTATTTTTAATTTATTTTCTTTTTTTTTTAGCAAAACAAAATGAAAATAATCTTAACTTAATCGTCTATTTTTAACGGAACATATCCTGGGGTAGAATTCAAACGTTTAACATATAAAAGGAGAATTTTTTTTTTATTTTTTTTTAACTGATTAATTTTATTAATAATTTCAATAGGTGATGAAACTTTTTGATGTATTTGTCGAGCATCATTATCAACAATAGCTAAAATAACATCTCCTGTTCTTAAACCTTTCTCGGCAGCTATACTATTTTTCTCAACATTTAAAATTAAAACTCCTTTAATATCTTTTGAAAGATTAAATCTATTTTTAAGATTTGGTGTAATTTCAGTTAATTGAATTCCAAGATTTTCAATTCTATTTGGCATATTGTTCTTTTCAGCTTTAGCTTTCTTACCTTTTTTTTCAAATGACTCTAGTTCCCCTAATTTAACTCTTAAATTAATTTTTTTATTACCCCTCCAAATTTCTAATTGTACAGTTTTTCCAGCTTTAGTTGCAGCAACAACTCTTGGAAGATCTCGATCTTTTTTTATATCTTTTCCATCAAATTTTAAAATAATATCTCCAGGTTTAATTCCTGCTTTAAAACTTGGACTATTATTCTCAACGCTTGCTACTAAGGCACCTCTTGGTTTATCTAATCCATATGCATCAGCAATTTCATCATTTACTTCTTGAATTCTAACACCAAGCCATCCTCGACTAGTTTTTCCAAATTTTTTAAGTTGCTCTATTACATCTATAGCCATAGTTGAAGGAATAGCAAAGCCAATACCTACACTACCTCCTGAAGGTGAAAAAATAGCACTGTTAATACCAATTACCTCACCATTCATATTAAACATTGGTCCTCCAGAATTACCTTTATTAATAGAAGCATCAGTTTGGATAAAACTATCGTATTGGCCCATTCTTATATCTCTTGATTTAGCTGAAATAATACCTGCAGTAACTGTGCCTCCTAGTCCAAAAGGATTTCCAATAGCTAAAACCCAGTCTCCTACTTTAGATTTAGAAGAATCCCCCCATTTAAGAGCTTTTAGTCTTTTTTTAGGCTTTACTTTTAGTACAGCAATATCTACTTTTGGGTCCTTACCAACTAATTCAGCGCTCAATTTTGTTTCATCTTGAAACACAACTTCAATTTGATCCGCATCTCCTATTACATGATTATTAGTAACAATATATCCGCTTTCATCTATCACGAAACCAGAACCAAGAGATGTGGCTTTTCTTTTTCTTGGGGCATTCTTTTCAAAATCAAAAAATTCTCTAAACATGTCATTAAAAGGAGACCCTTCAGGAAATTGGAATTGTGGTCGATTATTATATCTATCTTCAATTATTTGAGTGGTAGAAATATTAACTACTGATGGCAATAATTCATCTGCTAGTTCCGAAAAAGTTTCCGGTAAACCTTGTGAATTAGATGATGGAGTTATTAATACAAAAAGTGTTAAGATACTTAAAAAACAAAAGATTTTCTTAAAAAATATACTCATTTCTTCTATAATTACTTCCCACTTTTACTATCAAAATATTTAAAAAAATCACTGTCTGGTGACAGAATTAATGTTGGCTCATCTTTCCCATCTTTAAAAGCTTTTTTATATGCTTCCATAGATCTGTAAAATGAAAAAAACTCTTTATCTTTACTAAATGTTTCAGCATAAATCTTAACAGACTCACCATCGCCTTCTCCTCTAACTGTTTGGGCTTCTTTATTCGCTTCAGCTATAATCACAGTCTTTTCTTTTTCTGCTTTAGCTTTAATTCTTTGGCTTTCTTCAGAACCTTCTGCTCTAAATTGCCTAGCTTCCTTTTCTCTTTCGGCTCTCATCCTTGCAAAAATTGCTTCACTATTAGCTTTAGGTAAATCTGCTCTTTTTATTCTAACATCAATCATTTTTACTCCAAAATTCACAGCTTCATTATCTATACCTTCTTGAATTTTTTCCATTAGTTCTGCTCTGTCCTGAGATAATACAACTTCTAAAGGATCGCTACCTAACACTCTTCTTAAACTACCCGATAAAATACCACCTACTCTTGCCTTAAAACCATTCTCATTTCCAACTGATTGATAAAACTTTAAAGGATCTACAATCTTATATCTAATGAAAGCATCTACAAGAAGTCTTTTTTGATCCGATAAAATTACTTCTTCAACTTCAGCATCAAAGTCCAAAACCCTTGTATCATAAAATATTGCATTTTGTATTAATGGAATTTTAATTTTTAGACCTGGTTTTTTTATAATTCTAATTGGGTCACCAAATTGTAAAACCAACGCTTGTTCCGTTTGTTTAACAATAAATAGAGCACTAAAAAATACAAAAATTAAAAAAAGAGCGGCAGGTATAAATATTTTTTTACTGAACATTTTTAATATCCTCCTCATTTGTAACGTTAGTTTCTTTATTCTCTTCCTTTTCTTCATTTCTTTTTCTCTTTTTAATTTCTGGTAAAGGTAAATAAGGAAGAACGCCAGATCCTTGTTTTGTATCTATTATTACTTTATTCGCGTTTTGCAAAATTTCTTCAAGAGTTTCTAAATAAATTCTATTTTTAGTCACGTCCTCATTATTTTTATAAGATTTTAAAATTGAATTAAATCTATTTGCATCACCTTGAGATCTTGCTACAACTTCTTTTTTGTAAGCTTCTGATTCTTGAACAATTTTAGCCGCTTCACCTCTGGCTTTTGGAATAATATCATTT
>CAZWXP010000042.1:0-2852 GCA_964637965.1 uncultured Alphaproteobacteria bacterium | reverse complement strand
TTCATTAGCACGTTTAGAGGCAAAAAAATATTTTGGTAACGATGAAGTTTATATTGAAAAATATTTTCAAAACCCAAGACATATTGAAGTTCATATTTTATCTGGAAAAATCAGAACAATTCATCTGAACGAGAGAGACTGTAGTGTCCAAAGAAAACATCAAAAGCTAATAGAAGAAACTCCTAGCCCTGTTTTAGATGAAAAAACAAGATCAGATCTACTTGATAAAACTGTAAAAATGGTTGAAGCAATTGGTTATGAAGGTGCTGGAACCGTAGAATATATTTATGAGAATGGAAATTTTTATTTTTTAGAGATGAATACCAGAGTTCAAGTAGAGCATCCTGTTACCGAAGTGCAGACTGGTATCGATATTGTAAAAGAACAGATATGGATTGCTCATTCCGGTCAAACTGCTTTAGAACAGGGTGATATTAGCGCAAGGGGACATTCCATAGAATGTAGAATTAATGCTGAAGCTCCGTCTAAAAACTTTCAACCTAGTCCTGGAATAATCTCTGTATGTCACCAACCTTCTGGATTTAGAACGAGGGTAGATGGATCAATATTTCAGGGATGTAAAATAACTCCCTATTATGACAGTTTAATATGTAAGTTAATATGCAAAGGAAGAAACAGAACAGAAGCCATACAAAGAACTTTGAGATCCTTAAATGAGTTTGTCATTGATGGTATTACAACTACTATAGATCTGCATAAAAAAATATTATCTCATGAGAAATTTGTTTCATCCGATTTTGATACAAATTGGTTGAGTAAAGAGAGATTTTACTAGGATAATTATTTAAATTGATAATTAATATTTTAAGTGATATTAAAATTAAATTATGGGATACCCAAAAAAACATAGATGAATACGTAAAATCGGCTCAAATAAAAGAAGAGCTAGAAAAAGAAACAAGAAAAGATAATCTAGCTTATAATGGAAACAATAACTCAAATTAAAAAGTTGAGTTTGTGGATATTCGTAATTCCATTCTTAGCTATAAATCTTTGTCTTTTTATATCCGTTAACCATCACATTTTCGAAAACACATTTCTTTCTGTTGATCATATTGGTCGATCCAATTTTACTTTTCCTTATATTGATGGAGGAGTTTCTATAAGCAGAACAGCAAGAACATATCCGACGTATTTAATATTTAAACCTTCAATGATTTTTGCTTCCATACTGCTAATAATATATTGGATAAAAACTAACAAATTAATAAATTCCTTTCAAAGTTTAGAAAATAAAAATAATCTTTTCAAAACTTTTGGAATATTATCTGCGGTATTTTTAATTATTCATTCTATATTTTTGGGAATAAAATTTGATTATGATTTATATAAATTTTTTAGAAGGTTTGTTTTGTTAAGTTTTATTATTTTTGAAATTGTTGCACAATCACTTCTCGTTTATAAATTCTTTAAATTAAAATCACTTTTATATAAACATATAAATAATTATGTTTTAGTGCTAAAAATTATTCTAGTTACTATTTTAGTTATTGTTGCAATAGTAAGTCTTCCAATAGTCGTCACGAGTGGAAACATTCATTTTAAACATGCTCTAGAATGGAATTATTTTGTTGGAGTAATATCCTTCTACCTTCTAACTTTTTTGTTCTGGAAAAAAATATAAGCTGAGACAAAAAAACCAAAAGATTCAGTCACTTTCGTGACCGAACCTTTAAAGTTTGTGACGCTGTTGAAGTACTACCTTCGTCACTGTCGCAGGGACTGTTTAGTACTACTGCTCCCTACTTTCTGCCCGTTAAGCTTGAACCTCTCGGCCTTTCCCTAACTGGCCAGTTGAGAGTTGCCCCTCAATTCATTTCAAATATAACATTCGTAAAAAAAATAGACATCACTTTTTGGTTGTTTTATTTAATGGTCTGTTGATTCTGTGGATAGATTTTTGTTAACGGTTTTATTAATCCAACCACCACCTAAAACTCTCTCTCCAAAGTTGTCTTTGGAATAAAATACACAAGCTTGTCCTGGCGAAATTCCTTTTTCATCTTGTAAGATTTCTACAACTGCTGATTCTTTTTGAATAACAGTTTTTGCTTTAAGTAATTTACCTGTAGATCTTACATTTATAAAAATATCTTTTTCAAAAACTTTAACATCAGATAAAAAATTGATGTTCCTTAAATATAACTTTTTTACATTTAGACAGTCTTGTGGTCCTACAATGATAGTATTATCCTTAGCTTTTATATCGATAACATAGAGAGGTTCTGCGCTTGAAATCTTAATCCCTTTTCGTTGGCCAATTGTATAATTTATAATTCCATCATGAAAACCCAGTTTCTTACCCTCTAAATCTAAAATATCTCCTTTTTTAAAAGACTGCGGTCTATATTTTTCTATAACAGAAGCATAATTTCCATTTGGGACAAAACAGATATCCTGGCTGTCAGGTTTTAAAGCTACGTTAAGTTTCAGTTTGTTTGCAATCTTTCTAGTTTCAGATTTATTTATAGAACCTAGGGGAAATCTCAAATAATCAAGTTGTGTTTGTGTTGTGCTAAACAGAAAATAGCTCTGATCACGCTCTTTGTCTTCGGCACGATACATTGCACCTTTTCCTTTGTTGTCATGTCTCAAAACATAGTGACCTGTAACCAAAGCGTCGGCATTTAGTTCTTTGGAAAATTTAAACAAATCTCTAAATTTGACAGTTTGATTGCACTGCACACAAGGTATTGGTGTTTCACCTGCTACATAGCTGTCAATAAAAGAATCTATAACTTCTGCTTTAAATTTTTTTTGATAGTATAAAATCTTATGACCAATATCTAAAGTTTCAGATACTCTTTTAGCATCAATAATATCCTGTCCTG
>CAZWXP010000041.1:0-3100 GCA_964637965.1 uncultured Alphaproteobacteria bacterium | reverse complement strand
TGGATTAGTTGAAACAAAAAGAGACGAAAGAAATCGTAAATTCAGTATTACAGAAAAAGGCCTAGAGTTCTTCCAAGAATTCAAAACATTCCGAGATCTCCTAGAATCAATGAATCTAAGGTATTAGAAATGAACCAAGAGCTGGTGGCTTGTAGAAAACCAGAGCACTCTGTGTGTGATAGAATGCTTTTAAGTCCTACAGAAGCCCTGACAACAATGGCACTTGTACCAATAGCGGTGTTCGTCCTAGTTCTACTTGCTATATCGGTACCCATACAGAACTCTTTTGGCTCAAATCGAACCCTTGATTTTTCTCTTTTTCCAGACGGATCAACGCATGTATTTTATGAGCTAGAGTCTGATCCATATTTTCCAGACATTCAGGTTTCACTTTTTGGTGATTCTATTGAAAACTTGGTTGTAGAAGACGAAAACGGGTTTCTACTTTCCTCCGAACCATATGAAAGTAATTCTAACTTGTATGAAATTGAAACACTAGGCGCGTCTACAATTTTGATTAATTATGACACTTACTCACTCGTATCAAAAAATGGGAAAGTTTGGACCTTTGCAATAGACGCACCAACTGAATTTACATTGTTAATGCCAAAAAACTCTGTAATTGTTGGAATGACTACCTTCCCAATTGACATGAGTGAAGAAGGAGACAAAACGAAAATGTTTCTACCAAGCGGTCCATCAGAATTAACTTATTTTCTGACAATTGCGGAATCATCCCAGCCGTTACCACCTGAAGTAGACACTACATCAGACGGACTGGATAACTCAGTTCTACCAATATTGGCAATTATTACCATTGCAGCAATTGCTGCAATTGTATATAAGAAGAGCAAGAAACCAAAATTAGAAAAATCACCTAAAGTACCCCAAGAATTAGAAAAACCATTCAATTTAGAATCCACACTCGCAGATGAGGGAGTGAGAGAAGACGATAAAGAGATTATTAAATTTATTCACGAGAATGGTGGAGAGGTATTAGAAAGCGAACTTAGAAAAAAATTCTTACAGCCAAGAACAACTATGTGGAGAGCTGTAAAGCGATTAGAGAGACAAGGCAAAATTGAAATCAGTAAAAAGGATCAACAAAATCTTGTTAAATTAAAAAACCAGGAGACAGAAGATGAATAAAATCTATTTGGCAGTAGTGATTTTTGCAATTTCTGGTCTTTTGTTTGCAAACATTCCAGTGCCCAGCAACGCTTCAGCAAATCTGGATTATATGCTTGTTATAGCCGAAAATGCAAAAAAGTGGTGTAAATCTGAAATTGAAGCTAGAGAAAGTGTAGATCCAAAAATCCTCGAACTTTTCTTACAAAGCATATCTGAGATTGATAAATTGGCGTTAGCAATAGACGACAATGATGTAACATCTGCGAGAGAACATTTTGTTTTATCAATGAAAAAAATGAGAGAGATAAGTTTGATGATAAACCAAATTGAGATTTCAGAGGCAGCACCTAAATTTACGACCAGACCAAATCCAGTTCTTGACAGATTTGAAATGAATGTTCAGAAACTAAAATCTATTTCTATAAAACTTGGAGCAAATATTGACTTTCAAGAAATAGACAGTCTAATGAGATCAGCACAAGAAAATCACAAAAGCGGGAATATACAAAATGTAGAACAACTAATCAAAGAAATTGCCAAAAAAGGTTCAACAATATATCAAGCACTCCATTCTATTAATGAACAAGATAAAATTAACAGAGCAAAAGCATTAGCTGAAAAACACGTTCAAAAAATTAACATTCTAATTTTACAGGCAAAAGAGCTTGGCTTGAAAGAATCTGTTAATAAATTAGAACAATCAAAACTAAACCTTATTTCTTCAAATAGCACGTCCCAGATCAAACAAAATGTCAAAGTTATCATCATATTAAACAACACAATTCAAAAATCAAAAGTTGATGCTATGGAAGAGATGGAGCGAGTTGAGATTCAGCTATCCCAACAACAGAAATTTTCCTTACAAATTGCACATCTAGAAACTAAAATTAATACGTTAAGTATCGATGCCCAAGGAAACAATGTTGCAATTTATTATCTTGACAAAGGCTCATCCTTAATCAAATCCGCAAAACTAGATCTCAACGAATCATTAAATGACGTTCCTAAAAAAATCAAACAAATAGAAAGCATTATTTCCAAAGTTGAAAGAATGTTACAGCAGTCAACATAAACTTCATATAGATTTGACCTTCGAAATCCTACATGGGTTCTAAACAAATCAGTTTCGGAGTTGGAATACCCATGATTGCTGTAGGTGCACTAATCGCGTTATTATGGGCTCCTTCGGAAATTGAACTAGGCTCGACTGTGGAATTTATTGGCAGTTTGATAGGCATTCTTGGAGTGGTTTTTCTTATTTCAGGAATTTTTTACACAAGGCAGAGAGTGATTTCATAATTAAAAATTTTGACGCGTAAATAATCCACATCGTTTAAAGCATCCTCAGGTTCCAAACTAAATATGGATAAAGAGCGCGTAAAGAAGCTCGTCAGAGAATTAATCATTGAGATAGGAGAGGATCCTACAAGAGAGGGTCTACGAGGCACTCCAGAGCGAATTGCAGAATCATATGAAGAGATTTTCGGTGGGTACGAATAATAATAAGAGATGTCAGTACAGTTTTCAGAAGATTCTGAAACTGTGATAGCCAAAGACATCAAATTTTATTCAATGTGTGAACATCACATGTTGCCATTTTTTGGTAAGATACAGATAGCATATGTTCCAAACGGACGAGTTGTTGGGATATCTAAATTGGTGCGACTTGTCGAAAAATATTCAAAGAGACTACAGATCCAAGAAAGGCTAACCAAAAACATTGCAGATGAGTTATACTCTCAAGGAATCAAAGGAGTGGCTGTGATGATAGAAGCTGAACACCTTTGCATGAAGATGAGAGGTGTTAAAAACGACGCTAAGGTTACATGTTCTGCATTTAGAGGAATTTATGAGGAGAAGGCGGCCAAAGAAGAGATAATTAAAACAATTCATGGCAGATCTCCCAAGCACACTATACCATAGTACCATCAAAAATTAAATAATCAAAAAATTGGAGTAAACTTATGCC
>CAZWXP010000040.1:0-2755 GCA_964637965.1 uncultured Alphaproteobacteria bacterium | reverse complement strand
GCTTTTAATTTCATTTATATTTAGACGGCTACATAATCTCAGAGGTTTAATTCTAGACATAAATAAAGCTTCATTTACATAAATATTGCCTAATCCACTAATAAAAGTTTGATCCATTAATAAATTTTTAATATTTTTTTTTCTTTTTTGAACAAATTTTTTAAAATATTTTATGTTAAATTTTTTACTAAATGGTTCTAAACCAAGTTTTTTTAAAAATTTAATTTTCTTTATATTGGTAGTATTATATAATTTTAAAAAACCAAACCTTCTAACATCATTGTAGACTAATGCCAGACCATTACTGAGTTTAAAATAAATATGATTATGTTTATGGTGTATGTTTAAATTATAGTAAAAACTCGTTTTAAAAATCTCATTATTACTTTCGCGTACTATTAATAACTTTCCGCTCATACCGAGATGTATTAAAAGAGTTTTTTTTTCAAAAAAAATAATCAGATATTTAGATCTTCTGGTTATACCTAAAATTTTCTCACCGATTAAGTTTTTTCTAAACCTAGGTGATATTTTATATCTCAAATTCTTATTATTAATTTTAATATTGACAATTTTTGCTTTATTTATCATTTTTAATAAAGATCTTTTAACAATTTCTATTTCGGGAAGTTCTGGCATGAGTAAATTATATATATTGTGAAAAAACTTAACATATGATCTATTAATTTAAATGAAAACTCATCAAAAAAATAACGAAAGGCTTGTTACTAGAGTTTTTCAAGATGTTTTTGATAATTATGATCTTATGAATGATCTAATGTCGTTGGGTATTCATAGACTTTGGAAAAAAAACTTTATTAATTGGCTAAATCCCCAGAAAAATACAACATTAATAGATGTAGCTTCCTGTACTGGTGATATAGCCAAATTATACCTAAATAAAATTAATTACAAAGGCCACGTATGTTGTGTCGATGAAAACAAAGAAATGCTAAACATAAATAAAGGGAAATTAAAAAGAAATGCAAATGTTAAGTGGTTTTGTAATAGTGCTGAAAAATTACCTTTTAAAAATAATCTTTTTGATTATTACACAATTAGTTTCGGTATTAGAAACATTGATAATATAAATAATGCTCTTAAAGAAGCATATCGTGTCTTAAAACCCGGTGGTAGATTTCTGTGTTTAGAGTTTTCAAAAGTAGAAAATAAAATTTTGAATAAATTATACAAAACATACTCAAAATCCATACCTAAGCTTGGAAAATTTATAGTAGGAAAATCGGAGCCCTATGAGTATTTAGTTAATAGTATAGAAAAATTTCATTCACAAGAGAGTTTTTTTCAACAAATTAGAAAACAGAAATTTGTCAATATATCTTACAGAAATTTAAGTGGTGGAATTGTAGCAATCCATTCAGCTTGGAAAATTTAAAAATGTTTAAAAAGTTATTTATGTTATTCAAAATTGGAAGAAAGTTATCAGCTTCTGGCGCAATTTCATCTGTTTATGAAATTTACAATCCACCTATTTTAATAAAAATACTTTTTTTTATTATTGGTTTTAATTTTGGAAATAAAAAAAATTTTACTAATTTATCTGCCGGAACAAAATTATGCAGTGCTCTTCAAGAAATGGGCACAACTTTCATAAAATTAGGTCAATTTTTAGCTACCAGGCCTGATATAATTGGCGAAAACATCGCAAAAGAATTAGAAAAACTTCAAGACAAGCTACCACCATTTGATTTAAATTTAGCTAAAAATATACTTAGAAAAGATCTTGGAAAAGAAAATTTTGAGCAAATCAAAAATATTTCCCAACCTATTGCCGCAGCTTCTATAGCACAAGTACATTTTGCAAACATAAATGTTTATGGTCAAGAAAAGAATGTGGCTATTAAAATATTAAGACCAAATGTAGAAAAAGTATTTAATGAAGAATTGGATGCCTTAATGTTTCTAGCTTACATTGTTGAAAGTCTTGTCAAAAAAACCAGGAGATTAAAGCTAGTTCAAGTTGTCCAATTGTTGCGCGAAATTACAAATGTTGAAATGGATTTTAGATTTGAGGCTGCGGCAGCAAGCGAGCTATATGAAAATACTAAAAATGATTTTGGTTTTAATGTTCCTAAAATTTATTGGAATCAAACTAGCAGAAGAGTTTTATGCTTAGATCGAGTAGATGGAATTTCAATAAGGGAAGTTGAAAATCTAAAATTAAATAACATTGATACAAAAAAATTAGCTAAAGATATAATTCAACATTTTCTCCGACATGCTGTTAGAGATGGTTTTTTTCATGCTGATATGCATCAGGGAAATCTGTTTGTCAAAAAAGATGGTAGTATTATACCTGTAGATTTTGGAATAATGGGAAGACTAGATAGAAAAAATAGAAAATATCTTGCAGAAATACTTTATGGTTTCATAAAAAGAGATTATCAAAAAGTTTCCGAAGTGCATTTTATTGCGGGATTAGTTTCAAAAGAGTTCTCAAAAGAGGAATTTGCACACTCCTTACGTTCAATAGGTGAGCCGATTTTTGGCCAATCTGCAAAAAATATATCTGGTGGTAAATTATTAGCCCAACTTTTTGAAAACACAGAAAAATTTAAAATGCAAACTCAAATACAATTATTACTTTTACAAAAAACTATGGTTGTTGTTGAGGGCGTCGCCAGAAAACTTGATCCTGATACAAATATATGGAATATATCGCGACCAATACTAGAAAATTGGTTAAAAGAAACTAAGGACCCGATTAATAAAGCTAGCGAAGTTGTAAATGAAG
>CAZWXP010000039.1:0-7780 GCA_964637965.1 uncultured Alphaproteobacteria bacterium | reverse complement strand
TAACAGATGCTGACACATCAGGAATGAACGCTTTATTAATTGGAATAGCCTCAGAACTAAATATAAATAACGTTTTAGTTGTTCAAGTTAGCGACCATGCTTTAAAAGTTGTAAAAGAAACTGATTTAGCAAGAAAAATTATGTACCAATCAAAAAAAGACAATTCTTTGCCGGTTGGTTACGATTCTGGATTAATATCCCTTCACGAGAAAAAACCATTTGATAAAGAAAATGAAATTAAAGAAACATCTAAAATGATAAAAGATGCAAATTTTAGAATTCAGGTAAGTAATAAAGGGGTACATTTATATAACAGGGATGGGCATTATATTGAACAAGACCCTTTTGCTTTTTTTCCAAAAATAAAATTAGAGGAAGATGGAGGGCATGCTTTTTATATTGGTGTAGAAAATGCAAGAGCACAAACAGCTTGGGAATTAGGTAAAAAGTATGTTCAGGATGAGGAATTAGATTGGGGATGTGCTAGCAGAATACAAAAATTTGTAGATTTAACAAAATTAAAAGAACCTGGTTCAACTATGAATGCAAGACAAAAAATGAAACATAATTTAAGAAAAAGAAAAAAGAAAGTAAACTTCTAATGATAAGAGAGTCAATTGTAATAACTACTGATTTGAAAAATAAGCCTCATGTGGCGCCAATGGGTATTAATTTTAATAGAGGTAAATTATTTATTTCTCCTTTTATTCCATCCAAAACCTTTTTGAATTTAAAAGAAAATCCATATGCAGTAATTAATTTCACAGATGATGTTAATATTTTTGCAGATGCTTTATTGGGAAAGAAGAATTTTAAAATTCAATCAACAAAAAAGATTAAAAGTTTTTATTTAAAAAAAGCTCTTTCATATATGGAAGTAAAAGTAATTAACTTTATAGAAAGTAAAGTGAGGCCAAAGTTTGAATGTAAGATTATAAAAGAAACTTCTATAAGTTCTTTTAAAGGTTTTAACAGAGCTCAATTATCTGTTATTGAAGCAGCAATTTTAGTTAGCAGGATAAATATACTTCCAATGAAAAAAATAATAAAGGAAATCAATTATTTAAAGATTGCGATAGAGAAAACTGCAGGAAAAAATGAAAAAATTGCATGGAACAAATTAATTAAAAAAATTAATAATAAAAATGACTAATTATTATAGAACAAAAATTTTAGCAAGTATAAAATCACTAAATGAAATAAGTTTAGTTTTAAAAAAAGGTGTTGATATCATTGATTTTAAAGATCCTACACATGGGGCTTTAGGAGAAATACCTACAAAAAAAATTATTTTTTTTTTAAAATCTGTTCCTTCTAATCAATTAACAAGTGCCACAATTGGAGACATTAATGATATTCAAACAATAAAAAAGAAAGTTCTAAATTTATCTAAGACTGATGTTGATTTTATTAAAATAGGCTTCTTTTTTGATAATGATAAAATTAAAAATCTCGAAAATTTAAAGAACCTAGCAAAAAATAAAAAAATAATAGCTGTTTTATTTGCTGATAACAAACCTAGTGTTAAAATAATCAAAGAAATAAAACAAGCTAAGTTTGATGGAATATTAATAGACACAAAAAATAAGAAGAATGGAAATTTACTAAATTATTTGAATTTAAAGAAGTTAGAAAATTTTGTTAAAATCTCAAAAAAGGAAAATTTAAGTATAGGGCTAGCAGGTTCATTGAATGTTAAAGATATTAACCCATTGCTAAAATTGGAACCTGATTACCTAGGTTTTAGAGGTGCTCTTTGTATAGAAAAAAAAAGAAAAGATAATATTAGCGAGAATCAATTAAACAGAATTATATCAATATTTAGATTTTCTTCTTTTCAAAAAACTGTTTAACATTAAAGCTACAGAAATAGCCGATTCACAATTAATAGCTTTATTTTTTTTTATATAATTTATTCTAGAACAAAAGGAATGATATTCTTTTTGTTTAGAAGCTTCTCTTACTAAAAATTCTCCAATCCCAGCTCCTATAATAGGAACTGCATTTAATTTTTTTTTTATTTTTATTTCTTTAATAGCCGACTTCAAAATTTTTAAATGTTTTTTTTGAATTTTATACGCAATCTCTTTCCATTTTAAAAAATGTTTTTTTTCATAATCTTGCCCAAATATTCTTGCAATCCTTCTTGCGCTATCATGCTTACTTTTAGTTTTATTATCTAAAGTTGGTAATAAGTCGATAGTATTTGGTATTTTATTTAGAATTCTATAAACATCACTTAAATTAGCAAAATTTTCATTTACCAAGTTTTTTTTTTTTTCAATTGCTTGTATCGGAGTTCTTAAAACTCCTAAATAAATTAATTCATTTGATTTTAGTCTTTGATAATCAGTAACACTTCTAGAAATAATTCTTTTATTTTTAATTGGTATAATGTCTGTTGTAGTTGAGCCAACATCAATCAATATACAATTTGGAAAAGAATTAGAAATAAAACTGGCAGTTGCATGCCAGTTCATAGAATTTAATTCAAAAGTTTTTTTTATAGCTAATTTTTTTTTTAAAAAGGTTTTTTTGCTATAAAAAAATATATTTTTTTCACCTAGAATTTTAGAAGATAAATTAACAATATATTTAACACCATTTACTCTATCACTAAATATGTCTGCCAGCTCAGCAGTCATTGTTATTGCATGATAATTTGTTTTTCCAAGTTTATTTTTTATTAATTTGATTGATTTTTTTAAATTATTTATATTTTTCCATATGGGACTGTATACTTGTTCTGTTGTAGAATTTTTTTTTAGAAAATCAATTTTTGCAGCTTTAATATGCGCCCCTCCAATATCCCAACCAGTAATTTTCATGATAAATAATTAATCATAATGTATTTAAAATTTTTTTTGCAGCATTAATTTTTAAATTTTTACTTATATTTTTGTAAGAAGTTGTAATTCTTGGATTTATATCTAAAAAAAAAATTTTTTTATTAGAAATTATAAAATCTATTCCAAAAAAACTATTTAAACCATTAAGTTTTTTATAAATATTTCTTATATTTTTTTTTATTTTTGTTTCGTAAGGTATCTTTTTAACAAACTTTGTTCCTTTAAAAATTATTTTTTTTTTTTCATAAGATATTTTCTGTTGATTAAAATTTAAAACGCATATTTTTTTTTTTATTGGAATAACATTTACACTATAACTAACACCTTTTACTAACGGCTGTATGATAAAATTTCTATGAATATTTAAAAAATTAAATAAATCTTTTTTGTTTGAGAAAATATAATTTTCTTCGCTTCCTGCCCCATCATCACGTTTCGCAACCCATTTTTTACTAATTTTGAAATTTTTTTTTTTAAAATTAAAAGTTTTTAAAGTCGGAATAGAATTTTTTTCAAAAAACTTATAAGTTTTATATTTGCTACTAGAAATTTTTATTGCACTTAAATTATTTGATAACATTTTTTTTTTAAATTTATTTAATTTAATTAATTCAATTAGTTTATTTTCTGTTTCAGGAGCTATTGGAAAAAAAACATCAGTTTTTTTTATTAAATTACTCCATTTTTTTAATGGACTTTCTTTTATTTCAAAACATTCAACATTTTTTATTTTTTTTAATTTTTTAAACCTGTGATCCCAAGTATAAACTATTTTTAGATTTGGTATTTTGTTGAAATCGCTTATTAAAG
Source organism: uncultured Alphaproteobacteria bacterium (assembly GCA_964637965.1). Classification (GTDB taxonomy): domain Bacteria; phylum Pseudomonadota; class Alphaproteobacteria; genus CAYOOR01. The sequence goes on along the minus strand of CAZWXP010000039.1, from coordinate 4,121 downwards.
ATTTTACAATCGATTTAGCTTGTAGATATAATTTTTTAGAGATTTTTTTATTAATATAACCGCCACCTGTAACATATTCACATATAAATATTTTCATTATGGAACTAATACCTGCAATTGATTTATTAGATAATATTGTAGTAAAGGCTTTTTTAGGTCAAAGAAAAAAATACAAACCTATTAATTCCAAATTAGTGAATTCTTCAAAATTAGAGAATATAATAATCGGTTTACTTAAAGAGTACAAATTCAAGATAATTTATATAGCAGATTTAAATGCAATTATGGGCAATAAAAATAATTTAAATACTATTAAAAAGGCTGTAAGAAAATTTCCAAAAGTTGATTTCTGGGTTGATTATGGAGTAAAAAATTTTTTGGATTTTAAGAAATATGGCAATAATAAATTTAAAACAATTATCGGATCTGAAACATTAGAAAACGTTGGTGAGTTAAAAAAAATTTATAAATATAAAAAAAAGAAATCTATATTATCTTTAGATTTCAAAAATAATTCCTTTTTAGGACCGAAAAATTTAATTAAAGATAATAAGCTTTGGCCAAAAAAAACAATTTTTATGATATTAAATTCTATTGGTTCCAAGAAAAGGCCTAAATTAAAAAAATTATATAATTTGGATCTAAAAAAAGATTGTTATTTAGCCGGCGGAATTTCAAATAATGAAGATATAGAGTTTCTTGAAAAAAAAGGATTTAAAGGTGCAATATTATCTACTGCAATACATGAAAAAAAAATTATTTATAACAATTTATAAAAAAAAGCGAGTTATAAAAACCCGCTTTTTTTTCTTTTTTAAATATATTTGAAAAAGTATTAGACTTTTACATTTCCAAAAGGATGTTCCGCAGATGATTTTTGAGATACAACATCTTTAGCTTTAGGTTCTCCTTTAATAGCTCTTTCGAGGGATTCCTTTGTAGCTTGATAGTTGTAATCATAAATTTTTTGATCATTCTTAGCATCCCAGTGAATAAACACACCCACTGAAACGAAAACATCATCAGCTTCTCCAGATGGAATTGTACCGTCTTCTACTGAGTCAGCAACAGCTCTTGCTACTGCAGCCTGAGCAGGACCGAACATTTGAACAGCTTGTTTAGCACCTTTAATGGTAACTTTGTTAAACATAACTGTATTTGGTTTAGCTGGAAGATTTGGCGCCACAACAGCAAGCAATGATGTAAAACCATCTTTATTATTTGTCAAAGTATTACAAAATGCAGCTTCAGCAGCACTTCCTCTTGGTCCAATTAAAAGATCGATATGAGCAACTTCGTTCCCGTCACCAACAAGAGATTCACCAACAAGAACTTTATTAATTTTAGCCATTATTCCTCCTAATTTAAATAAATTCTTAAAAAACATGACACAGTGATTAAAGATACATGTTAATGATATTTTTTGAATTTATCTAGAGTTTTTTTTATTGTTTTTTTGTCACAATTTCGAAAAAAAGCGTTGCTACAGTTAAATCTGCAATAGTTCCCGGGTTAATTCTTTTAGATTTCAGTTTTTTGTCAAAAAAAAGTAGTTTTTTTTTTATTTTCGTTAAATTTTCATTTTTTTTTAAAAAAAAGTAGTACTTTTTTGCTTCTTTTCTTACATTTTTAGCAATTTTCTTTCCTTTATTTCGCATAATGTGTGAGTCATTAAATTTTTTTAAAAAAGTTAAATACACTCCTGTCAAAGCCCAATCTACTTTACCCCATTTATTATAAAAATTTTTATATGCTGGTATTCCTGTATTAAAAATATCTTCAAAACCGCAATAATATTGCTTTGCAATTAAATCTTTTTTTTTAGCAAATTTCATTGCTTTATATAAATTTATATTAGGCTGTTTATTAACATCGTATTTTTTAGAAAACCCTAAACCACCAGGAGAAGTATGAGATATTGCTTTAAAGATAGGGATAGAATTTTTAACACTTTGTTTTTTAATCAAAGATTTAATTTTTTTTAACAGTTCTTCTTTGGAAATTATTCCTTCCTTTTGTACCACAGTTGCGATTGGAGATAGCATTAAAATTATTCCTAAATTTGTGTTTTTTTTAATCTTACTTTGTATTTCATTAACGGAAGTTAGAATTTTTTGTCCTAAATTTAAATTTTTTTTTGTTAAGCATTTTGAGATTATTAAGCTAGATTTAAAGAAATCCTTTGTATCCATTCCATGTCCCTTAGAGTATTTATGAACGTTACCCGGTTTTAATGAATCCATTTCTTTATCGCAAACAAATTTTATTTGTTTTTTTAATAAATTTCTAATTTTAGTATTATTAATTTTCATTTTAATTTTTTTACAAAAGTTTTTGCTAATATAGATGCTATATTTTTATCAGTTGTTTTTTGCAATCCTTTCCAGGCAGGTACGCTATTTATTTCAATAACTTTATAATTTCCATATCTATCTTTTATAAGATCTATTCCTGCATAATCAGCAGCTACGAGTTTAGCTGCATTGATTGAAATCTTTTTTATTTTTTCATCAGCATTAAAATTAAAAGCTTTACCGCCTTGACCAATATTTGTTATTTTTTTCTTATTTTTTCTAATCATGGATGCAATAATTTTATTATCACAAACCAAAATTCTAAAATCTTGCCATTTTTTAACTGATTTTATTTTTATATCTTCTAATTTTTGTAAGTAATATACTTTCTCTTTATTCTTTTTGAATTTATTATTCTTAATTACTCTTAAACCTTTTCCTTCAGATCCAAAAAGTGGCTTCCATATTCCTTGCATTTTTTTTTTTCTCAATTCTTTTATTATTTTTTTAGCTGTGGTTAATTTTTCAGGAACCCAAGTATCAGGAGTATTAATTTTACTGTGACTTAGTAAAAAAGTTGTCATAGACTTGTCGGTTGCATTCTCAATGCAATTTACATCATTAAAGAGTATTACTTTTAATTTCTTTAAAACATGTAATACCGTTAATCTTCTTGTTATTTGTTGAAAAGTACCTTTGCCTATAGTTCTAATGAAACATCCATCAGGTAAATATTTAGAAAATCCTGGAATGTAGATATTTTTTTTTTTATTAGTGTTTATAAAACAATCATCAAGAGAAAGACAAGAAATTTTACAGTTTAATTTTTTTAATTCTTTTTTTAATTGATTACTGTGCCAATCATGTGAATCTGAAAAAATAATTACATTTTTATTTTTTTTCATATCCAAAAGATTTATCTAAAAGATCATTATTCAATTTACCTTCTGTAAAAGTTTTGCCAGTCTCTAGAGATGTAATGCTTACTTTTCCTGGACTGAATAAATTTGGATCAATTGCATAAAAATCTCCTTTATAATTTTTAAAAATTTCTGCAAATGGTTTTCCATAATCTTTTGAAGAAATACTAGGGAGTTTCTTTGCTAAATTATTTATTTCTTGATCTGACCCTGAAACTCTTAGTTCTACGTTTCCCCCATATAATATAGCATCGTTAGTTCTACCCATTGATGTAATAAAGTCATTAGATACTGGTGGTATGGGAGCAGAACCAGAAACTTCTTTAACATTTTCAAGGGGAAATTTTAGCGTGTGTAATTTATGTAAACCAACTTCACTTACTCTTGAAACAACTTGTATAACACCTGATATACTTTGTGTCGGAGTTAATATTAAAATTATATTTTCAGTCTTTGCTTTACAATCATTTGATATTTTTTCTAATATTTCCTTTGGCGGGGTTTTGTCTACTTCCATTACTAAATAAACAAATTCAAAATGATCCTCATATTTTAAATCATTAAACAAATCTTCTCTTCTTGCAATAGCTCTTCCAGGTCCTGAAGCTAAAGCATAAAATTTTTCATGAGATAAATTCCAACCAGCATATTGGCTAGCCAAACAAGATATTACAGGATGCTTACTTTTAACTTTTGTTTCTAAGGGCCAATGAGGAAAAGTATCAGTTTTTTTGAGATTTATTAGCCCTAATCCTCCCATACAAATTTCAGCTATTAATTTTCCAGCTTCTTTACTTCCTTTAGCTTCTATACCTGCATCAATAATTGTGCAATTAAGCGGCCCTTTCTTAATTAAAACATTTAATTCTTTTGAATTATCAATTAATTTATCTACTAATTTTTTTGC
>CAZWXP010000038.1:0-12191 GCA_964637965.1 uncultured Alphaproteobacteria bacterium | reverse complement strand
CTGTTACAATATTCAAACCTATAGATTCACCTGTCATTCTTATAAATGGGCCAACAGTTAATGCTGCAAAAAAGCCATAAACAACTGTTGGTATGCCAGCCAAAATTTCTATCAATGGTTTAATAGTAGATCTGACTTTTTTGTGAGCATAATCTGAAAGATAAATTGCAGAAAAAAGTCCAACTGGTACGGCTACAATCATTGCTATGAAAGTTATTAAAAAAGTTCCTGTTAATACAGGAATAGACCCAAATGCACCTGAGCTCCCTACCTGATCTTCTCTAATAGCTATTTGTGGGCTCCAATGAAATCCAAATATAAAATCCAAGAAAGATATTTGTTTAAAAAATCTTAAACTCTCAAAAAATAAAGATAGAATTATTCCAACGGTAGTTAAAACAGCAACTATAGAACAAATTAATAAAAAAAATTTGATTAACTTTTCAACTTTTTGTCTTGCTGGAAATTCTATATTAATTTTTCTTTGAAAAAAAATTAATAATATTGCTGATAAACAAGTACATATTAAAAAAACTGAAGCATTATATATGGAAATTAATTCTTTATATTTTTCAGATGCTAGTATTAATTTTTCATCTGTATTAAAAGCATCTGCTTTGCCTGATGCCATAATTTTTATCTGATTATAAATAAATTCTATATTTACTTTGGATACAGTTTCAATCTCAGGAACCAAATCCAGAACTATTTGTTTGATTAAAAAATTACTGAAAAAATTTAATGTAAAAAAAGTAATAAGTGCAGGTATTAAACACCATAAAAAAATGTAATAGCCATAATATCTGGGGTTGGAATTTAACTTAGATAAATCTTTACCTTCTATCAATTTTAATGGTTTTTTTTTTCCGATATGAAAACCATAAAAAGCACATAATGCTATAGCTAAGACAACATACATTATAAAAATAATAGCTTTATATTGTTACAACTTTGTTACAAATCTTAAGAAGATTTTTTAAAAGAAATTTCTATAGTTGTTCCTAAATTGATTTTACTAGTTATTTTCAATTCAGCTTCATGTCTCAAAGCAATATGTTTAACAATAGCTAAACCCAAACCAGTTCCTTCAATGTTATCTATTTTATTACTTGGTACTCTGTAAAATCTTTCAGTAATTCTAGATATTAAAACATTTGGTATCCCTTTACCTTCATCTTTAAAAGATAATAAATATTTATTTTCAATATTACTTAATTCAACAACAACAAATGAGCCTTTTTTAGAATATTTTATTGCATTATCTAAAATATTAACAAACATTTGGTGTAATTGATTTTTATCACCCTTTATATTTGCAAGTTTCGTTTCTTTAAATTTAATTTTTATTCGATTTTTTTTTGCGGTTGTATTAATACTATTAATAGAGTCTTTAATTATTTCATTAAGATTTACCGTCGTTATAATTCTTTTATTTGATTCAGTTTCTATTTTTGTCAGTTGCAGTAAATCTTCGATTATTAGTTTCATTTTCACAGATTCTTTTTTTAAAATATCTAGAAACTTTTTTTGCTCCTTTGATGAAATTCTTTTTTGATCATGAAAAAGTTCAATAATATTCATAATAGTCGATAAAGGAGTTTTCAATTCGTGACTTACATTTCCAACAAAATCCGATCTTACATTTTCTAATTTCTGTATACGCGTTATATCTGTAAATGATAAAAGAATATTATTATTGTTTAATTTAAACAATTTAATATCAAAAAACATAGTTTGAGGTACATTAAAAAATTCAAATAAAAATGCATAGGTATCTTTATTCATTTTTCTAAATTTAAGAATATTATCTTTAAATTCGGGTCTTCTAAAAGTATGAAAAATATTACTTTCTTTAGTTAACCTAAATTTTGTTTTTGCAGCATTATTAATAAAATCAATAGAATTATTATCTTTTAAAACAATAAATGGAATGTCTATAGCATTAATTAAATCGTTGTCTAAAACTGTTTCTTTTTTGCTTTTAGTAGAATTTTGAAATGTTTTTAAGGAAATATTCTCCTTCTTATTCAACATTTTTTTAAAAACTTTTAAATTTATTAATTTTTTCATTTTTTTCAGTTATTTACATTCTTTATTTAATAAATTAGATTAGCTTATAATATATAAATTTTAATAATCTATAATTTTTTCAATAACTTAAAGATAAGTATTAAGTTTTTTGTTAAAGTTAATTATTCTTTTTACAAATAATTTATTCATTTTTTTATCTATTTCTTTCTTACATGTTAGTATTTTATATAAATCTATATCGTTAAAACTCAAAATAATCTCTAAATAATCTAATTCTTTAGATTGTAATAAATTAATATGTTTAGATACAAAATTTCCTAATAAAATATCCAATTCTTTGGTCCCTCTATGGGTACAATTAAACAAAATTTTCTTCCTTCTTTTAAACAACAAATTAGTAATCTTATTTTTTTTCAACATGATAATATTTATATATCTAATATAGTTCAATATAAGGAAGATTATATGTTAGACAAGATTTCAAAATATAATTTATTTGATTCAATAGAAAATATAAAAGGAATAGGTCCAAAAACGTTCAAGTTATTTGAAAAAATATGTGGAAACAGAATAATAGACCTTTTACTTACTATTCCAAGTAACTTTAAAAAAAGAAAACATCTGCTAGAAATAGCTGATGAAAATTTAAAAGAAGAAATTGCTATAGAAGTCATCGTAGAAAAACATTTACCGCAATTTAATCCAAAAATGCCTTATAAAATACTATGTACAAATAATAATGTTGAAATTGAAATAATTTTTTTTAGAGGTTATGTAAAATATTTAAAAAAAATATTGCCACCAGGTGAGAAAAAAATTATTTGTGGGAAACTGGGAAAATTAGGTAATAAATTTCAAATAATCCATCCTGAAAATATATCAGAATTAGAAGAATTGCCTTACTTACATGGTTTGCTTTCATTATATTCTTTAACCAAAGGATTGAGTATGCCAATTTACAGAAGGTCTATATCTCACGCTTTAAAAAAATTGATTAATATACCTGAATGGATCAATAAAAGAGTAATGCAAAAAAATAATTGGCGATCATGGAAGGAATCTGTTGAATTGCTACACAAACCAAAAGAATTAAATGAAGAAAAAATAAAAAAATTAAGAGAAAGATTGGCATTTGACGAAGCCTTATCACATTATATAAAACTATTAGTTACCAAAGAAAAGATAAAAAAAAATATTTGTCATAAAATTGAAGTTGACAAAGAAATTAAAAATAAAATTATTTCAAAGATTCCTTTTAAATTAACTGAATCGCAATTAAAAGTTATAAAAGAAATTGAAAATGATATAAAAAAAGAAAAATCAATGCTCCGACTGCTTCAAGGGGATGTTGGCTCAGGAAAAACTATTGTTGCCTTAATTACTCTGGCAAATATATTAAAAAAAAATATGCAAGCTGCTTTAATGGTTCCAACTGAAATATTAGCAATACAACATTTTAATTATTTTTCTAATTTATTTGAAGATACTAAAATAAATATAGTTCTTCTTTCATCAAAAATTAACAGTAAAGAAAAAGAATCTGTTAAAAAAAAAATAGAAAACGGAGAAGCACAAATTATTATAGGAACCCACGCAATCTTTCAAAAAAATGTCAATTTTAAGAAACTTGGGTATGTTATTGTTGATGAACAACATCGTTTCGGAGTACATCAAAAATTTCAATTATCTACAAAAGGTTGTAATCCTCACATTTTAGTAATGACAGCAACTCCAATACCAAGAACTCTTGCTTTAACAATGTATGGAAATATGAATATTTCAAAAATTACAGGAATGCCCTCAAATAGAAAAAAAATTGATACGATTGCAATGCCTTCAAAAAAGGTATCAAAGATAATTAAAGGTCTAAAAAATATTATTGATAAAAAATTAAATGCTTTTTGGATTTGTCCAATTATTGATGAATCTGAAAAATTGAATTTAACTGCAGCTACAAAAAGATTTGAAAAATTAAAAAAAATATTTGGCAATTATGTTGGAATAATCCACGGAAAAATGTCTATAGAAGAAAAAAAGGAAATTATTGATAAATTTAAATCTAAAAAAATATTAATATTGGTTTCTACAACAATTATTGAAGTAGGAATAGATGTGCCTGATGCAACAGTAATGATAATTGAAGAATCTAACAGGTTTGGCCTCTCTCAATTACATCAATTAAGAGGAAGAATTGGTAGATCAGATAAGGAATCAACATGTATATTGATATATAAAGAGGGAAATTTAAATAAATTTTCAAAAAAAAGAATTGATACAATAAAAAGTACCACTGATGGTTTTAAAATTGCAGAAGCAGATTTAAAATTAAGGGGTTTTGGAGAAATATTAGGAATAAAACAATCCGGTTATCAATTGTTTAAAATATTAGATCCTTTAACAGATGTTAAATTAATGGAGGACGCATTGCTTGAAGCTAAATTAATATTTGAAAAGAGAAATACTATAAAAAAAAAAGATAAAGAAATAATTAATTTATATTTAAAAATATATAACCAAAGTAGCTCATTAAAATATATATCTATTGCATAAAAAAAATTATTAATTTTTTTTTAAAGCTTTAATTTTTTTTTGATTTTCTGATGGGGTTAACATACCAGCAGAAATAATCATTTTAATGCCCTCTTCTACTGTCATAGTTAATCTAATAACATCTTTTTTTGGAACAAATAACAAGAAACCAGAAGTTGGGTTTGGAGTTGTGGGAAGGAAAATGTTTACCATTTGATTTTTTGTTTTTCGATTAACCTCTCCTTTGGTATCACCTGTTAAAAAGCCCATCGCCCAAATTCCTGATCTAGGATATTCTATTAAAACAACTTCTCTGAATGAATTGGACTTTTGTGTAAGTATTGTTTCAAATAATTGTTTAAGTCCACTGTAAATATTTCTTAATACAGGCATCTTTGAAAGTATTTTTTCAAAAAAAGTAGAAAACATCCTTCCAAGAAGTCCTGTTGTTATAAATCCTATTATTGCAAAGAAAATAAATACTGTTATTAAACCGAATCCTGGTAGTTCGTAGGGAAATGTTCCAAGTAATGGAGATGCTTTTTTATCAAAAAACTTAATTAAACCCCATGCTATATATAATGTAATAATTATTGGTGCGCTGATTAGTATGCCTTTGAAGAAATTATTACTTAATTTTCTAAAAATTTTTGAAATTATATTCATATTATTAAAAAGGAATTAAAGATTTTTTTTTTGTATATTTTGTATATCCTAAATTTACACCTGCTCGTAATCCTAATCCAGATCTAACTGGAGTTATGATTATACCATTTTTCTTTTGATAATTAATAGCTAATCCTGCAGCTAAATAAAGTGTTCCCTCAACATCGGGGAATCTCACAAACAATTTTTCTAATTCATTAATCTCTAAATTATAAACAAGTGTAAAAACTTTTGAAGCATTTGCACCTAAATCAAACCCAACCGATGGGCCATTCCAATAAATATCTTTTTTGGTACCATCTTTAAAATATATTTTTCCTCCTCCATATCTAAATCCTCCAAAAAATGCTCCGCTGAATTCCTCGCCTTCTATATAAGCGCTTGGTTGACCGAAATCATTAAAAGATCTTTCGATAATAATTCCTACACCTTCTGATAAATCAGCAAAATAAATTTTTGCTTTATCAACCATTTCATTTTTATCAAAAGTTTTTTTACTCTCAATATCCTCAGCTTTAATAAATCTTGAAAAAAACAGTGGTAGAGACACTAAAATAATCATAAAAATTATTACATGTTTTAATTTCATCATTTTTAGTTTACAGGCGTTGCTGTTATTTCAATATAAGTTTTTCCAAATTTTATTTTTGAAATTTTGATAAATATTGCTTTTTTCTTATTTTCAAAAATTAATGTGCTGACCTCAGATCTTATTGATGATTTTTCTTTAAACTTAAACTTCGGCATTTCATTCAAAAAGAAAGTGTAAATTTCATCAATATTTTCTTTATTAATTAATGATAATCTACCCATCCAATCATCGCCTTTTCCAAGTATAAAGGTTTTTTCTAAATCAATTATTGATTTACTAGGAATTGGAATATCTGATATTTCACTTAATCGAGCATTGTTAACATCGATATCTTCAGAGTCAACATTGGGACTCTCATACTTTGGAGTTTTAATTTTTGTTGAACAACTCGATATAACTAACAAAAACGTAACAAAAAAAATTAAGGGTTTAATCTGTATTTTTTCCACCTTTTTTGATTAATTTTCTTATATATAATTCTATCATGAAGTCTGTTTTCCCTACCCTGCCAAAATTCAATTAAAAAAGGCTTTATTTCATAACCGGACCAAAAAATTGGCCTTGGAATATCTTTATTTTCGAATCGTTTTTGTATTATTTTAAATCTTTTAAGAAGAGTTTTTCTATCTTTAAGAACGGAACTTTGATTAGATGCCCATGCGCCTATTTGACTTTTTCTGGATCTTGTAGAAAAATATTTATCTGCTTTTTTTTTCGAAACCTTTTTTACATACCCCTCTATTCTTACTTGCTTTCCAATTTGAGGCCACCAAAATACTGCTGCAACATTTTTATTGCTATTTAATTCATAAGATTTTCTACTATTCAAATTTGTAAAAAAAACAAAACTATTATTTTCTATTCCTTTTAGTAAAACTATGCGATTAGATACTTTGTTTTTTTTATTTACTGTAGATAAACACATAGCTGTACATTCAAAAACTTTATTAGTTACTGCTTCAGTCATCCATTTTTTAAATTGTTGAAAAGGATTTGAATCAGAGTTTTTTATATCAAACGGATTCTTTTTATATTTAAATCTAATCTGTGAAATATCTGTTTCTATTTTCATAAAAAAAAATATATTTATAAATAGATTGTATTTTATTTAATTTTTTTGAATTATTATATGATGAATTTTTTAATTAAACTGTTTGTTTTTTTATTTATAATTTTTATACCAAATGCAAATGCTGAAACAGTAACAGTAAAATGTTATATTGACGAAGATCATTCGTATAGTTTTCTTCTAAATATAAATGAAAAAAAAGTAAATTGGCTAGATCAAAATAATCAAGAATTGGTTGTTTCAATTTTTCCTAATGTTGATAAAGGTGGTTATTTATTAATTATGGGAGGTGTCGGTACAAATAATGAAAAACATACCTTTGTAATTAACGTAGTAAAATCTATAGTAAGCGTTACAACAAATCTAGGATACAACAAATCAGGTAAATGTGGCAATAAATCTATAATAGCGCCATTAGATCCGTACGCTGACTAAAATAAATGAAAGAATTCATATTATTTTTTACAGAAGTACCGTTTTTTTTTATATATATTTATTTTTTGTCTTTTTTTTTTTTAAAAAGAAAAAATTTCTTTAAAAAAATAATTTTAATCAATAGTTTTTTTTTGCTTTTTTTTTCTTTACCGATATCTTCTTATCTCTTTAAATTACCTTTGTATCCAACAGAATATGTTTACGAAGAAAATATAAATAAGAATTATTCAATAATTTTAGTTCCAACCGCTGGATTCAAAACAGTTGATGGTAAAATGTATAAATATCCATCAAAAACATCATTGAAAAGATTTGATGATGCTTTAAATATCTCAAATTCTTTAGATATTCCTATTTTTATTTCTGGTGGAAAAACAAACAAAAAATATGAAAGTGAAGCGGAAATATTAATTAATAACATTAATATAAATTTAAATAAAAAAAAAATTGTTTTGGAAAAAAAATCATTGAATAGCTATGAAACTGGAAAAACAGTTAGCAATTATTTAAATAATAATAATTACATTAATAATATAATTTTAGTTACAGATTTGTATCATTATAAAAGAATGTCGGGTGTTTTAAAAAAAAATGATGTTAATGCATTCTTCATTAAAAATTTTTTTATTATAGATAGAATAAATAAAAAATCTTTTATCCCAAATAAAAAAAATTTTTCACAAATAAATCAAATTAGATATTCATATTTTGGGCTAATTAATTATTTATTTTTAAATAAAATTGATATAAAGGATATTACAAATTAATTTAATTAATATATTCTAAACAAATAGATGATATTCATTTTTATTAAAATTTTTTAAAAAGTTTCCTTCAGAATCTTTAATTTTATAACCTATTTTTCTTATTATTTTTAATAAAATTTCCTCATTTAAATTAAGTGCTTTAAAGTGATTTTTATGTACACTTAAAAAAATATCTGGCTTATATTTTTTCAAAATATTTTTGCCACCTTCTAAAATAAATATTTCCGAACCTTCAGCATCAATTTTTATTAAATCAGGTTTTAATTTATTTTTTTTTATGAAACTATCTAATGAAACTTGTTTTCTATTATGAATTGTTGATTTATTTTTTATTTCAATAATTGAATTCATTCCTGTTGGCTGTTTGGATTCATAAAAAGAAATCTTATCAGAATTCTTTTTTCCAACTAATTTATTAATAACTCTAACGTTTTTTATATTATTTTTTTTTAAATGCAGTGATAAGTATTTATTATTTATTTTACTTGGCTCAAATGAATAAATAATAGATTTTTTAGTTGTAACTGAACTTAAAGGTAGCGTCGTTAAACCAATATGTGCTCCTATGTCAATTATACATTTTTTTTTTCTACATATTTTCATCATTAAAGGAAATATGCTTCCCTCTTCAGAACCCCAATATTTAAAATTACTAAAAGCAAAAAAACAATGCATTTTAAATGGGCCATATTTTGAAATTCTTTGATTTACATAAAAATTTATATTTAAATTAATTATAAAATATCTGTATATAGAACCTAAAAAAAACCAAAAAAAATTTAATTTAGGAGATTTCTCTTTTATATATTTAAGAAAAGAAAACATTAAAATAAAAAAAAGTAGGCGCTGGGGGGATCGAACCCCCGACACGCGGATTAAAAGTCCACTGCTCTACCAACTGAGCTAAGCGCCCACAAAATATATTATTACAATGGAGATGAAAAACAATAGATGAAGTATCTATTTTAATTTTTTTTTTAATTCATTTTCAACTATTTTTGGAACGAATTGTGATATATTGCCTTTTAAATTATTAATTTCTTTTATTAATTTAGATGATATTAATTGATATTTATCTGATGACATTAAAAAAACTGTTTCAATATTAGGATTCAATTTATAATTCATACCTGTCATTTGAAATTCATATTCAAAATCAGAAATTGCTCTAAGCCCCCTAATTACAACATCAGCTTTTTTTTTACTTGCATAATTCATTAGCAATTCATTAAATGAATCAACTTCTATATTTTTTAAATTCTCATCGTGAATAACTTCTTTAATCATTTTAATTCTTTCATTAATTTCAAATAAACTATTTTTTTTTTGTTTATTATCAGATACTGCAATTATCAATTTATCAACGAATTTACATGATCTTTGAATTATATCTAAGTGGCCATTGGTTATTGGATCAAATGTTCCTGGGTAAATTGCAACTTTCATAGTCTTTTATATTTTATTCTTCAGAAGAAATATTCAAGTCTTTAATTGAAGCGGCAGACAAAACTTTTTCACTTGATTCAACTTTAAATAATGTAACTCCTTGTGTTGTACGTCCTGCTATTCTTATTTTATTTACTGGAGATCTAATAAGTTTTCCTGTTCCAGCTATAAGCATTACATCGTCTTTTTCATTTACTGGAAAAGATGAAACAACTTTTCCTGTTTTTTTGCTTACTGCCATATTAGCAATTCCTTTTCCACCTCTGCTAGTTATTCTGTATTCATAAGCAGAACTTCTCTTTCCATAACCATTATCTGCGACAGATAAAATAAACTCCTCTATTTTTTCCATTTCAACAAATTTATTTTCAGGTAGTTTGATTTCTTTTGAAAGCTTTTTATATGGCATGCTTCTTCTTAATTCCTTTCTTCGGATAGAATTCGCAATTTTTAAATAATCATTTCTTTCATCTATTGTGAATTTTGCATGTTTTAAAATATACATAGAAATAACTGTATCGTCCTTAGATAATTTAATTCCTCTAACTCCAACAGAATTTCTTCCGGTAAACTTTCTGACATTAGATATAGGAAATCTTAAACATTTTCCTTCTTTTGTTGATAAAAAAACATCATCTTCTTTTTCAAGACATGTGTGTACCCCTATTAATTTATCATCATCAGATAATTTCATTGCTATTTTTCCACTTGATTGTATTTTTACAAAGTCAGATAAAGCATTTCTTCTTACTGTTCCTTTTGCTGTCGAAAACATGATATTTAAATTTTCCCAAGAGTCTCTGTCATTTGGTAACGGCAAAACAGCAGTTATGTTTTCATTTTTTGTCAAAGGAAAAATTCCAATCATTGGTTTTCCTCTAGCATTTGGTGCAAATTCAGGCAATTTAAAAACTTTCATTTGATAAACTTTTCCTTTAGTTGAAAAAAATAATACTGATGATTTTGTGTTAGCAACAAAAACTTGATTTACAAAATCTTCTTCTCTTGTAGCCATAGCTTTTCTTCCTTTTCCTCCTCTTCTTTGCGCTTTATAAGTTTTTAACGGAACTCTTTTTATGTATCCTCTATGAGTCACAGTTATAACCATATCTTCTGACTCAACGAGGTCTTCTTCTTCTATATCTGCAGTTTCACTACCAATTAAAGTTCTTCTTTCATCAGAAAATTTTTCTTTTACTTCTATAAGTTCCTTTTTGATTTCTTCTACAAGTAGTTCTTTTTTTTGTAATAAATTTAAATATTCATTAATTTTTTTACCTAAATCTTTTGCTTCATCTACAATCTTATCTCTTTCAAGACCAGTTAATTTTTGTAATCTTAAATCTAAGATTGCATCAGCCTGTTCGGAGGATAAATTATATTTTCCAGCTTTTTTTAATTTATGTCTTGGATCATCAACCATTTTAATAAAACTAATTAAATCTTTTGCGGGCCATTCCTTTTTTAAAAGACTGATTTTTGCATCATTTGGATTTTTTGAATTTCTTATTAATTTTATTACAGAATCTAAATTGTTAACTGCAATCATTAAACCTGTTAAATTGTGAACTCTTTCTCTTGCCTTATTTAGTTCAAAAAAAATTCTTTTTCTTGTTACCTCTTCTCTAAAAGAGACAAAAATACTAATCATTTTTTTTAAGTCCATAACCTCAGGACTTCTTCCATCTTTTAAAGCTAAAGCATTAACTCCAAAACTAGTTCTTAATGAAGTATGTTTATACAAATTAGCTAAAACAATATCTGGATTAGAACCTTTTCTTATTTCAACAACAATTCTTACTCCTTTTCGATTTGATTCATCTCTTATGTCAGAAATATCTTCAACAATTTTATCTTTCCTAACTTCTGCAATCTTTTCAACCAATTTAGATTTATTAATGTTATATGGAATTTCTGTTACAACTATGGACTTCTTTTTATCTTTAGTTTGTTCTTCAATTTCAACTTTGGATTCTATGACTACAGAACCTCTTCCTGTTTTAAATGCTGATAATATGCCACTTCTACCTTTTATTATTCCCCCGGTTGGAAAATCGGGTCCTTTTACGAATTTAGCTAATTCATCAATTGTTATATCATTATTATTAATATAAGCTAAACATCCATCTATAACCTCTCCTAGATTATGAGGTGGAATATTTGTTGCCATTCCAACTGCGATACCACTTGCTCCATTAACTAATAAATTCGGAACTTTAGAAGGTAATACTGTTGGTTCTAAAGTTGAACCATCATAATTTTCGATAAAACTCACTGTTTCTTTATCTAAATCATCTAACAATTTTTCAGATACTTTTTTTAGTCTAGCTTCTGTATAACGCATTGCTGCCGGTGGATCTCCGTCCATTGAACCAAAATTACCCTGGCCATCAATTAATGGTAGTCTTAAAGAAAACTCTTGAGCCATCCTTACCATTGATTCATATATAGCGCTATCACCATGAGGATGATATTTACCCATTACTTCACCAACAATTCTGGCTGATTTAAGATATGGACTATTATAATGGTATCCAGATTGATCCAATGCATAAAGAATTCTTCTATGCACAGGTTTAAGACCATCTCTTGCATCTGTAATCGCTCAACTAACAATAACGCTCATACCGTAAGATAAATATGAAGTTACCAAATC
>CAZWXP010000037.1:0-3490 GCA_964637965.1 uncultured Alphaproteobacteria bacterium | reverse complement strand
AATATTTCCTCAAGATAGAGGGAGAATTGTTACTGTATTTTTATCAAACTTTTTTGAGAAGTATATTGATTATGATTTCACAGCCAATCTTGAAAATCAATTAGATGATATATCTGGTGGACGAATAGATTACATAAATGTTTTAGATGAGTTTTGGAAAAATTTTTATAATTTAATTGAACAAACTAAAGAAATTAGAATTACTGAAGTAATAGATAAGCTGGATCATCAGTTAGAGGATCATTTCTTTCAACCAAATGAAAAAAATGCAAATCCTAGAAAATGTCCTACTTGTGATGATGGAAGATTAGGTTTAAAGCTTGCAAAAACTGGGCCTTTTGTAGGGTGTTCAAATTATCCGGATTGTAAATACGCAACTCAACTAACTTCTAATATTAATGGCGATAATCAAAATGGTGGCGGTATTTCACTTCCAAAAGAATTGGGCATTGATCCAAAAACAAATAAACCAATCATAATAAAACAAGGGCCTTACGGAATTTATATTGAAATGGTAGAGAAAGAAGATGAAAAACCAAGAAGAGCATCTGTTCCGAAAAATTTACCATTAGAACAATTAAATTTAGAAAAAGCTTCTCAATTATTGTCACTTCCAAGAGAAGTTGGTATATATCCAAAAAGTAACGAAACAATTATTGCAAATAATGGAAGATTTGGTCCCTATTTAAAAGTTGGAGATTATTTTATATCCTTAAAAGAAGATGATGTTTATACAGTTGGGGAAAATAGAGCAATAGATTTAATTGAAGAACATTTTCAAAAAATAGAAAAACAAACAATAGGTACTCATGATAAGAAAGAACTTAGTGTAAGTAAGCGTGGTAGAATTGGTTATTTTCTAAAAAATGGAACCACAAGCATAAGAGTCCCTAATGAAATAGATGCAAAAACAATAAGTTTAGAAAAAGCAATTGAATTAATTGAAATTAAAAAAGAAAAAGATCAAGAAAAGAAGAAGAAAAAGACAAAAAAGAAAAAATAACTACTCTGTCTTTTTTAAATCTAAAATCTTTAAAGATAATTCTTTTAATCTTTCTTCATCAATTTCAGCAGGAGCGTTCATCATTAGATCTTCAGCTTTTTGATTGAATGGAAAAGGAATTATTTCTCTAATATTTGGTTCACCTGCAATTAGCATAACAATTCTGTCAATTCCAGGAGCGCAGCCTCCGTGAGGTGGGGCTCCATAGTTAAAAGCTTTTAAAAGACCTCCAAATTCTTTTTCTAATTCATTTTTTGAATATCCGGCAATTTCAAATGCCTTTAACATTATTTCTGGCTTATGATTTCTAATAGCTCCGCTTGATAATTCTACTCCATTACAAACAATATCATATTGGTACGCTTTAATTTTTAAATGATCTTCATTTTCCAAAGCTTTTAGTCCTCCTTGCGGCATAGAAAATGGATTGTGACTAAATTCTATCTTATTTGTTTCTGGATTTAATTGATACATAGGATAATCCACTATCCAACAAAACTTATATTCATTATCTTTAATTAATTTTAATTCGTTAGCTATTTTTGTTCTAGCAAGAGCTGCAAATTCTGTTATTTCTTCAAATTTACCACATAGAAAAAAAATCGAGCTATTTCCATCCACATCTTCTATTTTTAAAAACTTCTCCAATCTTTCTTTATCAAGGTTATTTGCTATAGGTCCCTTTCCTTCATTTTTAACAAACTGTATATAACCCATGCCTCCTTGTCCTTCATCTTTAGCCCAGTTATTAAGTTTATCAAAAAAAGTTCTTGGTTGATCTTTGGTATTTGGTGCTGGAATACCAATAACAATTGATCCTTTATCAATATTTTCAGCAAATAATTTAAATGAAGAGCCTTTAAAAATATCTGTAACATCAGATAAAATTAAAGGGTTACGTAAATCAGGCTTGTCATTTCCATATTTTTTTACACATTCTTCAAAAGGTATTTTTATAAATGGTGGTTTAGAAATAGAAAAATTTTTTGTTAGTTTTGTAAAAACATCAAATAAAACTGGTTCTAATGCACTAAAAACGTCTTCCTGTGTAACAAAAGACATTTCATAATCTAATTGATAAAATTCCCCAGGAGATCTGTCAGCTCTACTATCTTCATCTCTAAAACAAGGAGCAATTTGAAAATATTTATCAAAACCAGCTATCATTAAAAGTTGTTTAAACTGTTGAGGGGCTTGTGGTAATGCGTAAAATTTACCAGGATGAACTCTACTAGGAACTAAATAATCTCGTGCGCCTTCTGGCGAACTTGCTGTTAGAATTGGCGTTTGTATTTCTACAAAATTTTGTTTATTCATTCCTTCTCTTATTAATGAAATCACTTTATTGCGTAATAAAATATTTTTTTGCATCTTAGACCGTCTTAGGTCTAAGTATCTATATTTTAATCGAGTATCCTCTCCATAATCTTTATCTGAATTCACTTCTAATGGCAACGGTTTTGAATGTGATTCACTTATATATTCATCTACTGATATTTCAATTTCCCCAGTAGGAATCTTTTTATTTAGCGTTTCATCAGATCTTGGTACCACTTTACCAGTTACAGTTATTACACTTTCTGAAGATGTTTTTTCCGCTGCAGAAAAGTACTTATTCTTTTTATCTAATACGACCTGTGTAATTCCATAATGATCTCTTAAATCAATAAAAAGTAAATTTCCATGATCTCTTTTTCTATGAACCCAGCCTGATAATTTAACAGATTTATTTTTATCTTTTAATCTTAACTCACTACAGTTATGTGTTCTATATAAGTGCATCTAATAATTTTAAATTAATTTTTTTACAAAATTTATATTTATTTTTTTTTTTGTTATCAAAGATTGTTCATCTATTTTATTAACTAAACTTTGCAAACTAGTAAATGAACGTTCAGACCTATAAACAATAAATTTAATTATTTTTTTGTCTATCAAAATTTGTTTATCAACAAATAATTTGACCAATACTGAAGATAATAATTCATCATCTGGTTTTTTAATATTAACAGTTGTAGATGATAAAATTCTAGATTTTAAATCTGGTAAAATAATTCCCCAAAGTTTAGGTGCAATGGGGGATGTTAATATAAGATACCCTTTTTTTTCTTCGATCAAATTATAAAAATGTAATAAATTTTTCTCCAAATCTTCTTTATCTTTTTTTTTTATTTTATCAAAAAAGTCTGAAATATTTTCAATAATAATTTTTTTTTTTTTTAAAAAAAAATTATCGAATTTTATTTTTTTAAATTTACTTAAATTCAAAATTTCTGCAGAAGATCTTTTTTGCCAAATTTTTGATAAATGAGTTTTGCCTGTTCCAGCTTTTCCAACAATTATTATCTTTCTATTAGGCCAATTAGGCCATTTGTTAACCAATCTGTATGCTTCTATATTTGATTTTGAAACTAAAAAATCATCTTTTTCATATATCTTTTTTTTTTTTAGATTAAATGATAATTGAATATTCTTGTTGTTTTTATG
>CAZWXP010000036.1:0-6751 GCA_964637965.1 uncultured Alphaproteobacteria bacterium | reverse complement strand
AGTTAAATGACTTGGTATACACCTAAAGTTGCAGAAGTAGCTGTTGGACTTGAAATTAATAGCTATGCATGCGCTGAAGTTTAATTATTAAACTTCTTTATAAAAACGGCTCTTAGTATAAAATTAAGAGCCGTTTTTTTTTATTTTATAACCAAAAAAATTGTCATTAAATAACTGGAAAAAACTTAATCAAATAATAATAGATTGCAGGAAATGTAAAAGACTTGTCAATTTCAGAGAAAAAATAGCATGTAATAAAACTAAAAGATTTAATGAATGGAATTATTGGGGCAAGCCTGTTACTGGTTATGGAAATAAAAACGGAAAATTAATCATTTTAGGTTTAGCTCCTGCAGCGCATGGTGGTAATAGAACGGGAAGAGTTTTTACAGGAGATAAATCTGCTGATTTTTTGATTAATTGCTTATACAAAGTTAAACTTGTAAATCAATCTACTTCAGAAAACAAAAATGATGGTTTAAAATTGTTTAAATCATATATGACACCTGTTTTAAAATGCGTCCCTCCAGAAGATAAGCCGACCTCGAAAGAGCTGACAACCTGTTTTTCTTTTTTTAAAGAAGAATTAAAATTATTAAAAAAAAGTAAAATTTTTTTAGCATTAGGAAAAATAGCATTTGATGCTTGTGTGAAATTTTTTAAACACATAAATTATATTGAAAACAATTATAAATTTAAATTTTCTCATGGGGTTTCGTATAAAATTAATAATAAACTTATATTGATAGGTTCATATCATCCAAGCCCAAGAAATGTTAACACAGGAAGGTTAAATTCTAAAAAAATGATATCTTTATTAAATAAAATAAAAAAAAAAATAAAATGAAATTAGAAAAAGCAATTTTAGGTGCTGGTTGTTTTTGGCATGTAGAAGAATTTTTTTCAAATATTAAAGGTGTCAAAAAAACAAGTGTTGGTTATTCTTGTGGAAAAGATATTAATCCCAACTATGAGAAGGTTTGTACGGGCAAAACGGGTCACGTTGAAGTCATAGAAATTTTATTTGACCCTAAAATTATAAAATATAATGAGATATTAAAAAAGTTTTGGGATATTCATGATCCGACATCGTTAGATAAGCAAGGATTAGATATTGGGACTCAATATAAATCAGTAATATGCGCGATTAATCAAACACAAAAAGAAATTGCTGAAAAAAGTAAAAAAATTGCTCAATTAAAATATAAAGAAAAGATAGTAACAATAATATGTACATATGAAAAATTTTATCCTGCTGAGGAATATCATCAAAAATATTTAAAAAAAAAATCTAATCATATTTAAATTTAATCTTGTCTGTTATAATTAAATTAGGAAAAAAAACAAAAATTCGGAAAAAACGATGATAAAATGACAAAAAAAGCATGTTTCGTTCTGTTTTGGCACATTTTGTGCTTATAAAATAATATAATGAAAAAAATTGAAGCTATAATTAAACCATTTAAACTAGATGAAGTAAAAGAAGCATTAAGTAAGATAGGAATTAATGGAATGACAGTATTAGATAGTAAAGGTTTTGGAAGACAAAAAGGGCATACTGAATTATACAGAGGGTCTGAGTATATTGTTGATTTTATACCAAAAATAAAAATTGAATTAGTTATTGATGATAAAATGTTAAAAAAAGCTATAGATACAATACAAAAAACGGCTAACACTGGAAAAATAGGAGATGGAAAAATCTTTGTCTCAAGCATTGAAGAAGCAATAAGAATTAGAACAGGAGAAAAAGGAAATAATGCTATTTAAAATATTTATTTTTTATTCTAAAAATTCACGATACTTTTTTTGGAGGTTTACATCATGGATTTAAAATGCAAAACACCAGCTGATGTGTTAAAAGCAGCAAAAGACCATAAAGTTAAAATGGTCGATGTAAAGTTTGTTGACATGCCAGGCATGTGGCAACACTTTAGCGTGCCTCCTCATGAACTTGAATCAGATTCATTTAATGACGGATATGGGTTTGATGGTTCGTCTATTAGAGGATATCAAGATATTGATCAAAGTGATATGTTAGTAGTTCCCGATGCAACTACAGCGCTGATTGATCCGTTTACTGCTGTCCCTACTTTATCATTAACATGTAATATTGTTGATCCTATAACAAAAAAACGTTATCAAAAAGATCCACGCTATATCGTCAATAAAGCGGAGGAATATGTTAAAAAAGGTGGTTTTGGTGACACTGTTTATTTCGGGCCTGAAGCCGAATTTTTCATTTTTGATAATATTCGTTATGATAGTGGAGTAAATTTCGGATTTTACGAAATTGATTCTGTTGAAGGAAATTGGAATACTGGAACAGAAGAAGAACCAGGTAATCTTGGTCACAAACCTAGACCAAAAGAAGGTTATTTCCCTACTCCACCAGTTGATACCATGCAAGATATAAGAACTGAGATGGTAAATATAATGGAAGACTGTGGAATAAACATTGAATGTCATCATCATGAAGTTGCAACAGCGGGGCAAGCTGAAATTGATATGAGATTTGAAACTATTGCAAAAATGGCTGATCAACAAATGCTATATAAGTACATTGTAAAAAATGTTGCAAAAAATTACGGTATGACTGCCACTTTTATGCCTAAGCCTTTGTGGAATGATAATGGAACTGGAATGCATTGTCACTCAAGCATTTGGAGAGACGGAAAACCGTTATTTGCAGGAGACAAAGCTCTTGGTTTAAGTGAAATGGCGCTTCATTATATTGGCGGTATTTTAAAACATGGCCCTGCAATTTTAGCATTTACAAACCCTACAACTAATTCATATAAAAGATTAGTTCCAGGTTTCGAAGCACCGGTTAATTTGGTATATTCAGCTAGAAATAGGTCAGCTGCATGCAGAATACCAATGTATTCTCAAAGTCCAAAAGCTAAAAGAGTTGAATTTAGATGTCCAGATCCTTCTGGCAATCCTTATTTAGCTTTTACAGCAATACTAATGGCTGGATTAGATGGAATTAAAAATAAGATTGACCCTGGAAAACCAACAGAAGGTGATTTATTTAGTATGACTGAAAGACAATTATCTAGAATTAAAACTGTTCCTGGTTCTTTAGAAGGTGTATTAGATGCCCTTGAAAAAGACCACAAGTTTTTATTAGAAGGTGATGTCTTTACTAAAGAAGTAATTGATACTTGGATTTCGTATAAAAGAGAAACTGAAGTGGATGAAATAAGACAAAGACCTCATCCTCATGAATTCTTTTTATATTACGATATTTAAATTATTTTATAATTTGTGAAATGGTTTTAAATTCTTCTGTTCGAGATTTTCGAAGCCATTCGAAGATAACCATTTCACAACTTACTATTTCAATATTATGATATTTATCCATTCTGCTAAGAGCTAATAAATAATCATTTTGGTATCTTGAAGAAATAGCATCTTGAACTATATAAACTTTTTTTTTCTTATCATTTTCTACTATATCAATAGCAGTTTGTAAGACGCAAACATGTGCTTCAATGCCACACATAACTATATGTTCTGCTTCGTAAAAAAATCCCTCTGCAGTAATAGAAAAATTTGTTTTCTCAATTATATTTTTATATTTTTGTGCCTTTATTTTATCAATTGTTTTGCCTAAACCTTTAGGATATTGTTCTGAAATGGTAATAGGTATTTTAAAAATATTAGCTGCCTTTTGTAACTTTATTATATTATTAATAAAGGTATGGGGTTTTGGCATAACAGAAACCAATTTCTCCTGAACGTCAATGATTACTAAAGATGATTTATCTTTTTCAATTAACATCTTATATAAATTTGATTTGTAATATTTTAAACAAATGAAAGTATTATGCCCATTAAACCGTTTGCTATAAGAGCATAATTCCATTCAGTATGTTTGGTTATTTTTGATATAAGGAAATCTTTTTTTATTCCAGTTGCTATATACGCTCCAACAATTAAAGGAAGGACATATCCAAATGCATAAAACAAATCTTCTTCAACAAAACATTGAATTAAAAAAGCAGCAATTATTAAACAATTTCCAAGAATTTTATTAATATTTTTTCCAAACATTTTTGGTATCACAAGAATACCTAGATATGCGACAACAGTTGATATTATAAAGCTAAAAATAATCATACTTGTGAGTGACATGGACTTATTTTATTGAATTAACAAATTTTTTAAAGTAAATATTGCGAAAAAAAAATTTGATATTAGCTTGCTTCTGTTGCTTTTTTTTGTTCTTCAATAATTAAACGACAGTGAAAAGCACAGTATTCTCTACCGGGTTGGGCTGTCATTTTACATGTTGAATGAGAACAAATATTAGGTTGATACAATTCTTCTATATTGTTACTTTCTTCATAGATTATTTCCTCATTGTCTTCAAGTCTACTTGGATGCTTAGGTAACTTTAGTCTATTAGCCTTACCTATAACAGCATTTCTTGTAGTTCTTAGTTGGAGTGCAATTATTCGAGCAGGTTCGCCTCTACTCCACAGCTTTTTTAAAATATCAATTTCAACTTTAGACCACATAATCTACCATATATAGAATGATGATAACTATATCATACTATATAGTTTAATCAAGAAATTATTATATACTATATATAGTAGTTATCTAAGAGATTTAGCAACTGAAGTCATTGATTTTAAAGCTTTCTTTACTTCACTCCATCCTCTTGTTTTTAAACCACAATCTGGGTTCACCCAAATCTTTTTCTTATCAATATATTTCTGAGCTTTATTTAGCAAAATTTTCATTTCTTTGAAACTAGGGACTCTAGGTGAATGAATATCATAAACACCAGGGCCAATTGAATTAGGGTATTTATAAGTTTTAAAAGAGTTTAATAATTCCATATTAGATCTAGATGTTTCAATAGATATAACATCGGCATCTAATTTTTCTATTGAATCTAAAATATCATCAAATTCACAGTAACACATATGTGTGTGAATTTGTGTTTCGTCTTTAACAGAAGAAGATGTAATTTTAAAAGAATCTATTGCCCATTTTAAATATGAACTCCATTGTTGTTTTCTTAAAGGTAAACCTTCTCTTAATGCTGGTTCGTCTATTTGTATTATTCTTAGACCATTTTTTTCCAAATCTAAAACTTCATCTAATAATGCTAAAGCAATTTGCTTGCACGTAATTTCTCTGGGCTGATCATCTCTAACAAATGACCATTGTAAAATTGTCACAGGCCCAGTTAACATTCCTTTAACAATTTTTTTTGTTAAAGATTGCGCAAATTTAGACCAAAAAACAGTAATTGGTTTTGTTCTGCTAATATCTCCAAATATTATTGGTGGTTTTACACATCTTGACCCGTAACTTTGAACCCAACCGAATTTTGTAAAAATAAATCCTTGTAGTTGTTCACCGAAATACTCCACCATATCGTTTCTTTCAAACTCACCGTGAACAATAACATCTATATCAATATTTTCTTGAAATTTAATTGTTTTTTTAGTCTCTTTTTTGAGAAAATTTTCATATGTTTTTTTACTAATTTCTTTTTTTTTAAATTTTAGTCTAAATTTTCTAACTTCATTAGTTTGTGGAAATGAGCCAATTGTTGTAGTAGGAAAAGATGGCAAGTTAAGTTCACTTTGAATCATACTCCTTAAAAAATAATTATTATTTCTCTTTAACATTTTTGAAGAAATAGATTTTATTCTTTTTTTAACTTTTTTATTATGTATGAGTTTTGATATTTTTCTTTTTTTTATAGAAAGTTTATTATCTAAAAAAAAATTATTATTTTTTAATAAATTAGAATTGAAGTATCTTTGTAAAAAAACTATCTCAATTAATTTTTGATCTGCAAATGCTAGCCAATCCTTAATATTTTTATCGATAACTTCTTCTTTATTTAAGTCAACTGGACTATGAATTAGTGAGCATGATGAAGAAACAATCAATTTATCTTTACTTATTTTTCTTTTTAATTTTTTTAATATTTCTATAGAATTAGATAAATTATTCTTCCAAATATTTCTTCCATTAATTAATCCTGCAGAAAAAAATTTCGACTTTGGATAATTTTGTATAATTTTATTTAAATCTTTACTTTCGGTATTTACCAAATCAAAATGTAATCCTGAAACATTAATTCTTCTTAAAAGATTATAATTTGGATAAGCTGAAGAAAAATATGATGTAAGTAAAATTTTTGGAGCATCTTTATTTAAATAATTATATGTTGAAATAAATTTTTTTTTTAAATTATTTTCTAAATCAAAAGAAAGTATAGGTTCATCAACCTGGATCCATTCTGCGCCAAATTTTTTGAGTAATTTGAAAATTTGTTTATATACTGGCAATAATTTATTTAATAAATTTATTTTATTAAATTTATTAGAGATAGATTTACCTAAATATAAAAAAGAAATTGGGCCTAATATTACCGGTCTTGTAATAATGCCAAAGTTTTTAGCTTCTAGAAACTCATCTATAATTTTAGAAAAAGCTAGTTTAAATTTTTGATTTGGTTTAAATTCTGGAACTATATAATGATAGTTTGTATCAAACCATTTGGTCATCTCCATAGCTTTAATATCTATTTTTCCATTTTGATAACCTCTTGCCATTGCAAAATATAGGTCTAGCTTATTTTTTTTATTCCTTAATTCTTTGAATCTATCAGGTACAGCGTCTACCGTTAAACACATATCTAGTACATGGTCATATAATGAAAAATCATTTGAAGGTATAAAATGTATCCCTGCTTTTTTTTGTTTTGCCAAATTAT
>CAZWXP010000035.1:0-10769 GCA_964637965.1 uncultured Alphaproteobacteria bacterium | reverse complement strand
GTAAAATAATAAAAAAATATTTCAGAAAAAAAATTACAATTGAAAGAAAAAGAGATGACCCCCCTGTAACACGAGCTGATAAAGAAGCTGAAAAAATAATTAGAGATATAATAGTAAAAAAAGCACCTGAATGTGGTTTTTTTGGAGAGGAAACAGGAAAATTTAATACTAATAATGAATACGTGTTCGTTGTAGATCCACTCGATGGCACAAAAGGTTTTGTTTCTGGTAAGCCTTTATTTTGCACATTAATAGGATTAATGAAAAACAATAAGCCATATATAGGTGTTTTAAATCAACCAATCTTAAATGAGCGTTGGTTAGGAATCGCAGATAAAGAAACAAAATATAATAATACTAAAGTAAGAACTAAGAGATGTAACAAGCTAAAAGGATTAAGAATGTATGCAACTAGCCCAATGATGTTTAAAGGGAAAAACCAAAAGGTATATAAAAATGTAAGATCAAAGATCGGTGAAACTTTATTTGGCGCAGATTCTTATGCTCATGGTTTATTGTCATCCGGTTTTGTTGATGTTGTACTTGAAAGCTCCCTAAAACCATATGATTTTATAGCAAGTGCTGCTGTAATATCAGGTGCTGGTGGTAAGTTAACTGATTGGAATGGGGATGATTTAAATCTTAAAAGTGATGGAAGAATCTTGGCAACAGGAGATCCCGAGATTCATAAACAACTTCTAAAAATAATTGAAAAAACAAAATGAAAGTTTTTCTAAGCTTTATATTTTTCTTATTTTTTTCTAATAGTTTTGCAATTGAAAAATTAGAAAATGCTCACGCAATAAGTATGCATGGCGAGGTAAAGTACAAACAAGATTTTAAAAATTTTGATTATGTAAATATTAAAGCAAAAAAAAATGGGAAAATTAAACTCCATCAAATAGGTAGTTTTGATACGTTAAATAACTTCATTTTGAAAGGAAGCCCTGCTGCAAATTTATCTCAAGTTCATGACAGTTTATTAATTCAATCTTATGATGAACCATTTACAATGTACGGGTTAATAGCAGAAACTATTACTGTTCCAAAAGATAGATCTTGGGTAATTTTTAAAATAAGAAAAGAAGCTAAATTTCATGATGGAAGCCCTATTAGAGTGGAAGATATCATTTGGACATTAAACGCATTAAAAGAAAAAGGCCACCCCTTTTTTAAATTTTATTATAGCAATGTGAGAGAAGCAAAAAAAATTAGCAATAGTGAAGTAAAATTTATTTTTCAAGGTGAACAAAATTTGGAACTTCCATTAATAATTGGTCAAATGAAAATACTATCTCAAAAATATTGGGAAAATAAATTTGAAAATATTTTATTAGAATCACCAATTGGTAGTGGTCCTTATAAAGTAAAAAATTTTAAAGCTGGCAGAGCAATTGAATTTGAAAAGGTTAATGATTATTGGGCTAAAGATCTTCCTGTTAATAAAGGAAGATTCAATTTCCAAATTATTATTATTGAATATTTTAGAGATGCAACGGTTGCGTTGGAAGCTTTTAAATCAGGAGATTATGACTTTAGACAGGAAAATCAAGCAAAGAGATGGGCTAATGCTTATAACTTTAATGCAATAAACAATGGATATGTAAAAAAGGAATCTATAAAACATGAAATTCCAACAGGAATGCAGGGTTTTTTCATAAATACAAGAAAAGAAATTTTTAAAGATCGAATTGTTAGAAAAGCTCTTAATTACGCTTTTGATTTTGAATGGACAAACAAAATACTTTTTTTTAACCAATATAATAGAACCGGTAGTTTTTTTTCCAATTCTGATCTTGCATCTTTTAATTTACCATCAGAAAGAGAATTGGAATTGTTAAACTCTTTTAAAAATCAATTACCGGATGAAATTTTTAATACAGTGTATAAAAATCCCACAAATGATGGATCAGGTGATATAAGAAAAAATTTGCTTATTTCAGATAAATTACTTTACGATGCTGGTTGGATTGTTAAAGATGGGAAAAGAATAAATAAAGAAACAGGCATACCATTAAAATTTACAATATTATTAGTTAGCCCTGAATTTGAAAGAATTGCGTTGCCATATGCAAGAAATTTAAAAAAATTAGGTATTGAAGCAAAAGTAAGAACGGTTGATAGCGCACAATATGAAAGAAGATTGGAAAGTTTTTCTTTTGATATGACTGTTATAAGTCTAGGGCAAAGCTTAAGCCCCGGTAATGAACAAAGGGATTTTTGGCATTCTGACTCTGCAAAAATAAATGGAAGTAGAAATTACGCAGGCGTTAATAATCCTGCCGTTGATTTTTTAATAAATAAAATCATTGCTGCAAAAAATAGAGAAAACTTAATAACTGCTACAAGAGCTTTAGACAGAATTTTGCTACATAATTATTTTGTTGTGCCTCATTGGCATATACAAAATTTTCGAATTGCTTACTGGGAAAAATTTAGTCGCCCCAAAATAAATCCAAAATATGATTTAGGTTTGGATACTTGGTGGTACGATACTAAGAAAGCTAAGCTATTAGAATCTATAATAAAATAATATAATTATTTACATATGTTGTCATACATTATAAAAAGGCTTTTATTAATTATTCCTACATTACTAGGCATATTACTCATTAATTTTATAATTGTTCAAGCAGCACCTGGGGGTCCGGTTGAACAAGTAATATCTCAAATCAAAGGACATAACATAGATTCTACTTCTAGAATTGCAGGAACTGATAAAGGTGACGTTGCTTCGCAAAACAACAGTATACAAACAAACCAAGCAGCTGATACATCAAGTAAATATAGAGGTTCTCAAGGTTTGGATCCAGAATTCATAGCTGAATTAGAAAAATATTATGGTTTTGATAAACCTGCTCATGAACGTTTTTACATAATGTTAAAAAATTATTTGAAATTTGATTTTGGTGAAAGTTATTTTAAAGGAAAAAGAGTAATTGATCTCATAATTGAAAAAATGCCGGTTTCTATTTCTTTAGGTCTTTGGACGACTCTAATTGTTTATTTAATCTCAATCCCACTTGGAATTAGAAAAGCTGTCGGTGATGGTTCAAAATTTGATGTATGGACAAGTACCGCAATCATAATTGGCTATGCAATTCCATCATTTTTGTTTGCTATTGCTTTAGTTGTTTTTTTAGCTGGTGGAAGTTTTTTAGATATTTTTCCATTACGCGGTCTAGTTTCTAGTAATTGGGAAAATTTAAATTGGTTTGAAAAAATATTAGATTACTTGTGGCATATAACACTACCTGTACTAAGTCTAGTCATAGCAGGTTTTGCGACGCTTACTATGCTTACAAAAAATTCTTTCATTGATGAAATTAATAAATTGTATGTTTCAACTGCAAAAGCTAAAGGTCTTTCAGAAAAAAAAGTTTTGTATGGTCATGTATTTAGAAATGCAATGTTAATAGTTATAGCTGGTTTCCCGGCTGCTTTTATATCAATTCTTTTTACAGGCAGCTTGCTAATTGAAGTTATTTTTTCATTAGATGGGCTGGGACTATTAGGATATGAAAGTGTACTAAATAGGGATTATCCTGTCGTATTCGCTACTTTATGGATTTACACCTTATTTGGTTTATTGTTACACCTTATTACAGATCTCACTTATGTTTTAATAGATCCAAGAATTGATTTTGAAACTAGAGGTGGTTAAAAATGTTTGGTTTTAATATATCTGAAATAAATTATAGAAGACTTCAAAATTTTAAGGCCAATAAAAGAGGTTACAGATCTTTTAAAATTTTTTTATTTTTATTTTTCTTCACTCTTTTTGCAGAATTTATATCAAATGACAAGCCATTAGTGGTAAAATATGATAACTCTTTTTATTTCCCAATTTTTAAAAATTATACAGAAAAAACTTTTGATGGTGATTTTGAAACCTATACAGATTACAAAGATCCCTATATTAAAAAAAAAATAGAAAATAATGGATGGATGGTCTGGCCCTTAATTCCTTATTCTCATGATACTATAAACTATTTAATTCCAACCCCTGCTCCCTCACCACCTGATAAAGAAAATTTACTTGGCACTGATGACCAAGGCAGAGATGTTTTAGCAAGGTTAATTTACGGTTTCCGAATTAGTGTCTTATTTGGTTTATCATTAACGCTTTTTAGTTCCATAATTGGTATTTCAGCTGGCGCAATTCAGGGTTTTTTTGGTGGGATAATTGATCTTTTTTTTCAAAGAATTATAGAGATTACGAGCGGATTACCAGTTTTATATATAGTAATAATTTTAGCAAGTATTGTGGAACCTAATATATTCTGGTTATTGGGAATTATGTTATTATTTTCCTGGATGTCTTTGGTTGGAGTCGTAAGAGCAGAATTTCTTAGAACAAGAAATTTTGAATATGTTCATGCAGCTCGTGCATTAGGACTGGGAAATCTAACAATAATGAAAAGACATATACTCCCAAATGCAATGGTTGCAACTTTAACTTTTCTTCCTTTTATTTTAAACGGATCCATAACTACACTAACAAGTCTAGATTTTTTAGGTTTTGGACTACCTCCTGGTTCTCCAAGCTTAGGCGAATTATTAGCACAGGGAAAAGCAAATTTAAACGCCCCTTGGTTAGGCATTACTGTATTTATTACTTTGGGAATTATGCTTAGCTTGTTAATTTTTGTTGGAGAAGCAGTTCGCGATGCTTTTGATCCAAAAAAATACTTAGAACAAAAAACTTAATGAATAATGGATAATCTTTTAAAAATACAAAACCTATCAGTTTCTTTTAATGTTGAAGATAAAATTACTAAAGCAGTAAAAAATCTTTCTTTAAATCTTGGAAAAGGAGAAGCGCTTGGAATTGTTGGTGAATCTGGAAGCGGTAAATCGGTTACAGCACTTTCAATTTTAAAATTATTACCTTATCCAAAAGCTTTTCATCCGTCTGGTGAAATTTTTTATAAAAATAAAAATATTTTAAAATCAAACGAAGAAGAATTACAAAAAATTAGAGGAAACAATATATCGATGATTTTTCAAGAACCCATGACATCCTTAAATCCACTGCATAATATTAAAAAACAGATAAATGAGGTACTTCTTTTACATAAACAATTGTCCAATAAAGAAGCTGAAAAAAAAACTATAAAACTTCTAGATTTAGTTGGATTTAAAGATGGAAAAAATAGATTGAATGACTATCCACACCAATTATCTGGTGGCCAAAAACAAAGAGTTATGATTGCAATGGCACTTGCAAATGATCCAGATTTATTAATTGCTGATGAACCAACAACCGCTTTAGATGTAACTATTCAAGCGCAAATTTTAAATTTATTAAAAAAACTGCAAACTAAATTAAAAATGAGTTTAATAGTAATCACTCATGACTTAACAATAGTTAGAAATATAACAGATAAAGTTGTCGTTATGACAAATGGTAAAATTGTTGAATCTGGAAAAACAAAGTTAATTTTTTCTAAACCTAAGCATACTTATACTAGGAAACTTTTAGCCTCGGAGCCAAAAGGAACTCCCGTTAAAATTAAAAGTACAAATCCTTTATTATCAACAAGAAAATTAAAAGTATGGTATCCAGTCAAAAAAGGTTTTTTAAAAAAAACAACTGGTTTTATAAAAGCTGTTAATAAAGTAAACATAAATGTTTTTGAAGGGCAAACATTAGGAATAGTCGGAGAATCAGGATCTGGAAAAACAACCTTAGGAATGGCTATCCTTAGGTTAATAAAAAGTAGTGGAGAAATTAATTTTTTTCAAAAAAATAAAAAATTAAGTATTAATAAATTTAATTTTAAAGAAATGAAACCATTAAGAAGCGAAATTCAAGTTGTTTTCCAAGACCCGTTTGGTTCTTTATCGCCAAGACTAAGTATAAAAGAAATTATTGGAGAAGGATTAGAAATTCATAAAAAAAATTTAAACAAAACAGAGCAAGAAAAATTAATTTTAGATACATTAAAAAAAGTTGAACTTGATGCAACTATTTTAAATCGTTACCCACATGAGTTTAGTGGTGGGCAAAGACAACGCATTGCAATAGCAAGAGCTATTGTTTTGAAGCCACGTTTTCTTATTTTAGATGAACCAACATCTGCATTAGATTTATCTGTACAATCACAAATTGTTGAATTGTTAAAGAAATTACAAAAAGAAAATAATCTGGGATATATATTTATTTCTCATGATTTACGAGTTGTAAAATCTCTTGCTCATCAATTAATTGTTTTAAAAGATGGTAAAGTTATCGAATCAGGTAATGCTTATAAAATATTCAGGAAACCAAAAAAAATATATACAAAAAAATTAATTTCTGCTGCTTTTGAAATTAAGTAAAATGTAACCTAAAATTGCTGATGCAAAAGAAGCAATTAAAATACCTATCTTAGCTTCATTTATGTATGCGTCTTCACCAGTAAATGCTAAAAAATTTATAAACATAGCCATTGTAAAACCTATACCAGTTAATGCAGCAATACCATACATTTGAGTCCAGTTAGCTTGAGAAGGAAGTCTTGCGTATCCCATTTTTATTAATAAAAAAGTTGTGAAGAAAACTCCAATTTGTTTTCCAAAAAAAAGGCCTGTCATTATTCCTAAAGGAACGGGGTTAGTCAAAGATTGCAAAGACATGTCACCTAAATAAACACCAGCATTTGCTAATGCAAATAAAGGCATAATTAAATAAGCAACCCAAGGATGAAGTTTGTGCTCTGCGCATGTCAATAAAGAATGTTGTTTTAATTTTTTATGAGGAATAAACATTGCCAACAAAACACCTGCTATTGTTGCGTGTATTCCTGTTTTTTGAATAAAAATCCAAAGCAAGGAGCCTAATAAAATATATATCCAAGGATTCTGGTTGTCCGCTTTGTTGTACAAATAAAGAACGAATAAAATAATAAAAACAATTAATAAAGATAAAATATCTAAATTAGAACTGTAAAATAAAGCAATAATTATAATAGCTCCAAGATCATCAATAATTGCAAGTGCAGTTAAAAAAATTTTCAAAGATATTGGAACTCTTTTTCCCAAAAGACTAAGCACCCCTAAAGAAAAAGCTATGTCGGTTGCAGAAGGAATTGCCCATCCTCTAATTGTTTCAGATTCATTTAAATTAAATACTAAGTAAAAAATTGCTGGAACAGCCATTCCACCAACTGCAGCAATGATAGGTAAAATTGCTTGAGATGGCATGGAAAGTTCTCCTTCTAAGTATTCCCTTTTAATTTCTAAACCAACTACAAAAAAAAATATGACCATCAAGCCGTCATTTATCCAATGTTGTATAGATTTATAAAATAATGGTGAGTTAATCCCAAAATTTAATTTTATATGAAGAATATGATCGAATGCTCCTGAGAAAGTTGAATTACTTAAAACTAAAGCAATAAGCCCTGCTATAAGAAGGAGTATTCCACTTGAAGATTCTAATTTAACAAAATTTCTTATTACACTTCTTAGAACCATTAAAATATTTTACAAATTATAGAGAAAAATAACAAAAATTTTTTAAATAAAATAAAGTTTTTTTTTAGTTAAAAAGTATTGCATTAAATTATTTTATTGTTTAAATGGTTTAATTATTACTTTATTAACTTTTTTACTATAGAGATACGATTACATGAGTTCAAAAACCGGCAAAGTCAAATGGTTTAATCCAAAAAAAGGCTATGGTTTTATTGATCAAGACGATGATGAAAAAGATATGTTTTTACACATCACCGCCTTACAAAAAGCCAACATTTCCGTACTCAATGAAGGTGATAAGATATCATACGATATTGAAGACGAAAATGGTCGACAAAGTGCTGTTAATATAAAACAAATATAATTCCCTGAAATATATTTTTTTTATTTTTCTTCTAATTTTTTTAGAATATAGGATAATTGCGTCTTAAATATTTTGCCCCCTTCGTCTAGTGGTCTAGGACGTTGCGTTCTCAACGCAGAAACACGAGTTCGAAACTCGTAGGGGGCACCATAACTCTAATCATTTACTTTTAATTTCTTTTTCTTAACATAGTATTATGAGACAAATTTTGATATTTTTAATAATCTTTACGAGCTTTATTTTTAAAGCAGATGCTGAAACGTGGTCATGCCCATATACGTTTAAAGATAAAAAAGGCATAGTTGAGGTTAAAAGAAAAGGAAATATTTTTACGGATCGTACTGGGATGTATACCATACATCAAGAAACAAATGATTACATAGTTTTAATTGAAACTTATCCACATGATAATATTCCAGATTCCCCTTCTGTGTTCCTTCTTTATTTAGACAAAAGAAAGAAAGGAATGTCTATGGTTGGTTTAGGATATCCTACGTCTACCGCTATAATTCGCGGTATCTGTTCAATATTTTAAAGAGAATTAAAGTGGCGGACAGGGGGAGATTCGAACTCCCGGTTCTATTGCTAGAACACATCCTTTCCAAGGATGCACAATCGACCACTCTGACACCTGTCCACAATAAATATATTATATATTATTTATTATTTTCGTCACTCTTAAGAGCTTCTAAAAAAGCAGATTGAGGAATATCAATTTTACCAAATTGTTTTAAACGTTGTTTTCCTTTTTTTTGTTTTTTTAACAATTT
Organism: uncultured Alphaproteobacteria bacterium; assembly: GCA_964637965.1. Classification (GTDB taxonomy): domain Bacteria; phylum Pseudomonadota; class Alphaproteobacteria; genus CAYOOR01. The sequence continues at coordinate 2,174 of CAZWXP010000035.1, read as the reverse complement.
ATCTTTCCTTGTTCTATCTCCACCATATAAACTTCCTGTTACATCTTTCCTATATGCTGGAACAGTTTCTCTTGCAATAATTTTGCCTCCGATAGCTGCTTGTATAGGTAGTTTGTATTGTTGACGTGGCAAAACATCTTTTAACCTTTTGCAAATCTCTCTTCCTCTTTGTTCTGCATGAATTTCATGGATAATAATTGATAATGGTTCGACAACTTCTTGATTAACTAAAATATTTAGTTTTAATAATTTACTTTCTTTATAACCTTCTATTTGATAATCAAAACTTGCGTAACCTGTTGTTATAGATTTTAAACGATCATAAAAATCAATAATGGTTTCAGCTAAAGGTAATTTATATTTAACAACTACAGTTTTTCCTATAAAATTGTGCTCAATTTGTTCACCTCTACGCGATTCACACAGCTCAAAAACACTCCCTAAATAATTTTGAGGAACAATGATTGTTGAAACAATCCATGGTTCTTCCATTTTTTTGATCAAAGATGGGTCAGGAAACTCTATTGGATTCTGTATTTTTGTTATTTTATTATTATTATCAGTTATTTGGTAAACAACGCTAGGTGCTGTGGTTATTAATTGAATATTAAATTCTCTTTCTAATCTTTCTCTTATTACTTCCATATGAAGTAACCCTAAAAAGCCACATCTAAAACCTTGGCCTAAAGCAGCAGAAGACTCTTGTTCATATGAAAAACTAGAATCGTTTAAACTTAATTTTTCTAAACTATCTTTAAAATCATTGAATTGTGAACTATCGTATGGAAACAATCCACAAAAAACAACTGGCTGAGAAGGTTTAAAACCTGGAAGAGCTTTACTGCATGGTTTCTTTTCTTCAGTTAAGGTATCTCCAATTTTACAATCAGCAACTTTTTTAATTCCAGCTGTAAGAAATCCAATCTCTCCTGATGACAATTTATCTACATATTTTAATTTAGGTCTAAAAACACCTACTTTCTCAATTTCATAACACACCTTGTTGGACATCATTTGAATCTTTTGTCCAATCTTAAGAACTCCATTTTTTACTCTTACTAAAGTAATAACTCCTAGATATTTATCATACCAGCTATCAATAACAAAAACTTGGAGTGGGTCTTCATTAATTCCTTCCGGTGCTGGTAAATTTTTTACCAATAAATTTAATAAATCTTCAACACCTTCACCCGTCTTAGCAGATATTTTAATCGCATCTTTTGCTTCAATGCCTATTATATCCTCGATTTGTTTAACAACATTTTCAGGATTTGCTGCTGGCAAATCTATTTTATTAAGAACTGGTATTATTTCATGATTATTAGAAATAGCCTGATAAGAATTTGCCAAAGTTTGGGCTTCAACCCCTTGCGTACTATCTACGACTAAAATTGAACCTTCACAAGCTGCTAATGATCTGTTTACTTCATAGGCAAAATCTACATGTCCTGGAGTATCAATTAAATTTAATTTATATTCTTCATTATCATATTTATAATTTAATTGAACAGTTTGAGCTTTAATAGTTATTCCTCTTTCTCTTTCAATATCCATAGAATCTAGTAATTGTTCTCTAAATTCACTTTGTGATATTCCTCCACAAAAATGTATTAGTCTATCAGCTAAAGTTGATTTTCCATGATCTATATGTGCAATAATGGCAAAGTTTCTAATATTAGAAATTTTCATATCAGATTATTTTTCTCTTAGAATTGCACCTGTATTTTCTACTACATTTGAAATAATTTTTTTACAAATTATTTCTATTTCTGTATCTTTTAAAGTTCTATCTTCAGGCTGTAAAACTATTGAAACAGCTATAGACTTTTTTTCTTTTGGTATGCCTTCTCCTTCATATACATCGAAGATATTAACTTCATTAATTAATTTACTTTCTACTTTATTGATTAAATCAATTATAACTTGTGATTGAATTTTTTTATCAATAATAAATGCAAAATCTCTTTCAACTTTTTGAAAATTTTTGCCAATAAAACTTTTTTTATTTTCTACAAATTCGTGTGTCAGTTTATTTAAATTTAATTCAAAAGCATATACGGGATAATTAATTTGAAATTCTTTTATTATGTCAGGATGGATTTCACCAAAAAAACCTCCTTTAGATTTATTTAAAAAGTTTATACAGCCGGATTTTCTTGGGTGATAATAATTTG
>CAZWXP010000034.1:0-4774 GCA_964637965.1 uncultured Alphaproteobacteria bacterium | reverse complement strand
TTTGTATTTTTTTTTATATTTTTTTAATATATATTTTTATAGTTTTTTTATTTTCTAATTTCAAATCTTTAAAATTAAATTAAAAAAAAAGTATAACACATTTAAAAAATTTATTAACTTATAACTAAGAAAAGAATTTTTTTTAGATTTTTTTTAAGTGTTCCATCAAAAGAAATTTCATTTGATTTTATTAAAACATAAAAAAGTAATATACAATTTAACCAAGATGATATGGCCGTTGCAATTGCTATACCAACATGTTGATAAAATTGCATCAAAATAATATTTAATAAGAAATTTATAATTACGCAAAAAATTGCAATTTTTACCGGTGTTACAGTATTTTGTCTCGCAAAAAAAATTGGCATTAAAATTTTAACTAAAACATATGCAGGAACCCCTATTGCAAAAGCTTGTAAAGCTTTTGCTGAAAGTATTTTATCATTCTCAGAAAATTCTCCTCTTTCAAAAAAAGAACCAATAATTGGTTCTGCAATTATAAAAATTGCTAGAGAAGCAGGTATTGCCAATAATAAACAAAATTCAATAGATCGATTTTGTGTGTATAAAGCTTCTCTTCTTTTATTTAAGCTTATTTGTTTTGATAATGTAGGTAAAAGAGCTGTACCAAGTGCAACACCGATTAAAGCGATTGGTAATTGATTTATACGTTCAGCATAATATAAATAAGATATTGATCCTGTATCTAAAAAAGATGCTAAAATTACATCTATTAATAAATTTATTTGAATAACACCAGCTCCAATAGCTCCTGGAATAATTAATTTAAATAATTTTCTTATATATTTTGAATATTTTGGTTTTACAAAAAATATTTGTAAATCATTTTTAAATATTCCGAAAATTAAAAAAATTAATTGAAATAAACCGGCAAAAAAAACTGCCCAAGATAACATATGCCCTTTTGTTTTAAAGAATTCTTCAAAGCAAAGTATAAATATTATGAAGGTTAAGTTTAAAAGAATTGGAGCAGCAGCACCTATGGCAAATTTGTTAAAAGAATTAAGAATCCCTGTATATAAAGAAACCAAGGAAATAAAAAATAAATAAGGAAAAGTTATTCGACATAATTCAATTAATAAATTTAACTTTGCTGGATCTTGCGCAAAACCAGGTGCAAGAAAGTATACAATTAATGGCATTAAAAATTCGAAAATTATTATTACTAGAAAAAGAATAAAAAAAAGTAGAGACAAAACTTCTGAACCAAATTGTAATGCTTTAGATTTTCCTTTTGTTTTTAATATTGATGAAAAAATTGGTATAAATGCTGCGGAAAATGCGCCTTCTGCAAATAACCGTCTAAAAAAATTAGGAAGTTTAAAAGCTACGAAAAAAACATCTGCAATAACTCCTGCTCCTACAAATGCAGCAATTAAAATATCTCTTAAAAAACCTAAAATTTTGCTTAAAAAGGTGAATCCGCTTATTGTCAAAAAAGGTTTTATTAATTTCATTTAAGTAAATTTAGAAAATTTAATTTTTTAATAGAAATTTTATGCTTGTTTTTAATTCATTAATTTTTTTATTAGATATAATTTTATTTCCTTTCATGTCCTGAATATAAAATATCTCGTTTGCTCCTTTTCCCATAGACAGGATTTTAGCACTACTTATTTTTAATCCTAATTTATATAATTTTTTTGTTAAATCATAAATTAAACCGACTCTGTCAAAAGTATTTATTTCTAAAATTGTATGTTTCTTGCTAGTATTATTATCAACGAATATTTTAGTATTTATATTAAATAAATTCTTTTTTAAATTTTTTTCTCTTTCACTTTGAATTTCCTTTTCCAAAGACTTGCCATTGGATAATATTTCAAGCATTTTTTTTTCTAATTTTGAAAAATGGTAAACAGTATCAAGCATGTGCCCATTTAAATCTCTGACCCACAGAACATCTAACACCATGCCATTGTTTAATGTAGATACTTTAGACTCTATAACATTAAAACCTGAAACTGTTATTGCGCCTGATAATTTGCATAACAATCCAGGTTTATCTCTAGTATAAATTATTATTTCTGTTGCTGTTTTTTGCTTATTTTGAAAAATTTTTATGCAAGTTTCTTTTTTAAACTTTTGAATTATTTGTAAAAATTTAATTATTTTTTTTTTATCATTATTTAGATAAATTTCTTTAGGTAGTATTTTTAAAACATTTTTTATTTTATTTTTTGGATATAGTTTTTTATCTCTTATTAACTTTAATCTTACACTTTCAATTATTTTTTTATCTATATTTATTGAGCTTCCTAAAAATAAATTTCTTGTTTTTAAAAAAAGTTTTTCTAAAGGATATTTATTCCAATTATTCCAAATAGTTTTCCCAGTTGCTTTCATATCCGCTACAGTAAAAATAAACAAAAGTTTTAATTGTTCTAAAGATTGAACTTTTTTTGCAAATTCAAAAATTGTATTTGAATCATCTATATCTCTTTTTTGAGAAATTTTATTCATCAATAAATGGTTCTTAATTAACCATAAAATTGTATTTTTTTCTGTTTGATCAATTTCCATATAAAAACAAAATTTTTTTGCAATTTCACATGATACAATAGAATGATCTCTACCAGTTCCTTTTCCTAAATCATGAAAAAACATAGCAATATAAAGAACTTTTGTAGAAATAATCTCAGAAAAAATTTTTGTGTATAATAAACTTTCTTTAAAATTTTTTTTGGTCTCAATATCATTAATATACCCAATAGCTTTTAAAGTGTGTTCATCCACAGTATAGGTATGGAACCCCCCAAATTGCATTTGTCCTGATACCCTTTTGAAATCAGGAATTAAAATTCCTAGGAGTCCAAGATCACTCATTAACTTTAGAAATTTTTCTGTTTTATTTTTAGATGTTAAAATTTTTAAAAAGGGTGACAAAAATTCTTTCTTTCCTTTAATTTTTTTTTCTACTTTTTTTATATTGTCTAAAATGAATCTTACTGCTTTTGGATGAAGATCTAAATTTTTTTCTTGAGCTATTTCTATAATTTTAAAAAAAGAATTAAAATTACCTAAATAAATACTTTTTAAACTAAAATTTTTGGAAAAGTTGATTCTTTTATTTTTGATAATAAAATCAGCAAATTTTATTTCTTTCGATTTTTCTTTTTTTGAGCTAGAAATTAGTTTTTCTTTATCTTCTATGAAATTACAATATATTCTTATTAAATCGCTCACTCTCTTTGTGGTAAAAAAATAATCTTTCATAAATTTTTCTACATTTGATAGTGCTTTAGTTTTTTTATATCCCAATTTTTTTGCAATTAAATTTTGAAATTCAAAACTTAAATATTCATTTGGTCTTTCAGATAAAATATGTAAATAAGATCTCACAGTCCAAAAAAATTTTTTCGCTTTAATAAATGATTCAACTGAATTTTTATCTAATATTTTAAAATTAATTAAATCATTTAAAGTGTGTATTCTATAAAAAAATTTTCCTATCCAATCTAAAGTCTGCAGGTCTCTTATACCACCTTTTCCATTTTTAACATTTGGTTCCAGTAAATATCTAGTATCCCCCGTTTCTTTCAATCTTTTTTCCCTTTCTAAAAAAATTGTTTTTATGAATTTTTTTCCATATTTTGCAACAATTTCTCTTTTGTATTTGTTCATTAAATTTTTGTATATATTTTTATTACCAGCAATAAATCTGCTTTCTAAAATAGATGTACAAACATCCAGTTCTTTTTTGCTATACGAAATGCACTCTTGAAGCGTTCTTGTTGCATGACCTACTCTTAGTCCTAAATTCCAAAGATCATATAAAATAGGTTTCACAAATTCTTTTATTTTTTTTTTTTATTTTAAAGAATAAAGAAAAAGAATATCAATATCAGAATGGGGTGCCAATTCTTGTCTGCCAAATCCTCCAGTAGCAACTACGGAAAATTTAAAATTTTTAATATCTTTTTTGAAATAATTTGTGTTTTGTTTATAACACTTATAAATAATTTGATCTAAAAGAAACGATCTTTTTTTAGCCAGTTCCAATCCATTATTGTTTTTCCTAAAATGATCTATTAATTTTTTATTGTTAATTTCATAAAAATTTTTCAATTTGGTAGTAAATAAATTTTGATTTAGGATTTTTTTTTCCTTATTAAACTTGAGAGAATATTTTTTAAAATTCAAATTTTTTAGTAGATAAACCATAAAATTTTATGTGTTTTAAATAACTCTTTTATACTTTTATACTTTGTTTTCATTGATTTTTCAGTATCAAAAGTAATTTAATAAACTTTTTTCATTTATGTCATAAAACTGTAATGAAAAAATGCTGAAATTTAAACTGATATTATTTTTTAATAAAATTTAGAGGCATTATATATGAAAAAACTTACTAAATATCTTTTAACAGCAACAACGATTTTATTAACAGCTACAGTAGCACAGGCCCGTGATCAAATAAGAATTGTGGGATCCAGTACTGTATATCCATTTGCAACAGTAGTTGCAGAAAAATTTGGTATTTTAACTAAATTTAAAACTCCTGTTGTTGAAAGCACTGGTTCTGGTGGTGGTTTAAAAATATTCTGCCAGGGGATTGGTCCTTCACAAGTAGATATTACTAATTCTTCTAGACGTATTAAAGGTAGGGAAGTAAAAAAATGTGCTGAAAACGGCATAACTGATATTACAGAAGTTAAGATTGGTTATGACGGTATTGTTATAGCAAACTCTAAGAATGCTGAACAAATGAATCTTGACAGAAAACATATTTGGTTAGCTCTTGGTAAAAATG
>CAZWXP010000033.1:0-2804 GCA_964637965.1 uncultured Alphaproteobacteria bacterium | reverse complement strand
GATTTAAATATCTTAATTGAATCATCGGAGAGAGTATCAATTTCCCCATCTTTTGAAAGATCAGCGGTTAGGCAAATAATATTTGAACCTATTTTCTTTTTTAAATCATCAATCTTTTTTTTATTTGTACCAGTTAATATTAGATTAGCGCCTAATAATGAAAGTTTTTTTGCAATCGCACCTCCAATTGCACCTGTTGCACCTGTAATTAAAGCAGTTTTATTTTTTAAAGTTAAATCACTCATAAATTTATTATTTTAGATTATCCATATCCTCTGGATTTTGTATAGAAAAACATTCAATATTTTTTGTTATTCTTTTAACTAAACCTGACAAAACATTACCTGGTCCAATCTCAAAAATATTTTTTACTCCTTTACTCTCCATAAATAAAATTGTTTCTCTCCATTTCACAGTCATAGTAATTTGTTGTGCTAATAATGACTTAAATTCGTCACTATTATTACAAGGAACAGCTTTGACATTAGAAATTACTGGAACTTTAAATTGATCAAATAATGTTTTATTTATTTCTGAATTCATTTTTATAGCTGCATCTTCCATCAATTTACAATGAAATGGTGCGCTTACATTCAAGTCAATTGTTAATTTAGCTCCGTTTTTTTTTGCAATGGATTTAAATGAATCAACTGCTTCTTTATTACCACTTATAACAACTTGTCCTTCGGAATTATCATTAGCTATCTCACAAACACCTTCTTCTTTGAAATTTTGCAACATTTCTTTAATTTCAACTATTTTTAATCCTATAATTGCTGCCATCTTTCCTTCACCAGATTTATCAGATTTACTCATTAAATTTCCTCTATGTTTAACTAATTTTAATACAGATTCAAAATCTAAAACATTTGATGCATAAAGAGCTGTGTATTCACCTAAAGAATGTCCTGCTAAAAATTTACAAAAATTACTTAATTTAATTTTTTTTTTAGACTTTATTACTTCCAACATAGCAATAGATGAAATTAAAATTGCTGGTTGAGCATTATTTGTTTTTATTAACTCATTATCTGGGCCATTAAAAATTAAATCAGATAATGGTTCTTTTAATATTTTATCTGATTCATTAAAAACTTTTTGTGCTTCTTGAAAATTTTCATACCAATTTTTACACATTCCCACATATTGAGATCCTTGACCTGGAAAAATTATTGAATTCATATCTAAAAAAAAAAATAGTTTATGTTGATGTTTAAACTATTTTGGAGTAAAAAAACCTTACTTTTAAAATATATATTATAAAAAAATTATGTCACTATATGAATTAGTTTTTATTGCTAGACAAGAAGTATCACCCGTGCGTGCTAAAGAATTAGCAAAAAAAGTAACTGAGTTTGTAAATTCAAAAGGCGGAAAAATAAAAAAAGAAGAATATTGGGGATTTAAAAATCTTGCATATCAAGTAAAAAAAAGTAGAAAAGGTCATTATCTTTTTTTCATACTAGAAGCTTCAGAGATAGCAATTAATGAGTTAAGATCTCAAATCAAGCTTACACAAGATATAATCAGACACTTATTTATAAAAATTAAAGAAAAGGATTTTGATAAAGAACCTACAATTATGCTTAAAGAAAACAGTGAGGAAAATAAATAATAATGGCAGAATTACAAAAACATGATTTAAAAACTGATAAAAGGCCATATAATTTTAAAAAAAGATCCTGCCCGTTATCTTTAACTGGCGCGCCTAAAGTTGATTACAAGAATATAAAGCTTCTAAAAAAGTTTATATCTGAAAAAGGAAAAATACTTCCTAGTAGAATAACTTCTGTTTCTACAAAAAAACAAAGGGAATTATCTAGAGCAATTAAAAGAGCAAGATTTTTAGCTCTTTTACCTTATGTAAATAACTAATATGGAAGTAATTTTAATTGAAAATATAGACAAATTAGGAAAAGTAGGAGATGTTGTTAAAGTTAAAGACGGTTATGCGAGAAATTATCTAATACCAAAAAAAAAAGTTCTTCGTGCAAATAAAGAAAATTTGAAAGTTTTTGAAGAAAAAAAATCTTTAATTGAATCTGAAGAAAAAAAAAGAAAAGAAAAATCCGAGGAAATTGCAAAAAAAATTAAAGGTACAGAAATATTAATTATAAGAAACGCATCAGAAAATGGTCAGCTATATGGTTCTGTTACATCTAAAGATATTGTAAAAGAAATTCTATTACTATATAAAATTGAACTTTTAAATGAACAAATTAATCTTAAAAAAACTTTAAAATCTATAGGAGTGTTTGAAGTTGAAATTTCTGTTTATACTGATTTAAAAATAAAAATTTTAATAAATATTGCCAAAACAAAAGAATTAGGATTAGAACAAATTAATGAATTTAAAAATCCAAAGAAAATTCAAAAAAAAGAAACAGTAGATTCCGAAAAAAAAGATACTGAAGAAAAAAATAACCTTAATACAAAAGATTTAATTTCTGAAATTGAAAAAAAGAATGAAAATATAGAAGATAAAGAAACAAATAAAAAATTATCAAAAACAAAAAAAGAACCTAAATCAAAAAAAGAACCTAAATCAAAAAAAGAATCTAAACCAAAGAAAAAAGAAATTGCTTCAAAAACAGAGAAAAAAAAGCAAAAAAAAATTACAAAAACAAAGAAAAAAAAATAAAAGTCAATTTATCCACAGATTTCTCATTTTATCCCAGTCTTTCACATGCTAGAGCCAGGTATTTTTTTTTTTTTTATGCTATTTTTGTTTTTAGGTTTATATGGCTTAAGAAATCAACAAATTTAAGAAAAATTATAAAGATATAAGAATTTTACCCCATAAA
>CAZWXP010000032.1:0-3440 GCA_964637965.1 uncultured Alphaproteobacteria bacterium | reverse complement strand
TTTTAAAATATAAAATTAAATATTTCATGTATATTAAACGTAATTTAATATTTTTATTATGGAAATTATAATTTTTCTTAGATCTTTAATATTTAATATTTTATTTTATATTTGGACTTTTTTCATATCTTTTTTTTCTTTGCCTGTTTTTTTTTTAAATAGAAAATTTGATGTAAAAATATGGTTCCTCTGGATTAAAATAACAAATAAAATCCTAAAAACAGTAATAAGACTTGATTACAAAGTAAATGGATTAAACAATATTACTTCAAAAAATGTTATATATGCGTGCCAACATCAATCCGCTTGGGATACAATTTTCATTCCTTATTTAATAGGTGATTGTATTATATTTCACAAAAGATCTCTTTTATTTATTCCTCTATTTGGTTGGCATTTATTTAAATTGGGAATGGTTATTATTACTAGAAATAAAGGAGCAAATAATTTAAAAAGAATCATTAACAAAACAAGAAAAGCTATTAGTAACAACAGATCTATACTAATTTTTCCTCACGGTACTAGAACTTTACCAAATTCTAAAAATAAAATTCAATCAGGAATAGTTGTTCTATACAAACATTTAAATATTAAAGTTGTTCCTATAAAATTAAACTCTGGAAAGTATTGGGGGAAAAATAAATTCTTAAAATATCCAGGAAAAATAACAGTAAATTTTTTAAAACCAATTCTGCCTGGTTTAAATCCTGGTGAATTTAGAAAAAAATTAGAGAAAATTTTATAAAAATTATTCTTGTTTTTCTTTTTCAATTAACTTTCTAATTTTTTGTGTTTTAACAAAAACTTTCTGCAGTTTTTCTGGTTTATTTTTTTTAATATATTTTTTTATCAAATTAAGTGACTTTTCAAATTCAATAACTATTTTAAGCAAGTTTGTCTTATTATTTAAAAAAATATCTCTCCACATTGTTGGGTCAGATGCAGTAATCCTTGTAAAATCTCTAAAACCTCCTGCAGAAAATTTTATTATCTGTGATTTTTCTTTTTTATTAGCATTTAATGAAGAAGAAACAATCGCATATGAAACTAAATGAGGCAAATGAGATGTTATTGCAAGAATTTTGTCATGATTTTTTGCTTCCATTATTTGAACTTTAGATCCTAAAGTATTCCATAATTTCTTTAATTTTTTTAATGATTGTTTATTATTTTTTCCCATTGGGGTTATAACACACCATCGTTTATTAAATAGTTCAGCAAATCCTGATTCAGGACCGGATTTCTCGGTACCTGCTATTGGATGAGCTGGTAAAATATTAAAGTTAATATTTTTAAGTTTAGAAAAAATTTTAACAACACTTAATTTTGAAGATCCGACATCTGTTAATATTGTATTTGGTTCAATATGATCTGATATTTTATCTAATATATTTTTATAAGTTGAAAGTGGAGAACAAATAATAATTAAATTGCTTCCTTTGACACTTTTTTCTAAATTATTTGTATAAAAATTTCCTAATTTAAGTTTTTTTGCTTTATTAATTGTTTTTTTTGTTCTAGAAAATATACAAATTTTTTTTGTAAGTCTTTGTTTCTTTAAAGCTCTTGCTATAGAAGAACCAATTAAACCAATTCCTATTAATGTTGTTTGTTTAAACAAAATCATTTGAATGACATGTAGATTATATTTTTTTTTTAAAGTAAATTTTTAAAAAATTCATAAGCTTTATTAGTTCATTTTTTTTGCCTATAGAAATTCTTAAAAAATCCTTAAGTCCATAACTATCTACTTTTCTTAAAATTATACCCTTAGATAACAAGAACTTGTTAACTTTGTCTGCAGAAAATTTTCCTTTACTAGGAAATTTAACTAAAATAAAATTTGCAACGCTGGGAAGAGGAATTAACCCTAGTTTAATAATCTCTTTTGCTAGCCAATTTAAATAATGTGTATTATGTTTAACAGATTTCGCATAAAAACTTTTATCACTTAAAGCCGTAGTTCCTGCTTTCATTGCAGCTATATTTATATTAAAAGGCAATCTAACTTTATTAAAAATATCAACAATATATTTTGGACAATATGCCCAACCAAGTCTTAGTCCCGCTAATCCGTATATTTTAGAAAATGTTCTAGTCATAATTACGTTATTATTTCTTTTAACTAGCTCTTTACCTGATGAATAATCTTTTTTTGTAATATATTCTGCATATGCTGCATCTATTACTAATAAAATTCTTTTTGGTAATTTTAAAATAAATTCATTTAATTCTTTATTTGTCAGATATGTTCCAGTGGGATTATTTGGGTTTGCAATAAAAATAATCTTAGTTCTTTTTGTAATAGCTTTGGAAAAATTTTTTAGAGAATTTCTATAATTAACATCTTTCACTTTAACTCCTTTTGCCCCTGATAATTGTGCTGCAATTGGGTACATTAAAAATCCATATTCAGAATATAGAATTTCGTCTCCTGGCCCCGAAAAAATTTTTGCTATTATAGTTAAAATTTCATCTGAACCGTTACCACAAATAATATTTTTTTTATTTAGTTTATATCTCTTAGATATCCCTTCTTTCAATATATTGTTTTCAGGGTCCGGATATCTAAAAATTTTTCCCTGAAATTCCTTTAATATTTTTTTTATTTTATTACTTGTCCCAAAGGCACCTTCATTTGAAGATAGTTTAACTACTTTTTTACGATCTGCTAATTTAGATATACCGGCTTCATATTTAATAACACTATTAATATTTTTTTTTATTTTTAAAAAATTACCCATGATTAACTAAAATTAATTATAAGAGTGAAAAATACAACTTTTAAATATACTTGAATTATTTTTAAGAAATGCTACATATGAATTGCCGATTTGAAACGTAGCTTGCGGGCAAAAACTGCTAAAGCGCCTTTTTTTTACCACCATGCTTCGTACATCGGTGGTTTTTTTTTATATAAAAAAATAAAAATGAAAAATTCAAACAAATTTGCACTTTTAGGGACTAAAAAACCACTTAAGCTTGATAGTGGTAAAAATTTAAAAAATTTCAAAATATCTTATCAAACATATGGAAAACTAAACAAAACTAAAAACAATGCTATTTTAATTTGTCACGCACTTAGTGGTGACCAATATGCTGCTGGTCGAAATCCTATAACAAAAAAATCTGGTTGGTGGTCTAAAGCTATTGGTTCAAATATACCAATCGATACAAATAAATTTTTTGTAATATGTTCTAATATCCTTGGTGGATGTTTGGGGACTGTAGGGCCCAAAGAAATAAATCCAAAAACAAAAAAAACATATAATATGTCGTTTCCTGTAATAACAATTAGAGATATGGTAAATGCCCAAAAAATGCTAATTGATGAATTGGGAATAAAAAAACTTTTAAGTGTTATCGGTGGATCAGCAGGTGGTTTTCAAGCTTTACAGTGGGCTGCATCATATCCCGAAAAAGTTATTACATCTATACCA
>CAZWXP010000031.1:0-6056 GCA_964637965.1 uncultured Alphaproteobacteria bacterium | reverse complement strand
CCAACCCCGCTCCTCTATGTCTCCCAACCGCATCTATTTCATCTATGAAAATAATACAAGGGGAGTGCTTTTTTGCTTGCTCAAACATATCTCTTACTCTAGAAGCTCCGACACCTACAAACATTTCCACAAAATCTGATCCTGATATAGTAAAAAAAGGAACTCCTGCTTCTCCTGCTACTGCTCTAGCCAAAAGTGTTTTTCCGCAACCAGGAGGACCAATCAACAACACACCTTTAGGTATTTTTCCTCCAAGACGTTGGAATTTTGATGGATCTTTTAAAAATTCAATTACTTCTTCTAATTCGTTTTTTGATTCATCTATTCATGCTACATCTTTAAATGTTACTTTTCAAGTTTTTTCATTTAACATTTTCGCTTTCGATCTTCCAAAACCAAGTGCCTTACCACTTCCCGATTGCATTTGACGCATAAAAAATAACCATACGCCTATTAATAAAAGCATTGGAAACCATGATAAAATGATATTTAACAAAGAAGATCCTTTGCTATTGTAAGGTTCAACATTTATTGTCACATTTTTGCTTGATAATTTCTCAATTAAATTTGGGTCATACGGAGCATAAGTTTTAAATTTCTTACCATCTGCTAAATTTCCATTTATCAAATCACCTTTAATATTCACATCTAAAACATTATCTTTTTCAACTTCTTTTAGAAAATCAGAAAAAGCAATATTCTGCTCAATTTTCCCATCTGATTTGGTAAAAAAATTATAAAAGGAAGATAAAATAAATCCTATAATTAACCAAATTAAAAAGTTTCGTTTTAAATTTTTCATATATATCTATATTTAATCTTTTTTTTTATAAGGACAATATCATTTGTTAATAAATATTTGATAACGGTATTTCTGGTTTAAATAGAAAATTCATATTCGAGAATTCCTTTTTGCTTTTTATATTAGAATAATACTTCAAATGCGGTACATATAAAACATCATTTTTTTTATTTTTAATTGCTGGTAAAGATAAAATCACTTTATTTGGAATCTCAAATCTTTTCTTTAAACTTTCATTCTTCAACAATACTTCATTCCAACCATTTTTTTGTAATTGTTCAATAAAAACTGACTTTCCTAATTTTTTTTTTAAAAAAGTATGTTTATTTTTCTTATATTCAATTTCAAATCTATTATCCCAAATAATTTTATTAAATTGCAAATCTATTTTTTGTTTTTTATTCTTTTTAAAAATTTCTCTACAAATGTAAAATTTTTTCTTGGAAATAAAAATATGGCATCCTCCTAAATTAGTATGTTTAATATTATTATCAAATTTAATTTTTTTATAAAAATTAGAAACATATTTTGATTTTGGAGGATATAGCGAACCTGAAATCATATTAAGTATTCTAGAAAAAATAAATATAAAATCTTCTTTATTTAATAATTTTAATCTATCAAAATTTATTAATGCATAGCCAAATGATTTAATTTCGACATTTAAAATAAACCAATCTGTAAATTTTTTCTCAATTTTTTTCCTTTCACTTTGTGCTCTTCTCAAGATTTTTTTTAATTTATTATCTGTTAATCCTTTTTTCTCTAATTTCGGTAAAATTTTTCTTAATCTATTTCTAGAATATTTTGAGGATGTATTTGTGGGATCATTAATCCAATTTATTTTTTTTTCTTTTAAATATTTAATAATTTCTTTTTTTTTAAAATTTAAAAAAGGTCTAAGGATTCTTATTTTTTTTTTCATTAGAATTTTTGGCATACATGCTAAACCATAAATATTACTATTATGATTAAGTCTCATAAGAAAAGTTTCTTTTTGATCTTCAAAATGATGTGCCACTAATAAATGTGCTATTTTTTTTTTATAACACCATTCCTCAAAAATATTGTATCTAAATTCACGTGCTTTTTCCTGCACTCCACTTTTTGGTATTTTTGATAATTTCCATGTAAAACAATAACTAAAAATTTTTCTTTTCTTTAGTATATTTTGTGTTTCTTTGCATTCTTTTTTACTATCTTTCCTTAGACCGTGATCGACTATAAGTGCCGTTATTGTACCACCTCTAATATTTGTCCATTCTTTAGCTAAAATAGCAAGACACAAGCTATCACATCCACCTGAAACTGCTACTGCTAGATTAGGGTTGTTTTCATATGGACCAAGATTGTCCATAATTTTAAAAAAAACTTTTTCTATCATCTTTAAATTAACAATTTTTTTCTTGAATTATAAAATTTGTTTTTTTTAAAATATCTTCCTCAGAGTCAGGGTATTGTTTTAAAACTTTTTTTAAAGCATTACATGAATCTTTTTTTTTATCTAAATAAGAAAAGGACATTCCTATTTTTAATAAACTTTCTGGAGCTTTTTCATGTTTTTTATAAGTTTTTATTACCTCACCATATGCCAAAACTGCTTCTTGGAAGTTCTCACTTACAAATAATGACTCACCAAGCCAAAAATATGCATCTGGAACATTTTTATTTTTTGGATATTTTTTCACAAATCCTTTGAATGCGTTTTCTGCATCAGAATAGTTCAAATTTCGTAATGCATCTTTTCCATAATTAAATAAGTCTTCTGGTGTTTGAAAATTTCTTGCTATTTCAAATGATTCATCTATAACATCTTTTTTATCAATCGTTCCCAAAATCTCAACATCTCCACCACTAGCATTAACATCTGAATTGTTATCAGGGTATGCAATTGTATCTTTTTTATCAGATCTATCTTTTTTTGCTATAGGTAACCCACCTGTGGAAGTATCTTCCCTAGAAGATCTGTCTTTTTTAGTTAGAGGCAACCCTCCTGTAGAATCATCGTTTTGTGTTGATAATCTGAAATCTACATCAGAAGTAAATTTATCAAGTTTACTTTGTAGTTGATCTAATCTAAAAAAAATTTCTTCAAGCTTTCCGTTTATTTTGGCAAAATCGTTTTCAAGTTTGTTTATTCTCCTTTGATATTTAGAAGAAATATTCTTTGTATCTTCTTTAATTGAAACATTGTTATCAGGAACATATAAAGATTTATGAATATCAGATATTTCTTGTTCTAAGCGATTTATTTTTTCATTAAGCAAATTATAATCAAATTCATCTGCTGCGTTTAAATCAAGTTTTAAAATAATAAATAGAAATAAAGAAATTTTTAAAATATTAATTTTACTATTAAACATTTTGAACAAATTTTAAGAAACTTAGTTCTATAAATATTGTTTTTAGATTACTATAAAATTAAGAGAAAATAAAAAGAAATTGATCTATCTGTCTACGTCTATAGTTGTAACGGCTCTTCTATTTTTTTGCCATGCATCTTCATAAGAACCATCAGAATCTGGTCTTTCTTTTCCATATGAAACAACATTTAATCTACCATCAGCAATACCCATAGAGCTTAAATACTCAATAACTGCATTTGCTCTTCTCTCTCCCAATGCTAAATTGTATTCACGTGTTCCTCTTTCATCGCAATGTCCTTCTACAAGAATATATCTAGAAGGATTTTTTTCCATCCATGCAACTTGTAAATCCAATGTGTTTGAAGCCATATCAGTTATTAAATACTGATCATAATCAAAATATATTTTTGCAGGAACAGTAGCAGCCTTATCAAGATAAGACATTCCACCTTTTTCATAAAGTCCTGTTGAAACATCTTCCATGCCACTTTTTGAAGCACAGCTATATAAAAATACTGAGAGAAGTAATACTGATATTGTTCTAATAATATGCATTTCTATAAAATCGATAATTTATTAAATTAAACTATCTGTATTATTTGGATATAATAAAGTTTATTCAATCTAGATACAAGTCCTTTTTTGGGTTTTTTTTTAATCTAACAAAGGAGACCAGGCTGGGTCAGATGCTTCTAATGGAGTAATGATTTCTCTTTCATGATATCCTGTCACATCAATTAAAAAAACTCTTGTTTTTCCATCTTTTTTTTGTTTTGGATAATCTTTCTTTGTATAAGCTATCATTCTTCCATTTGGTGTCCATGTTGGTCCTTCTACAAGAAAACCTTTTGCAATCAAACGTTCTCCTTTTCCATCGGGTGTCATAATACCAATATAAAAAGTTTTATTAAAAAATTTTGTAAAAGCAATATAATCTCCTCTTGGGGACCATACAGGAGTCGAGTAGTGACCTTTACCAAAACTAATTCTTTTAATTTTTTTTCCTTTATTAGTCATAACATAAAGTTGTGGCGACCCTCCTCTATCAGAATTAAAAACTATCCTTTTTGCGTTTGGTGAAAAAGATGGAGATGTATCAATGCCTCTATAAGTTGTTAATTGTTTTCTTATATTTGTTTTCAGATTATATGTATAGATATCTGAATTACCTTCAGTTGCAAGAGACATTATAACTTCATCTCCAAATGGTGAAAAACGAGGAGCAAAGGTCATTCCAGGAAAATCTCCTACTATTTCTTGTTTGCCTGTTTCAATATCTAAGAGATATACTCTTGGAATTCTTCCGATATAAGACAGGTACGTTACTTCCTGTTGAGAAGGAGAAAAACGAGGTGTAAGAACTAAATTGCTACCATCTGTTAAAAAACGGTGATTAGCACCATCTTGATCCATTATAGCAAGTCTTTTAATTCTTTTTTTATATGGAGCACTTTCTGCAATATTTACAATTCTTGTATCAAAATAGCCAATTTCACCAGTTAGTCTTTCATAAACTTTATCGGCTATTCGATGAGAAATTTGTCTCCAATTACTCCTTACCGTACTAAATGCCCATCCGGCCATTTGTTGTTCAGCAAAAACATCCCATAGTCTAAATTCAATTCTAACATGACCATTTGCATCTAACGTAGCAGAACCAACAATTAACGCTTGTGCATTTATAACTTTCCAATCAGAAAATTTGGGCATTATACTTGGGCTTGAAATTCTTTGAATGTATGCTTTAGGATCAATAATTTTAAAAAGCCCGCTATTATTTAAATCAGCTATTACTAATTTTGTAATTTGTTTAGCTAAAGCCTCTTCTTCATCATTAGTTCCTATAAAATCGTGAATTCCAATAGGAGTTGGTTCTGTATAACCAGATGTAATATCAATCTTAAGTTCTGCATTTACATTTAAAATATAAGAAAAGAAAATTAAGAAAGAAAAAATTATTTTTTTTGTATGTTTCAATTTAATAAAAAAAAAAATATTAATAACCAATTATACTTTTAGGATCAAAATTTAAAGTTAAATTTTTCCATTTATCAAACTTATTTTCTGGCAATGGTGCATTTTTACACCTAGGATTTAAGACAGCTCTTAGTGCGCTTTCTGCTGCAGTTCTAAAATATCTATCCCTTTTCATTCTGTTTATATTAACTATTCTTGCATCAATAACGTTTCCTTCTTTATTAAATCTTACTTTAATCTCAGTAGCTAAGTCTCCTGCTTCTCTAGCTCCTGACGGAATATTCCAACATTGTTGAAAATGTCTTCTAACTGCATCAATCTCACTAATTGATAAATTTATTCCTAGTTTTGTAGGTGTTACTTTTTCTTCACTTTTAGTATCTTCTCTATCTTTTTTTTTTTTATCACTAATATCTTTTTTAACTTGCTCTATAGATTTTAAAACACTTTGTAGCTGTTTGGGTTTTTTTTTTAGTTCTTTTAATTTAACAATCTTTTTTTTTTTTATTTCCGTAACTTCTTTAGTTTCATCGATTGTCTCAGTGGTATCTGGAA
Organism: uncultured Alphaproteobacteria bacterium; assembly: GCA_964637965.1. GTDB lineage: Bacteria > Pseudomonadota > Alphaproteobacteria > CAYOOR01. The sequence continues at coordinate 356 of CAZWXP010000031.1, read as the reverse complement.
TTTTAGTTTGATTATCATATTTAATATTTTCCTGATTTGCATAATTGGTTTTATTTTTTGAAGTATCTGGAGTTTTTTTAAAATTAATTTTTGGTGCTGCTGTTTTATTTGAAATATTTATTATTTCAACTGGTAATGGAGGCAAAAATTCTGCCCGATATCTAAATAAATTTGGTAAACCATAGTAAATCAGCATGATTATTAATAGATGAAATGCTAAAGATTGTAAAAGATAATTCTTTTTTTCCAAAACTTCTCTTTTAATTGGAAGAAAAATTAAATTATTTAATATCATTTATTTTTTTGTTTCAAAATCAGTAATTAGAGCAATTTTATTAAATCCAGCCGAAGTAATT
>CAZWXP010000030.1:0-2547 GCA_964637965.1 uncultured Alphaproteobacteria bacterium | reverse complement strand
TAATCTTTGTAAGAAGAAAAGAGTTTTGTTATTTGAGTTAAATTTGATTTTTTTATCATTTTTTATATAAAAAGTTTCATTTCCTTCATTCCTGTTTTCACCTTTTGCAATAGACGCAAGTTCAATTTTTTTTTCTAAATTTAATTTTTTTAAAACATTTAAAGCAGTATTAAAATGCCCCTTACCTCCATCAATAATCATTAAATCAGGATACAATATTGTTTTTGTATCTTTTTTTAATCTTCTATTAAGAATTTCATAAATCGATGAATAATCATCACTTTTAGATAAAAAATCTTTTCTTTTATATTTGCCTTTTATATTAAATTTTCTGTAATTATTTTTAAGAAAACCATATTTATTAAAAGAAACCATTGCTCCAACTGCAAATTCTCCTGAAATATGACTAATGTCATATATCTCGATTGTTTTCGGAACTTTTTTTAACTTAAAAAAAGATTTTATTTTTTTTAGAAAAGACTCAATATTTTTTTGTTCATCAAACTTTTTATCTAATTCTTTTTCTGCATTTTTTTCTGCGTCATTTACAACTATTTTTTTTTGCCCTTTTAAAGGTGTTTCAATATTAATTTTATATTCCGATTTTTTATTTAAAGCGTTAATTAAAAGATTTCTTTCAGGAATTTTTTTATTTATAAGAATAAGCTTAGTTACAACTTTATCAGAATAATATTGACCTAGAAATGACTGCAATATATTTTCTTCTTTTTCATTTTCTTCATGTCTTGGAAAATAATATCTACCACCAAGATTATTTCCACCTCTAAAATAAAATACTTGCACACAAGCTTTAGAATTCTTTTTTTTAATAGATATCACATCAGCATCACCAATATAGCTTATATTTATAGATTGTTTTTCTTGAATCTGATTAAGAGCTTTAATTCTATCTCTTAAAGCAGCTGCTTTTTCATAATTTCTTTTTGAGCTACATATTTTCATTTGATTGTTTAAATTTGATTGTATTTTTCTATTTTTACCTTTTAAAAATAAAATTGTTTGATTTGAAAGATCTGAGTACTCTTTTTCGCTTATTTTTTTAACACACGGCGCCGAACATTTTTTTATTTGATATAATAAACATGGTCTTATTCTTCCTCTAAAATAAGAATCTGAACAAGATCTAATTAAAAAAGCTTTTTGCAAAGAGTTTATTGTTTTATCTACGGCACCCGCTGATGGATACGGCCCAAAGTAAGCGCCAATTTTTTTTTGTTTTCCTCTGTGCTTTAAAATTTGAGGCCATTTTTTTTTTGTGGTTATTAAAATGTATGGTAAGGATTTTTCATCTCTCAAAACAATATTAAATTTTGGTTTATTTTTTTTTATTAAATTACTTTAAAGTAAAAAAGCTTATGCCTAAGTTTTAGTTGTTATAGTTTCAATCCTATGTATTTGATAAATCATTCTTTGTATCCTATTTGATAATTAAGAATTGTTTTTATAACTAGAAATTCTTTTTTTTAAGTTTTTTGCTTTTCCAATATATAAAATTTCGTTTTTTGAATTCATATATTGATAAATTCCAGGTTTCGTAGAGATGGTAGTTAATTTATTTTTTAAAATATCTAACCCATTCATTTAGCTTAACATTTATAAAAATTTAATTTATTTGTAATACTATCCACTTTTGCTGTGGAAAAATATGTGAATAAATCAGCAAAAAATATAAATTTTGGCTCATTTCCTTGTTTTTTATTAGAATGATTAAAAAATAGGCATCATTCACTAACTAACTGATAATATTGTATAAATTAAAAGTCAAGTTATTTCTTTTTTTTTCCTTTTTTTATTTTATTCATAAATATTTAATTAGCAAAATATGTTGTGTAAAACCATCGCTATTTTTCATCAAATTTTAAAAAATACCAGAGAAATTATACATTTAACAAATACTATTCATCTATAATCTTTTTATTATCGGTATGAGACCATCCTAAATGTTGTCCAGAATCAACATTAATCAATTGTCCAGTCAAAGAATTAGAATTTAATATAAATAATACAGATTCAGCTATTTCATTTGGGTCAACGGCTTTTTTTAGAGGGATCTTCATATATTGATTTTTAAATTGTTTGCTAGTTTGTCTTTTGCTTGGAAATGTTGGGCCAGGGCCTATAGCATTAACTTTTATTTTTGGTGCAAGTGAAAGCGCCAAGGTTTGAGTAAGTGTCCATAGAACTGATTTAGTTAGGGTATATGTTGTAAAAAAAGGAGTTAAGTTTATAACTCTTTGATCAAGAATATTAATTATATTTCCGTTTGTTTTTTTTGATAAATTTTTAATGAATTGTTGAATTAAAAAAATAGGAGCCCAAACATTTGTATTTAAGTGATAATCCCAATTTTTTTTTTTAATATTTTCTATATTATCTAATTCAAAAGTAGAGGCATTGTTTATTAAACAAGTAATTTCGCCCATTTCTTTTTTTGCATATGTAAATAATTTCTTCAGGTCAGATTCTTTTGATAAATTTGCTTTTATACAGGATATTTTAACATTATATAAGCTTAGTTTTCTTTTT
>CAZWXP010000029.1:0-2710 GCA_964637965.1 uncultured Alphaproteobacteria bacterium | reverse complement strand
AGCACCTGAATTTGTAGAGCAATCTACAGAAACTGAGATATTAGTTACAGGTATTAAAGTTGTAGATTTGCTTGCCCCATATTCTAAAGGTGGAAAAGTAGGACTATTCGGAGGAGCAGGTGTGGGGAAAACAGTTATTTTTATGGAATTTATTAATAATATTGCAAGAGAACATGGTGGCTTTTCTGTTTTTGCAGGCGTTGGAGAAAGAACAAGAGAAGGAAATGATTTATATAACGAAATGATTGAAGGTGGTGTTATAGATATAAAAGGGAAAAAATCTAAAGTTGCGCTTGTTTATGGACAAATGAATGAACCGCCAGGAGCAAGAGCACGGGTAGGTTTAACTGGTCTTACATTAGCTGAACATTTTAGAGATAAAGAAGGACAGGATGTTTTGCTTTTAATAGATAATATTTTCAGATTTACACAGGCTGGATCAGAAGTTTAGGCTTTATTATGTAGAATACCTTCTGCTGTTGGATATCAACCAACATTATCTACAGATATGGGAGCTTTACAGGAAAGAATTACAACTACAAAAAAAGGATCTATTACTAGCGTTCAAGCAATTTATGTTCCTGCAGATGATTTAACTGATCCCGCGCCAGCTACTTCATTTGCACACCTTGACGCCACAACAGTTTTAAGCAGATCTCTTGCTGAACTAGGAATTTATCCAGCCGTTGATCCTCTAGATTCAACATCAAGGATTTTAGATCCAACAATTGTTGGTGAGGAACATTACCAAATAGCAAGAAGGGTCCAAGAAGTTTTGCAGTCCTACAAATCATTACAAGATATAATTGCCATTTTAGGAATGGATGAATTGTCAGAGGAAGATAAATTAACAGTATCAAGAGCAAGAAAAATTCAAAGATTTTTGTCACAACCTTTTTTTGTTGCTGAAGTTTTCACAGGCACACCGGGTAAATTTGTTAAATTAGAAGATACTATTAATGGATTTAAAAGTATAGTTGATGGAGAACACGATAATATTCCTGAATCTGCTTTTTATATGGTAGGTACTATTGAAGAAGCATTAGAAAAATCAAAGAAAATTTCGAAAGAAGAATAATGGAAAAAACATTTCTTTTTGAATTAATTACACCAAATAAAAATTTAATATCTGGAGAATATGACATGGTTGTAGTTCCCGGAGAAGAAGGTGATTTTGGTGTTTTACCACATCATAGTAATTTAATTTCACAAATCAGACCTGGTGTGTTAAATACATATAAAAATAATAAAATTGATAAAAGTTTCTTCATTTATAGTGGTTTTGCGGAAGTTAGTAATAATAAATTAATTGTTTTAAGCGAAACAGCATTTGATGTGAACGAATTTAAATTAAATGCTTATAAAGATAGTATTTCTAAATATGAAAAGTTAAAAAATCAAACAAAAATTGAAAGCGAAATTTTATTTTTTGAAAAAAAAGTCAAAGAAGCTAATACTATAATCGAAATACTTAACTAAGGTTTTTTATTTTTTTTACAAACTCTTCAACAATTTCTTTATACATTTTTTTTTTAAACGGAACAATTAATTTTTCTAATTCCTTTATATTAACCCACTTCCAAGCAGAAAATTCTGCTTTGCAAACATTTAAATCTATATCTCTTTTCTCATTACCAAAGAACTTCATTACAAACCATTTTTGTTTTTGTCCTAAATATCTGCCTTTCCATAATTTTTTTTTTTAAGTCAATGGAATATTGTATTGAAACCATTTTTTACTTTTAAGAACTATTCTTGCTTTTTTTACACCAGTTTCTTCATATAATTCTCTATAGGCAGCACATTCTACTTTTTCGTTTTTAATTACACCCCCCTGAGGCATCTGCCAGGCTTCGCTTTTTATATCTATCCTTTTTGAAACAAATACTTTTTTTTTTTCATTAAGGAGAATAATTCCTACTCCTATACGGTACGAATTAATTTTCATAATTTTTTTTTGATAGTTTTTATTTCAATTTACAGCTAATTCTTTTTTATAAAGGGAAATGCCTCTAACTAGATCTAAAGCTCTTGATAATTGAAAATCATCTATTGATTCTTTATTTAAATTCTCATCAACTTTTTTTTCTAAATCATTAGCGGGATTATCAAGCGCTCCTTGAAGATCTGACTCCCTATTTCCATTTTTTCTATCAACCTTTTCTACTTTTGCTTGCTCAACTATAATATCAGGATCAATTCCTTTTTTTTGAATAGATTTACCGGATGGTGTAAAATATTTTGCTGTAGTCATTCTTAAAGCGCCAAACGGATGGACTGGAATTATTGTTTGTACAGAACCTTTGCCAAAAGATTTAGTGCCTAAAATTATAGCTCTTTTATGATCTTGTAATGCACCTGCGACAATTTCTGAAGCTGAAGCGGAACCGCTATTTATTAGAATTACAAGTGGTAATCCATCAATAATATCTCCAGGTTTAGCTTTATATATTTCAGGATTTACCAAATCTCTTCCACGAGTTGAAACTATTTCTCCTTTTTCTAAAAAAAGATCAGAAACACCAACTGCTTGCTCTAATAAACCGCCAGGATTGTTTCTAAGATCTAAAACGTATCCTTTCAAATTTTTATTTTTTTTTAATTTTTTAATAGCATCTATCGCCGATGCTTTTGTTTGTTCAGAAAATGTGGTTATTCTTATGTAACCGACATCCTTTTCCATCCTAGATCTAATGCTAGTAATTTTTAT
>CAZWXP010000028.1:0-8424 GCA_964637965.1 uncultured Alphaproteobacteria bacterium | reverse complement strand
TGCAGGTTATTTACTAGTTCCTTATCTCATTTGGGTTTTATACGCATCCATTCTTAATTACAATATCTGGATTTTAAATTAATGGCTGGGGCGGCAGGATTCGAACCTGCGAATGCGAGTACCAAAAACTCGTGCCTTACCACTTGGCGACGCCCCAATTAAAAGTATTAATATAAAATTATATTAAAAAGGAAATTTATTCAAAGACTAACTTTTAATTGTATAAACTCCTGACCACCATTTAGGGTGTTTTTTCCTCAATAAAAGGTTTGCTTTTTTGGCATCTATTTTTTTTTTAAATAAACAAAAAACTGTTGGACCACTACCTGTCATTCTTGAAAGATAACAATTTTTTGATGAACTTAAGAAATTTACCATTTTTTTTATCTCTGGAACAAATTTTTCTGCATATTTTTGTAAATCATTATTTTGTTCTAAAATCCATGAAAAAAAATTCTTATATGCAAAATTATTTTTTTTTATTAATTTTTTTTTTATATATATATCAAAAACTTTTTTTGTTGAAAGTTCTTTACGAGGATTAATTAATAATATTGAAAATTGCGGTATTCTTGGTGCTTTAAATAAAGTATCGCCATATCCAGAAAAAAAAACATTTTTATTATATAAACAAGCTGGTACATCAGAACCAACCTTCATAGCAAGCTTAAATAAATCTTTTTTGTTTATTTTTTTTTTGTTTAAAATATTTAAACCTTCTAAAACAGCAGCTGAATCAGCAGAACCACCTCCTAAACCAGCAGCAACTGGTATTTTTTTATTTAAAATTATTTTGTAATTATTTTTTAAACCTGAAAATTTTGAGAAAATAATGAAAGTTTTTTGAATTGTATTTTTTTTTTTAATAGAATTTTTAAAAGGTCCGTTAATTTCTATAGAAAATTTTTTGCTTTCAGAGATTTTTATTTCATCGTAAAGATCTATAAAGCAAACTAGGCTTTTTAAATTGTGTAAATTATCTTTTGTTTTATTAAATACATTAAGAAACAAATTTATTTTTGCATAAGCTTTGCATGTAATGCTTTTTCCATTTAACATTGGTTTGTTCTATAAGAAATCTAATTGATTATTTTTATTATATTTTTTTATTTTCTCTTCTATTTTTTTCTCTAAATCATTTTCTGGCTTAAATTGAATTGCTTTTTTCCATTGATATAATGCTTCTAGTTTTCTATTAGCTTTAAAATAAGCATCTCCTAGATGATCATTAATAATTGGGTCTGTCGGTTTTAAACCAACTGCTCTTTCAAGCTCTTTTATTGCCTTCTCATATTCTTTCAAATTATAATAAGCCCAACCTAAACTATCTACAATATATGGGTCGCCTGGTTTTGCACTAACAGCCTTAAGAATAAATTTCGTAGCTTGCTCAAGATTAGAATTTTGTTCAATCCACGAATACCCTAAATAATTTAAAACTTCTGGTTGATTAGGAACTAAGTCTAAAATTTCTAAAAAATCTTTTTCTGCTTTTTTCCATTGATTATTTCTTTCATATGCAATTCCTCTTGAATAAAGTAAATCCCAATGTTCTGAACTTATATTTTCAATTCTTGATATTGCTTCATTATAATATTTTATTGCCTCATCATACTTTTTGTAATTTCTATAAATATCACCAAGTAGTTTTAAGGAATCATATCTCTCTTTTCTTTCACTCGACATTTTTTTTAAAATTGGAATTGATCTTTTACTATCACCTAGTAATTCTAAATTTCTTGCCTTTCTTAATTCCGCATGCCAATAAAAATTGGAGGATGGTTTGATTTTTTCGTACAAATTATTTGCCTCAACATACTGATTGTTCTTTTCTAATAACTCAGCTAAATAAAGTTGGGCAACTTCAAAATCTTTTTTTAAATATAAAGAAAAATGTGAATAAATTATTGAAAAATTATTCGTAAAATCTGAAGTAAAAGTGCTGGCAATTGTGCTAAATAGTTCTGCAATTGCATCATTTGTATTTAAAATTAATTTCTTTGGAACTTCTTTTTTTTCAATACTTTTTAGTGACTTTTCAACTAATAAACTATCATTATGATCAGACAAAAACTTAGTGTAAATATTTTTTGCTTTTTCAAAATCGCCATTTCTTTGAAATGCATTGGCTATAATTTCTGCTAGTCTATATGAGGGTCGGGTAAAATCATTTATAGATTTTTGATAATATATTAATGCTTTTTCATTATTATTAAAAAAGTCATAAATCAAAGCTAAATTTAAATTTCTTAAACTACTGGAATTTATTTCAAGATCTTTACTTAATTGATCTAATTTTTTTTTTGCTTTATTAAAATTTCTTTTTTCTCCAGCAATTAACCATGCCTCCATAATGGGGACTGAAAATCTTTCATAAGAGCTTCTTTTTATTGTTTTTAATCTATTTAATGCAGAATTAAATTTTTTTTCTTTTATATCTCCAACAATTAAAGTTATTAAAATATTTGTATTTTCAATACTGTTTGAAGTAAGATTTTTTTCAATTTTTTTTCCTAATAAAATACATTTATCTATTTCACCTTCTAAAAGATATAAGGTACATAATTTTACAGCGATATTATGCCCAATTTCTTTATCAATTTTATTTAAATCAAGTGCATTTTCGAAATAATATATAGCTGCTTTATTATCTTTATTATTAAATGCACTTTCACCAGCTAAATAATTACCAGAATCAATTGCTAATAAAGTTTTTGGAAAACAAAAAAATAAGAAAAAAATTATAGTAAAAAATTTATTCATTTTTAAAATTAAAAAAAAGACTACATGTTTGGGTATCTTGGACCTCCTCCTCCTTCTGGTGTTACCCAATTAATATTCTGATTTGGATCTTTTATATCGCAAGTTTTACAATGCACACAATTTTGTGCATTAATTTGTAGTTTTGGTGAATTTTGTTCTAATCCAACTATTTCATAAACGCCTGCGGGGCAATATCTTTGTTCGGGTGCATCATAGTTCTCTAAATTATATTCTATTGGAATATTTTTGTCTTTTAATTGCAAATGACATGGTTGATTTTCAGCATGGTTGGTATTTGAAATAAAAACTGATGATAATTTATCAAACGTAATAACACCATCTGGTTTTGGGTAATCAATCTTTTTGGATTTTTTTGCTTCTTTTAAAGTTGTATGATCCTCATGATGTTTAAAAGTCCAAGGGGCCTTACCACGAAAAATAAAAGTATCAATTGCGCTATATATTAAGCCAGGCCAAAATCCCCATTGAAATGCCGGTCTTATATTTCTTACCCTATAGAGCTCATCCCAAACCCATGATTTTTTAATTTCTTCTTCATAAGATACAATTTCTACGTTTTTTGAATCAAAAATATGTTTAAAAATTTCTTCAGCAGCAATCATTCCTGATTTCATAGCTGTATGAGTTCCTTTTATTTTTGGCACATTCATAAACCCTGCTGTACATCCTACAAGCAATCCGCCTGGTACGGTCAATTTTGGAATTGATTGAAAACCTCCTTCATTTAATGCTCTTGCTCCATACGAAATTCTTTTACCTCCTTCAAAAATTTTTTTAATTTTTGGATGTGTTTTAAATTTTTGAAATTCATCAAATGGGCTTAAATATGGGTTTTTATAATCTAAACCTATAACAAAACCTACTGAAACTTGATTGTTTTCTAAATAATAAAGGAAGGAGCCGCCATATGTTTTTTTATCTAAAGGCCATCCTATAGAATGAATTACTTCCCCTAATTTATGATTTTCAGGTTTTATTTCCCATAACTCTTTTAAGCCTATCCCATAAGTTTGCGGACTTGAGTTTTCTCTTAAATTATATTTATTAATTATTTTTTTCGTTAGTGAGCCGTGGCATCCTTCAGCAAAAATTGTTTGTTTAGCAAAAAGATCGTAACCCTTTTGAAAATTTTCTAATTGTTTTCCTTCTTTATCAATCCCCTGATCTCCTGTTCTTATACCAGCAATTTTATTTTTTTTTTCATCATAAATAATTTCTGATGCGGCAAAACCAGGGAAAATATTTACCCCTAGCTCTTCAGCCTGTTTAGCTAACCATCTAGAAAGATTTCCTAAACTGACAATATAATTTCCATCATTTTTCATCTGTGGAGGTGTTGGTAATTTAAAAGATTTGCTTTTTGTTAATAGTAAAAAATTGTCCTTTATAGCTTCAGTTTTAATAGGACTATCTTTACTTTTCCAATCTGGGATTAGTTCGTCTAATGATTTTGTTTCTAATACTGCGCCAGACAATATATGTGCTCCTACTTCAGAACCTTTTTCAACAATAGCAATGTTTAATTCTTTATTGTTTTTTTTTGCTAATTGAGCAAGTTTTATACTTGCAGAAAGTCCTGATGGACCAGCTCCAATTATTAAAACATCAAAATTCATCGATTCTCTATTCATATATTAAGATATAAGAAAAAATAAATAAGTTATCAAATTTGTTTTTTAGTCATTAATAAATTGTTGTATCATAACATAACAAAAAAATTCGACATTAAAAGAAAATGCCAAATATTAGAAAATATTCATTAGCAATTCTTAATTATTATAAATCATTAGGAATAGAATTTCATATTCAAAATAAACAAAGAGTAAGATTTGATGATCATTTTTATCCTGAAAATGAAGATAAAGTTTTATTGGAAAATAAATTAAAAGATTTAAAAAAAAAAATTATTAATTTAGACTGCGAATTAAAATTAAAAGCAAAAAATTTTGTTTTTTATGATGGTTGTTTAAAATCTGATATTATGATTATTGGAGAAGCTCCAGGATATGAAGAGGATAGACTTGGAAAGCCTTTTGTTGGTGCTGCAGGAAAAAAACTTGATCAAATGATTAATGCAATTGGCCTAGATAGAAAAAATAATACCTATATAACTAATATTATTCCTTGGAGACCGCCAAATAATAGAACACCCGCTGATAATGAAATTAAATTTTTTCTTCCATATGTTGAAGAGCATATTTCTATAATCAAACCTAAGATTCTTTTACTTTTTGGAAACATTGCATCAAAATCTTTACTAAAATTAAAAAATGGTATAACTAAAAATCATGGGAAATGGTTTAAATATTCAAACCCTTTGTTAAAAAAGAATATATTTACAATTTGTATTTTTCATCCAAGTTATTTGTTAAGATCTCCAGATAAAAAAAAAATAGCTTGGGAGGACTTAAAAAAAGTTAAAGAAAAAATGATAAATTTGAGAATTTTATTATGAAAAAAAAATTAAATATAGCTGTTCTTACTGTGTCTGATACAAGAAATTCTAAAACTGACAAATCAGGGGAATTATTAAAAAATAAGATATTAAAATCGCAGCATTATTTATTTGAAAAAAAAATATGCAAAGATAATAAGGTAGAAATAAAAAAAATTCTAAAGAGTTGGTTAAAAAAAAAAAACATAGATGTTATTATAGCTACTGGTGGGACAGGTTTGACTAAAAGAGATATAACGCCTGAAGTATTTAAATCTTTCTTTGATAAAGAAATTCCAGGATTCGGGGAAATTTTTAGAATTTTAAGTTATAAAAAAATTAAAACTTCAACAATTCAATCAAGATCTTGTGCCGGAATCTCTAATGGTAAGTATTTATTTTCATTGCCAGGATCTCCTTCTGCGTGTAAAGATGCTTGGGATAAGATTATAAAATATCAGTTAGATTCCTCATTTAAACCATGTAATTTGGTTGAAATTCTTCCAAAACTAAATTAATGAATTTTGATATAGAAGAAAAATTTGGAAATATTGTGGTTGGAATAGATGAAGTGGGAAGAGGTCCTCTTGCTGGACCTGTAATAGCTGTTGCAGTATACATTAAAAGATCTTTATGGAAAAATTTTTTAGCAAGATACCCGGAAATAAATAAAATTAATGATTCAAAAAAAATTTCAAAAAAAATTAGAGAAAAACTTTATAAAATTTTAATAAATATTATTCAATTTGGTGTAGGAGCAGCAAGTGTTAAAGAAATTGAAGAAAAAAATATTTTACAAGCAACCTTAATAGCTATGGAAAGAGCTTATATATCTTTAAAAATTAATGCTGATTTTGTATTAGTTGATGGTATTAATCTCCCAAAAATTAAAGCAAAAGTTAGAGCGATAAAAAATGGTGATAATAAATCTATATCTATTGCATCTGCATCAATTATTGCAAAAGTTATAAGAGATAATTTAATGAAAAAATTATCTTACAAATACCCAGGTTTTTTTTGGAACGAGAATTCTGGTTATGGAACAAAATTACATATTGATAAAATAAAATTGTTAGGTATAACTCCTCACCATAGAAAATCTTTTAAACCAATGACAAAAATGATAAAATAAATACAAATCGGGATCAAAATGAATATAAAAGACTCTGTAATTAATAAAATATATCAAGGTAATTGTATTGAAGAAATGAAAAAATTGCCTCCAAAATCTGTGGATTTAATATTTGCTGACCCTCCATACAATTTACAACTAGAAAAAGATTTAAAAAGACCAGACCACACAAATGTAAATGGGGTTAGAGAAAATTGGGATAAATTTAAAAACTTTGAAGAATATGATTGTTTCACAAAAAATTGGCTTAGTGCGGCTAAAAGAGTTTTAAAAGAAGATGGAAATATTTGGGTTATTGGAACTTATCATAACATATTTAGAATTGGGAAAATTTTACAAGACTTAGATTTCTGGATTCTAAATGACATTGTTTGGATTAAAACTAACCCAATGCCAAATTTCAGAGGAACTAGATTTTCAAATGCACATGAAACTTTAATTTGGTGTTCTAAAAACAAAAATTCTAGATATACATTTAATTACAATCTTATGAAATCACTTAATGAAGATCTTCAAATGCGAAGTGATTGGTTGTTTCCGATTTGTAATGGTTCAGAAAGATTAAAATATAAAGGCAAAAAAGTTCACCCTACCCAGAAACCAGAAGCACTAATCACAAGAATTCTGTTATCAGTAACCAATCCCGGGGATACAATATTAGATCCTTTTTTTGGAACAGGAACAGTGGGAGCTGTATCAAAGAAATATAATAGAAATTATATTGGCATAGAAAGTGAAAAAAAATACATAAAGTTTGCTAAAGAAAGAATTAATTTGATTAAACCATTAACAAACATAGAAATGCTAAAAACAAATGAAAAGAAACAACAAAAAAGAATACCTTTTGGAAGATTAATAGAATTTAATTTAATAAAACCTGGTGAAATACTTCATGATTTTAAAAAAAAATGGTATGCAAAAGTTAGAGTCGATGGCTCAATTATTTCTGAAAACTTTAAAGGATCTATACATAGTGTTGCAGCTAATTTGCTTAATTTACCCTCCTGCAATGGATGGTCTTTTTGGTACAAACATGAAAAAAAAAAATCTATTAGTATAGATGTTTTAAGAGAAAAAATTAGATCAGAGTTAGACAGGATTTAAATAAGACAAAATATTTTTCATTAAAGTTGAATTTGGTATCTTTTGTATATCGTTTTTTTTAACCCATATAGAATTTTTTAAAAAAATTTTTTCTTTTGTTTGTGCTTCAAGAAACTTAATTTCTAATTCAAAATTGCTAATTTTAGAATACATTTTTCCTGGAACAATTCTCCAATCAAGTTCTAATGGCGCTTTCTTCTTAACTATTTTTAAGGGAGTTTTATTATTTAATAAATTATTCGGTATCTCCATTAAACCGTTAAGAAATTTTGTATTTCTTCTTTTCATCAAAATTATTTGATTCTTATATTTAATTAAATAAACAAATAAAAATTTTCTTTTTTTATTTCTTAAAAGATCAACATCTATTTTCTTTTTTTGATTATAAAAATAACAATATTTTTTTAATGGACAAATCAAGCAATCGACATTTTTTTTTTTGCATATTTTTGCACCAACATCCATTAATGCTTGCATAAAATCGCCACATTTTTTGTTTGGCAATAATTTATAAAGTCTTTTAGCTATTTCTTTATTATTATTTAGATTTAAATTATAAAGCCTAGATATAATTCTATTAATATTAACATCAATACCGATTGTTTTTTTATTATATGCTATAGACATAATAGCATTAGCTGTATATTCCCCTATTCCCGGTAGTTGGATTAAGGCCTTATATGTATTAGTTATCTTTCCATCATATTTACTACAAATTATTTTTGCTGTTTTATGTAATTTGGCTGCTCGAGTATAATATCCCAATCCCTGCCATACTAATAGAATTTTATCTAATTTAGATTTAGATAAGGAATGAACAGTTGGCCAATTAAAAATAAATTTTTTGTAATAATTAATAACTGTACTAACATTTGTTTGTTGCAACATGATTTCACTTATCCAAACATAATAAGGATTTTTAGCATTTTTTTTTAATCTCCAAGGAAGTTTTCTTTTATTTTTTCTATAC
>CAZWXP010000027.1:0-16097 GCA_964637965.1 uncultured Alphaproteobacteria bacterium | reverse complement strand
TTGAGACCACCCTGTCTACCAATTCCAGCACACGCCCAAAACTATCTAGATTATAATTTTTTATTTCTTCTCTATAAAGCTAAATTTTAAATCTGTAGATAAGATAATAAATATTATTATGTATAAACTTATCGGAGCATAAGGACTTGTCCAACAAAATAACATTAAAAATAATACAAATTTTACAAATAAATTTAAGAATTTAGAAATTTTAAAACTAAGTGTTTGGATTATAAAAAACAAACATGGAATAGTAATTAATACATCATAACTTTTTAATCTAGGAAGAAGAATAGAGAGAACAATAACACTAAAAGCTATAGCTAATTTTTTATTTTTTAAGACCTCAGAATTTTTAAATAAAAATATTGAAAAAAGAAACAAACTACCAGAAATCAAACAATAGGTGATATATTTTAAATAATTTTCAGAAATAAGGTGGTTATCTAATATTCTAAGCAACCCTCTCCCAAGATCTCCTTTGTCTCCAATGAGCTCAGAAAATGTAAGAGAATTTAACCAATGAATAAAAAGTTCTCTATCTAAATAGAAAAAAATTATATAAATTAAGAAAATAAACATTAAATATAAAAAGGTGTTTACAAATACTTTTTTTTTCAAATCCCTAACTAGAAAAGGTATTCCAAAGAAAATCAAATAGGGAAATTTAATTAAGGAGAGTATTGATAAAATTAAATAGAAATAATGATCTTTTTTTTTAATTAAAAAAAATAAACTAATTGTGAATAATGCGCTTAAAATAATAGATAAGTTGCCAGTGAAAAAAACAGAAAAGGCAATGCCTCCAAAACTTATTATAAAAATGTAAAAAAACTTTAAATTTAATTTAAAAATTTTAAAAAATATGATTGGAATGGAAAAAAAAGATAAAAATAAAAAAAATAACCAGAATTTAATAACAATTGAATATTCAAAATTTGTAATAAATTTAAAGAAATGAAAAATTATTGGAGGATTAAATAAAGGACTATTGTATATTTCCAGCCAATCTTTATAAGGGTTACTTCCCTGATTCAATATTTCAGAGCCTGCATAAATTAAGTAAAAATCAGAAAAAAAAACTTCGAAGAAATTTGGATTACTTAAATATTTTTGTAATATTTCATTATAAAAATTTCTTGAAAAGACTGCTAGAGTGGTAACAATTAAAATTAAAAGAAATGATGAATTTATATTTTTATTAATCAAAATGAATCTACCAAAAAATAAAGATGGTTGGCTTCCACCAACTAGTTTTGAAGAAAAAATAAAGCATATAATTATTCCTAGTAGATTATACATCAGAAGACTAGTTTTGAAAGAATGGATAAAAGGAAGAACGGATATAAAATTTTTAAAATATCTTGCAAATAAAAATTTTAATTCTCTAGATATTGGTGCTTATAAAGGTGTTTATACTTATTTTATATCAAAATATTCAAAAAAAGTTTATGCATTTGAACCAAATCCAAAGTCTTTCAAAATTTTGCAAAAAACTGTAGATAAAAATGTGAAAGTTTTTCCATACGCACTTTCTGACAAATCATCTTATGATTTTTTAAAAATACCTAGGGGTGAAAAAGGATACTCGAATCAAGGAGGTTCAATTCGTAATGTAAAATTGGATAAAAAATTTGCTAAATTAAAAGTAGAAACAAAAAAGATTGACGATTTAAGACTAAACAATATTGGATTTATAAAAATTGATGCTGAAGGCGTTGAACTTAAAATTTTAAAAGGAGCAAAAAAATTAATTAAGAAATATAAGCCAACATTGCTAATTGAAATTGAAGAAAGATATATTTCTAAACCAATAGAAAAAACTCTTAATCAGATTCTTAATTTAGGATATCGAGGATTTGCGCTAATTGGCGAAAGTTTAACACCTTTAAAATTTTTTGATGGTAATAAAAATCATAGGATAGATTATGGACCAGATTTTCATGCGAACGCATTTATTTTTTTTAGGAAGTAAATTAATGAGAATTTTTTTTTATTTGTTTTACTTTTTATTATCTATAAACGAAGTACATTCTAATGACACAAATGTATTTTATCCTTTTACCGCTAAAGAATTAGTATTTGAATGTGTAGCTTGGATACCAGGTGAAACTGCAGTACAACAAAAAAGCAAAAAAGAAGTCCCTTGTATTAGATATATACAATCTACAATCAATACTTACCAATTAATTAAATCAAAAAACAATCAAGAATTACCCAGTTTATGTTTATCAAATGTGTTAAATTTGCAAAGACATAAAGATGTGTTCATAAAATATGTAAAAGAAAATCCAGATAAAGAAAATTTAGAAGCTTCAAAAGTTATTATTGAATCATTAATTAATAAATACTGTAAATAAAAAATTATTTTTTTTAATTTCTTTGTCATAAATCTTTGCTATATTTAAGTTTCTTTTTATATAGGGATATAGATTTAACTGGGTAGAAATGAGTTTAGATTTAGGGCAACTTTCCTTGTGGCAAAATATTACTGTAGCTGTTCTACTAGGTTTGACCTTTATATTTTCAATTATAAAAATTTTTAAAATTATAAGATTTACAGAAAGTAGTTTCGGTAAACTTTTATTAAAAGAACAAATTATTGCAAAACCCGGATTCAACAGATGGTGGGTTCCTGTTGCTTCTGTTTCAATCCATTTATGTATAGGCTCTGTCTATGCTTGGAGTATATTTAATCCAGCATTGATTAAAGCTATCGGAGTTGTTACAAGCTCTGCTGATGATTGGGCACTTAAAGAAGTGGTTTGGATTTATTCTACTGCAATTGTATTTTTAGGTTTAGCAGCAGCCTTTGCTGGCACATGGTTAGAAAAAGTTGGGCCAAGAATGGTTGGATTAGTAGCAGCTTTTTGTTGGGGCGGAGGCTTTTTAATTGGAAGTGTAGGAATTATAAATCATCAACTCTGGTTAATTTATCTTGGTTACGGTGTTTTAGGAGGTTGCGGTCTTGGACTAGGATATGTATCTCCAGTTTCCACATTAATTAGATGGTTTCCTGATAGAAGAGGGATGGCAACCGGTTTAGCCATAATGGGCTTTGGTGGAGGTGCTTTTTTTGGAGCACGTATTAAAGATTTTTTTATTCAATATTATTATAAAGCACCTGAATTATTATCTAATGTCTCAGAGTCAGATTTAATTACAGAAGCAGGAAAAAGATTTACTGAAACAGCAGAAGGTTTAAAAGAAGTTGTTGTAGTAGGTGCAAATGATGTTGCAAATATGATTGTTCCCGGAGATGTTGGGGTATATTTAGTTGGAACAGGTTCTGTTGGTGTTTCACAAACATTTTTTACACTCGGTGCGATATATTTTGTTGTTATGACTATTGCATCTTTATCATATAGAGTTCCAGCAGAAGGCTGGGTGCCAAAAGGATGGACGCCTCCAAGTGATGCGGAAATCGAGAAGAAAATGATTACAACAAAACACGTTCATATAGATGAGGCATTAAGGACCCCCCAATTTTATCTTTTGTGGATAATTCTTTGTTTTAATGTAACTGCTGGAATCGGAGTTCTAGGCGTTGCCAAAACTATGATTACTGAAATATTTCAGAAGAAAGCAGCTTTAATTGTTACAAGTGCTTTTACCACTTGGTATGTGATGCTTATTAGTATTTTTAATATGGCTGGTCGAATTATTTGGGCTAGTGCATCCGATTATATAGGTAGAAAAAATACATATTATTGTTTTTTTATTCTAGGTATCATTTTGTATTCATCAATTCCTATTTCTGCGCAGACTTTCGATATAGCACCAGTTATTGTTTGGTTAATTTTGTTTTATGCAGCTACAATGATAATTTTTACAATGTATGGTGGTGGTTTTGCAACCATACCTGCTTATTTAGCAGATATGTTTGGAACAAAATATGTCGGAGGAATCCATGGAAGACTTTTAACAGCCTGGAGCACTGCAGGAGTTCTTGGTCCTGTTATAATAACTTCATTAAGAGGAAGTTCAATTAATAACGCTATTAATGATCTTGCATTTAAGGTAGAGCCGCAAGCTTTTCTAGATAAATTTGGAGCAAGTATTGAGAATTTAGATGAACTTGTGAAGGCAAAAACTGTAACCATTCAAAATCTTTTAGAAATTTTACCGCCTGGAACACCTGATCCTACTAGCCAGGTTTACAATAAAACAATGATTGTTATGGCCTGTTTGCTTGGAATAGCATTAATTGCTAATTTTTTAGTTAAACCAGTTGATCCAAAACATCACATGAAGAACTAATTTTTATCTGATTTTATAAATTACTGGTACCTGAATAATCATTTTTTTTTTTGATATTTCTTTAGGAAATGCTGGAAATGGAGCAGCTGCTTCAACAGCATCAAAACTTGAATCTACCAGACGTTGAAATTTTGCTTTAATAGATTTTACACTCATGAGCTGCCCACTATTACTAATAACTATTTCAAGTAGCACAACACCTTCTTCTCTTCTCATTAATGATTGTCTAGGATATCTTTTTTTTCCATCTATTAATTTATAAATTTGAGTAACATACTGATTTATAATTTCTTTTGATATTCCACCTTCGATTCCTTTTAAAGTACCCAAGTCTTCATTTTCTTTTATTTGTTTTTGTTCAATTGATTTTTCTTGTGGTAAAGTTTTTTTTATATCTATTTGTTTTTTAATTTTTTCTTTAGGTTTTTCTTTAATTTCTTTAATTTCAGGTATTTTTTTTTTTATTATTTTTTCTTTTTTTATTGATTCTTTAGGAGATTCATCCATTGAACCAATTGCTGATAAAGTTATAGTAACTTTTCTTTTTTTTTCTAGAAAATTAAAATCAGATTTAGTAAGAAAAAAAATTAAATAAATATGTAGAAAAATAGAAAGTAAAAATGCAAAATTTAGATTCCATATATTAATTTTTTTCTCCATTTGCTATTGTCTTATGTAGTTTGTTTCTATTACTACTTTTTTTATTTTTTCGTTTTCTAGTATTTTTAGGATCTTTAAGAAATATTCAGAAGGAGTTTCAGAATCTATTTTTAAAGATATTTCCTTAGGTTTCCTTGCTCTTATAATTTCCACATAATTTTTTTTTTGTAGTTCTTTCTTTCTATTTTTACTATCGATAAATATTTCACCATTTTTTTTTACAATTATTGTTAGAAAAGGAGTTAAAGGGTCATTTTTTATTATAGATTCTGGAATTTTTATTTTATAAGGATCAATTTTAGTAATTGTACCTGCTAACATAAAAAAAATTAACATTAAAAAAATAATATTAATTAATTGAATCAAATTTATTTGTTTTATTTTTTTTTTTTGTGCCATTATTTTTCTAAATCTACTAATTTAATATTATCTGTTCCTGCTAATCGGACTTCTTCTATTAATCTAATTACTTTTTGTACAGCTAACTTTTTGTCACTTTTTATCAAAATCTTTGATTTTGGATTTTTTTCAATAATACTGATTACTTCATTTCTAATACTAGAAATATTAATTAATTTTTTATTTAAATAGATTTGACCTTTCTTATTTATAATAAGCACTATGGTATTTTTTTCATTTTCAATTTCTACATTTTTTCCACTACTTAAATTTACTTCAATTGTGCTTTTTTGAATAAATGAAGTAGCAAGCATAAAAAACACAAGTAAAAGAAAAACAATATCAATCAAAGGTGTAATATTTATAGATATTAGCTCTTTTTCTTCCTTTTGATAAAAATTGTGGGTTTTCAAATTGTTTTATTTTTTAAAATTAAGAAGAGTATTTGTTCTTACAACAGTGTCATTTATTTTATCTCTTGTATTACTTATTTTGTTTTCAAAAAGATGATAAGCTGCTAATGCTGGTATTGCAATTGCAAGACCAAAGGCTGTAGTTAAAAGAGCTTCCCAGATTCCCCCAGCTAATAAAGCCGGATCAATTTGAGACCCTGCTTTTTCTAAATTTAAAAAAGCTTTTATCATACCAAGTACAGTTCCAAATAAACCAAGTAAAGGGCTAATACTTGCCACTACTTCTAAACCTCCAAGATAATTTTCTAAATTTCTAATTTCAATTGATATGCTTCTCGAAATTTCCGCTTCTCTTGATTCTTTGTCAAATCTTCTATCATTTTTTGTTAAAATAACAACTTCTAATATTCTTGCTATCGGATTTTTTATTTTTTGTATTTCAGTTAAAAGTTTTTTTGAATTTGTAGCATTTAATTTTGAAAGAATTTTTTCTATTTTATTACTACTAGATAACGCAACAGATAGAAATTGTATTAATTTAACAAAAATTATTGCGAATGCAAAAATGGAAAAGCCAAGCAAAATAATCATAACCGGGCCTCCTTTTGACATTAAATTTAGATTATTTAAATTTATAAATTCTAATAAGTTCATTAAAATACACAGGGATTAATTTGCTATTTTGTTTTCATACAATCATCAATCATTTTAGCTCTTTTTTGTGAAAGCTTTATTTCATCCATATCATTTTCAATATTATATAAATCAATCATACTATCATTTGTTTGAAGCATATCAATTCTATCTTGTTTAATATTCATACTTGTTTCAATATTATGATTAGCATCTTGAAGACAAATTTTATATTTTGGAGTTTGTTTGTTAAATTCAGAAATATTAAAATTTTGGCTACATGATGCAATTAAAAATAAAAGAAAAATAATTATTTTTGATTTTTTTTTCATTGAGTTTGTGTTGTTTAAAATTTAATTAAATATAATATTACATTAATTTTAATAAAATTGTTTTACTAATTTTTCTTATTTATATCAATGGTAAAAAAAATATATTTTAATAATTTAAAAGAAAATCAGTTTTACACAGATAGTGTTAAAGTTACAGATACAAACATAAAAAAATTTGCTAGCGCTTCAGGAGATAACAATCCTATCCATTTAAATGAAGAATTTGCAAAAAAAACTATTTTTAAATCAAGAATTGCCCACGGAATGTTAATTGCTTCCTTTATTTCATCGGTTATAGGAAATAAATTTCCTGGAAATGGAACAATATATGTATCTCAAAATTTAAAATTTAAAAGACCTGTAAAAATTAATGATGTTGTAAAAATTAAAATAACAGTTGAAAAAAAAATTATAAAAAAGAAATGGTGTCAGCTCAACACTTCTTGTTTTGTAAAAAACAAAATAGTTCTAGAAGGAACAGCTGTAGTGATACCACCACAAAAAAATTAATATGAAAATCCTAAATGGATACTCAAAAATAAAAAAATTTACTGTTTTAACAATTGGTAATTTTGATGGAGTACATAAAGGGCATCAAAAGATAATTAAACAAACTGTAAAATTAGCAAAAAAAAAGAATTTAAATTCAGTTGTTATTACTTTTAAACCTCACCCAAATGATTTTTTAAAAAAAAATTGCAAACCTTTCAAATTAACAAGTGAAGAAACAAAAACTGAGGAAATAAAAAAATTAGGAATTGATTACTTAACTTTTTTGAAATTTGATAAAAACTTTAATAGGCTAACACCTGAAAATTTTATTAAGAAACTAGTTAATTTTAAACCAAAAGTTATTGTAGTTGGATATAATTTTCATTTTGGTTTTAAAAGAAGAGGAAACGTAAATCTTCTAAAAGAATTATCTAAAAAATATTTATATACTTTAAAGATTATTAAACCAGTCACTAGTTCAAATAAAATAATATTTAATTCAACTTTTATTAGGAAGAATTTAGAATTAGGAAAATATGATATTGCAAAAAAAATGCTAGGACGGAATTGGCTGTTAGAAGGGAAAATTATTAAAGGAAGAGGGAGAGGAAAGAAATTAGGATATCCAACAGCAAATTTTGCTTTAAATGATTATGTATTACCCATGAAAGGTGTATATGTCACTAAAACTTGTTTCGAAAAAAATAATAAAAAAAAATATTTAGGTATAGCTAATATTGGAAACAGACCAACATTTAACGAAAAAAAAATATTTTTTGAAAATCATTTTTTTAATATCAAAAATTTTTTTTACAAAAAAAAAATATTTGTAGAACTAATAGCGTTTTTACGAAAAGAAAAAAAATTTGCTAATATTAAATTATTAAAAAAACAGATAGAAAAAGATATCTTATTGGCAAAAAAGATTTTAAATAAAAGTAAATGAATTATAAAGACACACTTTTTTTACCTGAAACTAAATTTAGTATGAAAGCTAGCCTACCAACTAATGAACCTAAAATTTTAGAAAAATGGAAAAAAGAAAAACTGTATGAGAAATTAAGAAATAAATCAAAAAAAGGTAAGAAATTTACTTTACATGATGGTCCTCCATATGCAAATGGTCATTTACATATGGGACATGCATTGAATAAGATTTTGAAAGATATAATTATTAGATCAAAACAAATGCAAGGTTTAGATTCTGCGTTTGTTCCAGGTTGGGACTGCCACGGATTACCTATTGAATGGGAGGTAGAACAGGAAATAAGGAAAAAAGGAGATGAAAAAACAAATATTTCTATTAAAGAATTTCGAAATAGATGCCGTTCTTTTGCCGAGCATTGGATAAAAACGCAAAAAAAAGAATTCGAACGTTTTGGAGTTATAGGAGATTGGGAAAATTATTATTCAACAATGTCTTATAAAGCAGAAGCGCAGATAATTAGAGAAATCGGAAAATTTTTATTAAATGGATCGCTTTATAAAGGCTCTAGACCTGTGATGTGGTCAGTAGTTGAGAAAACAGCCCTAGCTGATGCTGAAATAGAATATAAAGATCGCTCAGATAATGCAATTTATGTTTTATTTCCAATACTTAAAACAAATTTAAAAATAGCAGAAAAAAAAAATGTTAATATTTTAATATGGACTACAACTCCATGGACAATTCCAGGAAATAGAGCTTTAGCTTTTAATAAAAGTTTTTCATATAGTTTAGTAAAGGAAAATTCGTCTGACACCTATTTTATAATTGCTAGTACGCTGATTGAAAAATTAAAAAACGATACTGAATTAAAGATTGAGAAAATTGTTGATTTTAAAGGAGAAGAACTTAAAAAAACTATTTGCAAACATCCTTTAAATGATTTTGGATACAGTTTTGATGTTCCTTTATTATCCGCAGATTTTGTTACTAAAGAGGAAGGTACAGGCGTTGTACATATAGCACCAGGTCATGGACTAGATGATTTTAATTTAGCAAAACAACATAATATAGATGTTCCAAAAACTATAAACGAAAGCGGAATTTATTATGAAGAAGTTCCTTTATTAAAAGGGACACATGTTTTCAAAGCCGATGATAAAGTTATTGAATTTCTAGAAAAAAATAAAAAACTTTTATACAAAACTGAGATTTTTCATAGTTATCCCCATTCATGGCGATCAAAAAAACCATTAATTTATAGAAACACAACCCAGTGGTTTATTTCTTTAGAAAAAGAAAATTTAAGAAAGAAAGCAATAAACGCTCTTAAAAATATAGATTTTTTTCCTAAAAAAGGAAAAAATAGAATTACCTCTATGATTGAAGATAGGCCAGATTGGTGTATATCTAGACAAAGATTTTGGGGAGTTCCTCTTCCAATATTTGTTAATAAAAAAACAAATGAACCATTAATTGATAAGAATGTTATAGAGAATATTGCTAAAATTTTTGAAAAGAAGGGAAGTGATTCATGGTTTGAATTAGATCCTGCCGAATTTCTTGGAAGAGGATATAAAAAAAATGATTTTATACAAATTAAAGATGTAATAGAGGTATGGTTTGATAGCGGATCAAGCCACGCATATGTTTTGGAAGAAAGAAAAGATTTAGAATGGCCTGCGGACTTATATTTAGAAGGATCTGATCAACATCGAGGTTGGTTTCATTCTTCATTGTTACAATCATGTGGAACAAGAGATAAAGCACCTTTTAAAAGTATTTTATCCCATGGATTTGTTGTAGATGGTAAAGGAAAAAAAATGTCAAAATCAGAGGGCAATGTTATTTCACCCAACGAAATAATTAATAAATACGGATCAGATATATTAAGGTTATGGACTGTAGCTTCAGACTATTTTGAGGACATAAAAGTTGATGAAAATATAATTAAATCTCAAGTTGACTCATACAGAAGAATAAGAAATACATTTCGTTTTTTAATTGGAAATCTTAAAGATTTTGAAAATAAAGAAAAAACAGATTATAAAAATTTACCAGATCTAGAAAAATATATTTTATTCAGAATATGGGAAATAGATAAAATTATAGAAAGCTCTATAAAAGAAAATAATTATCATAAAATTTATAAGGAATTACTTGTCTTTTGTACAAATGATTTGTCCTCATTCTATTTTGATATTAGAAAAGATTGTTTGTATTGTGATGATAAAACAAATAAAAAAAGAAAATCTTGTAGATCAATATTAAAAATAATATTTGATTTTTTAACGGCTTGGTTTGCACCAATTCTTTGTTTTACTGCAGAAGAAGCCTGGTTATCCGATAATTTTAATCATAAAGAAAGCATACATTTAAGAATATTTCCTAAACCTGACCAAAAATGGAATAATAAAAAGATTTGCGAGCAATGGAAAGAAATTATAAATATTAGAAAAGTTGTTACCAGTGCAATTGAAATTGAAAGAGAAAAAAAAATAATAGGTTCAAGTTTAGAAGCATCAACTGAACTTACAGTGCCAAAAAAAATAAAGAATTATTTAAATGATATAAATTTAAGCGATCTTTTTATTGTTTCTTCAGCGAAAATTGTAGATGAATTATCCGGCAATACTTTTTCTTTAGATGGAATTGATTATACAAAAGTCAAAGTTAAAAAATCAGACGGATCAAAATGTGAAAGATGTTGGGTTATATCTAAAGAAGTAGATAGTGATAAAAATTTATGTAAAAGATGCAAGAGTGTGATTAAAAATGAATAAAGCAAAAAAAATATTATTAATTCTAATTCCTATATTGATATTTTTTGATCAGCTAAGTAAAAAATGGATGCTAAATAATATTTTTGATAACCAAAGAATTATTGAGATAAATCAATATTTAAATTTTATACCTGTTTGGAATAAAGGAATAAGCTTTGGAATGCTAGCAGATATCATGAATATAAATTTTTTCATGAGTATAACAACTATTATTATTTCATTATTTCTTATTTTATGGTTCTTAAGAACAAAAAATAAAAATTTAAGTTTTGCATTATTTTTTATAATTTCAGGTGCGCTAGGAAATCTTATTGATAGATTAAATCATAAAGCAGTTATTGATTTTATAGATATTCATATTAACAATTTTCATTGGCCAACATTTAATTTTGCTGACAGTTATATAACAATTGGCGCATTTATATATATTTTTACTATTTTTACTAGCCAAAAAGATAATATTGCTTAAGTTTATAGATAATGATATTTATAAAAAAATTTTATTTCATTGTAATTTTATCCTCCTTATTAGTTTCCTGCGGTTTAATTGGTGGGAATGATAAAGAAGATATTAGTGAAAATGCAGTTTTATCTGGTCCTCCACTTGCAATTCCACCGGAATTTGATATTGATTCACAAAATACAAATCAACAACAATCAGTGCCAACATTTGATATGGAAACATTAGAGGAAGGCAATAATATAGATAACTTTGAAGATGGAAATGAAAATGTATTTACTGATGAAGCACCAGCCATGACTAATATAGAAAATACAGGAGAAATTCAAAGTTTTGAAAGTTTTAATCCAAATAATACAGTTACTATAAATAGAAAAAATAATGTTAAAACTAGTCCTAGAACACAAAAGGTATATAAACCAACTGTCCCTTCAGATGCATATAGTTTTGACAGAGTTATATCAAAAAAACAAAATAAATATGTTCAAAGAAAAAAAGATAACTTTTCTAGTTTTGGAGATAACCAATTTGAACAAATAGATGATAGAAATCCAGGTGCTTTATCGAAAGAAGAAGAATTTTTGTTGGACGATATAATTAATCAAGAAGATAATTTAGAGTCTGGCTATGACACTATACCAGACTTTGAATCTCGCGGTGATTCAGATTAAAATCCTTTTTTTATTTAAAAAAAAAACTAATTTATTATTTTTATTATCCTATTTATTTAATATGAGATTTTTTTTATTTTTCATAATAATCTTTTTTTCTAAAGTTGCCTTTGCTGAATTTAAACCTCAGCATTATACCTTAAAAAACGGATTAGAGATTGTTGTAATAGAAAATAATAAAGTACCAGCTGTTGCTCATTCAATTTGGTATAAAGTGGGATCAGCAGATGAACCAATTGGTAAATCTGGTATAGCACATTTCCTAGAACATTTAATGTTTAAAGGGACAGATAAATTAAAACCTGGGGAGTTTTCTCAAATAGTTTCTATAAATGGTGGAAAAGAAAATGCTTTTACCAGTAAAAATTATACTGGGTATTTTCAATTAATACATAAATCCAAACTTGATTTAATTATGTCTTTAGAATCTGATCGAATGAAAAATATAAAATTGCTTGAAAAAGAATTTGAAAATGAAAAAACAGTAGTTTTAGAGGAAAGATATTCAAGAATAGACAATAATCCATCTGCATTACTTTCGGAACAAATAAATTCTACATTATTCATGAATCATCCTTATAGAAGACCGATCATAGGATGGGAACATGAAATAAAAGATTTAACTTTAAATGATGTTATGGAATTCTATAAAAAGTTTTATGCACCAAATAATGCTATTATTGTTGTTTCTGGTGATGTAAATCTAAGAGAAGTAGTTGAACTTGCTAAGAAACATTTTGGAAAAATTAAATCATCAGAAATTGATAAAAGATCGTGGACTAATGAACCAACTCAGCATGCGCCGAGAGGAGTTATATTAAAGTCAAGAAATACTGCAATACCAGTTTTTAAAAGACATTATTTAGTTCCAACTTATACGAAGTCAAAAAAAGAAGCATTAGCTTTAGAAGTTTTTTCTGAAATGTTTGGCCATCCATCAACTGGCATGTTATTTGAAGAATTTGTAAAAAATAAAAAATTGGCAAGAAGTGCTTCCGCATATTATTTCCCAGATGGATTTGGCGATACTAGTTTTATAATAAGTATAGTCCCAAAAAAAGAGGTTACTTTAAATGAAATAGAATCCCACTTAGATAAATATTTAGATGAAATTCGAAAAAAAATTTTTAACAAAGAGGAATTACAAAAAATTAAAAAAAGATTAATTAATCAAACAATTTTTGCTCAAGACAGTTTATATATGGGAATGAGAATATTTGGTTCTTCATTAACCACAGGGTACTCTTTAAATGAGATAACTAACTGGCCTAATGATATTAAGAAAGTTTCTATCACGGATTTAGAAAATATTTTATTGAAGATGTTTGATATCAATAAATCTGTAACTGGATATTTGTTACCAGTTGAGGAATAAATTATGAAAAAGTTTTTTTTTATTTTATTTTTTTTATTTTTAAGTAATTTTACCAATTTAAAAGCATTAGATGTTCAAGAAGTAAATTATTATAAAGATAAGAAAGCATGGCTAGTATATGATAAAAATTTACCTATTGTGGCTGTTAAGTTTGCTTTTAAAGCTGGATCAGGGATTGATCTTGAAGGAAAAAAAGGGACAGCAAATTTAACAGCGTCTCTTTTGGATGAAGGTGCAGGAAATTATTCTGGAAAAGAATTTAAAAAAAAGCTAGCTGACAATTCTATCACTATTAATTTCAGTGTAAGTCATGACAATTTTTATATAGATCTTTATACTTTAAAAGATAATTTAGATCTTTCATTCCAACTTTTAGATCTAGCTTTAACAAAGCCAACATTTAAATTAGAAGAAGTTAATAGAATAAAAAGTAATATAAAATTAATTTTAGAGCAATCTTACAAAGACCCAGATGCAATTAGTTCTAGATTGTTTAGAGAAATTCTTTTTGAGGGCCACCCTTATGGTTCCAGCAGTTTAGGAACACCTGAAGATATAAATAAAATAAAAAAAAAGGATTTAGAAAATTTTTTAGAAGATAATTTAAGATTAGATAATCTTTATGTAGCTGCATCAGGTGATATTACGGATTATGAATTAAAAAAGTATTTAATAAAGTATTTTCAAAAATTTGATAAAAAAAATAAAACAATTCCTTTTATCCCATTACATAAAAAAAAAATAGAGCCTAAGATTTTTTTACATAAAAAAGATTTGAGACAAAGCAATATTCTTTTTGCTGGCGAAGGCATTTCTAAAGATGACCCATATTTTTATTCTGCTTATGTAATGAATTATATTTTAGGAGGAGGAGGTTTTTTTTCTAAACTTACAACGGAAATAAGAGAAAAAAGAGGCTTAGTTTATTCTGTATATTCTTATTTATATCGATATGATAAATATAATTTTTTTTCAGGCGGTGCGGAAACTAGCAATGAAAATGTTGATAAAGTTATTAAGATTATCAAAGAAGAGTTAATGAAAGTTAAAAAAAAAGGTGTAAGTGAAGAAGAATTAAAAAATGCAAAAAATTATTTGATAAATTCTTATGTTTTAAGATTGGATAGTAATAAAAAAGTTGCAGCAATACTTTTAAATACACAAATGGATGGATTTAATATAGATTTTTTTGATAAAAGAAATGATTATATAAAGTCTGTTTCAATTGAAGATATAAAGAAAATTGCAAATAGAATTTTAGATGAGAAGCAAATATTTTTCTTAGTTGTAGGTAATCCATCTAATTTAAAGAATGTAGATAAAATGTAAAATTTTAGTTTTTTTTATGAATCATAATATTAACAACTGTTTTGTAAACTCTGTTATAAAGAAGGATCTATTTAAATCTATTTTAAAAAAAATAAATCTTATAATAGATCAAATTAAAAAATCAAAAGATCCATTTCTTTTATCTTTTATTAATCAATGTAACAATTACCAAGAAAAGGAAATAAATAAGTTAGCTCTCTATTATAAAAAAAATTTTAAAGATGTAATTATTCTAGGAACGGGAGGTTCAAGTAAAGCAGGAAGAACTTTTGTTCAAATTGCTTATAGAACATTTGGTAGAAGCCCAAAATTTCCAAAGATTACTTTTTTAGAAAATATAGATTTCCAAGATTTTAATGATCTATTTAAAAAAATTAATTTAAAAAAAACAGGAGTAATAGTTATTTCAAAATCAGGAGAAACTAATGAAACATTGGTACAGTTCCTGATTTTTTTATCAAAATATAAAAAAAGTTTTCAAAAAAATAAAATATATAAACATTTCACAGTGTTAACAAAAAAAGGTAGTAATACATTAAGAGATTTAGCAAATGATTTTTCAATAGATGTGTTAGATTTAGATAACAATCTTTCAGGAAGATTTTCTGCCTTTTCATCAGTTGGTTTGTTGCCTGCAGCTATATCAGGATTAAATATTAATAAAATAAAAGAAGGGGCAGTATCTTTATTAAAAAAATTTTTAACAAAACAACAAAAAATTCCATCAGAAGGCGCAGCTTTACATTATGCAGCGCAAAATTCAAAAATTAATATTTCTGTTTTATTAACATATACAGAACG
Source organism: uncultured Alphaproteobacteria bacterium (assembly GCA_964637965.1). Lineage (GTDB taxonomy): Bacteria > Pseudomonadota > Alphaproteobacteria > CAYOOR01. Next base: position 564 of record CAZWXP010000027.1, on the reverse strand, counting down.
TTTGAGAAATTTTGGATTCTGGCACGAGCAATTAATAGCTGAAAGTTTAGGAAAAAAAAATATAGGCTTTACACCTGTCCACTCTATGGGAGCAACTGATCAACATTCACTACTACAACTTTTTTTAGAAGGCCCAAAAGATAAATTGATAACGTTTATAACTTTAAAAAAGCAAAAAGATCAAATAAAAATAGATAAAAATTTAGTTGCTAAAGTTAAAAAATTATCTTTTTTGAAAAAAGAACCTTTGAATAAACTTTTAGATATTGAAATGGAAAAGGTTTGTAAGCTCTTAAATGAGTATAAAAGACCTTATAGAACAATTACTTTAAATAAGTGTAGAGAATTTGAAATTGGATCTTTAATGATGAATTTTATGCTTGAGACTATTATTTTAGCTTATTTAAATAATTTAAGCCCCTTTGATCAGCCAGCTATTGATAAAGGAAAATCAATTACAATAAAATAAATTATTATGTATGCATTATTTTTAGTTGTTTTTTCAAATCTTTTAGGATTTGGAATCATAATACCATTACTTCCTTATTATGCTGAAAATTTTGG
>CAZWXP010000026.1:0-2970 GCA_964637965.1 uncultured Alphaproteobacteria bacterium | reverse complement strand
TAATGCCATACAAAAAAATAAAGTGGAAGAATGTAACAGTAAAAAAAATATAAAAATTGTTGATTTAACAGGTGCGGGCGACCATTATGCAGCAGGATTTTTGCATGTTCATATTAATAATTTATCAATAGAAGAAAGTTTAGAAAAGGGAACAGAAATGTCTTCAAAGATAATTCAAAAAATTGGAGCTAGACTAAATTAAACTCTAAAAATGAATTGAAAAAACTAGATTAGACTAACTTTCTTTTTTCTTTTATAACTTCCTTTCCCTTTTTTAGGCCTAACAACACGTTTTTTATATTTTGCGGAAAATAAATCTCTAGCAATAAAATTTCGTGATTTTTTTTTCAAATATAATACCCTTTTTCATTATTTTTAATGAAATCATTATCGTTAAATTTTTCTAAAATTTTTTTTCTAAGTCGATGAATATGAGTTTCTACAGTATGAGTGTCACTTTCCGAAGAATAATTCCAAACATTATTTAAAACAAAATTTCTGCTTAGTGGCTTGTTACTGTTGCTAAATAAAACAAGAAAATCAATTTCTTTTTCTGTAAGTTGTAGTTCTAAATTATTTTTTTTAATCTTACGTTCGTTTTTATCTATAATATAATCATTGAGATTAATTAAAGAACTCTTCTTAAATGCATATTTGGCCGAAAGAGAAATAACTTTTTTCTCTAAATCTAATATTTTAAAAGGCATTTTTATTTTTTCTACAAATTTTCCTGAAAGTAGATTTTTTGAAATTGAAGGTTTAATTATTGCAATCAGCGGAATATCATTTTTTACCACTTTTTCATAATCACCAATGTTCAATTCTGTAATAAATAAAATTACTAGTTCGTTATGTTTTATTGCATTTTTGACACATAAGCTTAGGTCATCATAATATCCAATTTTGAATTTAGAAAATAATTGTAATTCATTTATAATTTCAGAAAAGATTTTATTCCCGAAAATTGATATAGTTAAATAACTCATTAAAAATAGTTTTTATGAATATTAAAATAAAAAAGCATTTTTTAGTATATAAAGGTTATAAAATAAAATGTTGTATTGGTAAATCGGGCATATCCTCTATGAAAAAAGAGGGAGATTTATCAACACCAAAAGGAATATTCAAGCTTGGTTCTCTTTACTATAGAAAAGATAGAATCAATACGCCTAAATGTAAAATAAAAAAAAGAATTTTATTAAAAAAAATGGGGTGGTGTAATGATAGTAAAAGTAAAAATTATAATAAGGAAATAAAATTTCCATTTAAATACAAAGCAGAAAGACTTTATAGAAAAGACGGAATTTATGATTTGTTTATTAATATTAAATATAATTTTAGGCCAGTTATTAAAAAAAAAGGTAGCGCAATTTTTTTGCATTTAAGTGATGATAGGTACAAGCCAACTGAAGGATGTGTGGCGATAACAAAAAAAGACTTTTTAAAAATACTTCCATTAATTACTAAAGATACAAAAATCTCAATTGGTTAGGCAACTCTTTCTCCAAAAATTAATGTTCCTAATCTCAAATAAGTAGATCCATTCAACATAGCTTGTTCATAGTCAGAGCTCATACCCATACTAAGATCTACTAGATTTAACTTCTCAGAAGATTTTTTTAAAGTTTTAAAATATTTACTTGAATCTGAATCAAATGGAGGCAAACACATTAAACCAATAATATTTAAAGATAATTCTTTTGTACAAAAATTGTAAAAATTTTCTAAATCACTCAATAAAATTCCTGACTTCTGCTCTTCCTTAGCAAGATTAACTTGGATAAATAATTTTACCCTTTTATCTAATTCTTTTTCATGTTGGTTTATTTTTTTAGCTAATTTTTCATTATCAAGAGAATGAATATAATCAAATAATTTAACTGATGTTTTTGCTTTGTTTGTTTGTAATTTACCAAGCATGTGCAGCTGCAAGTTTTGATATTTATCTTTAATGCCGGACCATTTACTTTCTGCCTCTTGAATTTTATTTTCACCAAAATGAAGGTGTCCTATTTTTAGCAAAGGCTCGATTTCATTAAAAGGAAATGTTTTAGCTACAGCGATAATTTGAGGAAATATTTTTAGTTGTTTTTTTTCAAAAACTTCTCTAACGTTACTTTTAACCAAATTTAATCTTTGCACATTAATATGCATAAATATTTACCAAACCTTTACGTTTTTTTAGATCAATATAATAATCAAATTTTTAAAAATAATAACACAAACATAGGTATAATTTACAGAAATTACAATCATCCAAAAAGAGAGATGGAGTTGTTAAAAATAGCTAAAGCAGGTAAAAAAAAAAGATATTTACTCTTTATTTCTAATGATATTAGATTAACACTGAAAGTAAAAGCGGATGGTATTTATATTCCATCCTTTAACAGAACTAAAAAATTTCTTAATTTAGAGAAGAAAAATCTTATAATTTTAGGTTCGGCGCATTCTCAGAAAGAAATTCAGGAAAAAATTTCTCAAAAATGCAAGGCAATATTTCTTTCTCCAATTTTTCATATGAAAAAAACTAAGAATTTTTTAGATGTATATAAATTTAATTTTTTAGCACAATCAAATAAGAGCAAGTTTTTAGCATTAGGAGGAATAAACAAATATAACATTCAAAAACTTAAAATGCTGAAAATTAAAGGCTTTGGTGGTATCAGGATATTCAAAAAAAAACCGGCCTTTAAAAGGCCGGTTTTTTTAAAGAAATAATTCTTTTAAATACTTTAGAATGCTAATGTTAATGCAATAGTAGTACCATCTTTATCTTGAGTAGTAGTACTTACATAACTAGCATTATCTACACTGTTTTCAGCTATAGCGATAGTTGCTCCACCCATTGTGTATGACAATTGGATTGAAGAAGCTTTAGCTTCGTTAGCAACTGTACCTTGCTGAGCTCTTGTAGATTTAGTTTCACCATAACTTATTGAAAGATCGTCACTTACGTTAAATGCAATTCCG
>CAZWXP010000025.1:0-2549 GCA_964637965.1 uncultured Alphaproteobacteria bacterium | reverse complement strand
AGGGTACTATGCTTGATACTTTTGCAAGAGCTGGGAGTTGTTGCCAAATTGGAAAAAATTGCCATATCTCTGCTGGTTCAGGAGTGGGTGGTGTTTTAGAACCTATCCAAGCAAATCCAACTATTATTGAAGATAATGTTTTTTTAGGAGCAATGTCGGAAATTGTTGAGGGAGTAATTGTTGGAGAAGGCTCAGTTTTATCAATGGGTATGTATATTGGTCAATCTACAAAAATAGTAAGTCGTTCTTCTGGTGAAATAACTTATGGAAAAATTCCTCCTTACTCAGTAGTTGTGCCGGGTACTTTGCCAAATAAAAATAATCCGTCAGCGCCCTCTCTGTATTGTGCAGTAATTATTAAACAAGTAGATGAAAAAACGAGATCAAAAACAAATATAAATGATCTACTAAGAGAATAAAAAATATATGAAAAATTCTAATGAAATTGAAATTGCCCAAAAATTAATTCGATGTAAATCAATAGCGCCAAACGCAGATTCTGCTTTAAAAATTGTTGAAAAGGAATGTAAAAAAATAGGTTTTAAATCTACAAAATTAAGATTTTCTGAAAAGGGTTATAGCCCAATAAGTAATTTGTATGCTGAAATAGGTAATGGTAAGCCACATTTTTCATTTGCCGGTCACGTGGATGTTGTGCCTGCAAATAAAAAAGATTGGAAAATTGATCCTTTTGCAGGAAAAATAAAAAATAATTTCTTAATTGGAAGAGGAGCAGTGGATATGAAATCTGCTGTAGCTTGTTTTATTTCAGCAACAAAAAGTTTTTTAGATGAAAATAAAGATTTTAAAGGAAAAATTTCAATGATGATTACTGGAGATGAGGAAACATATGCGATTAATGGAACAAAAAAAATTTTAGCTTGGTTAAAAAAAAAAAAAAATTAAAATAAATAATTGTTTAGTCGGAGAACCTACTAATTTAACCACCCTTGGTGATCAAATAAAAATTGGAAGACGTGGAGGTTATAATGGTATTGTTACAGTCTTTGGAAAAGAAGGTCATTCTGCGTGGCCTTCAAGAACTAAAAATCCTGTTTCTGCGCTAATAAAAATGTTAACAAATATTGATAGAAAAGTTTTGGATAAAGGTACAAAACACTTTCAGCCAAGTATAATTTCTATTACATCGATTGATGTTGGAAATGAAGCTCTTAATGTAATTCCATCAAAAGCAATGGGATCATTCAATATTAGATTTAATACTAGCCATACAATTAAATCATTAACAAAATGGATTAAAAAAGAATTCAATAAAATAGGATTTAAATATAAATTAGATAGTTACATTTCTGGGAATGCTTTTATTACAAAACCTGGAAAATTTTCAGAACTTATTAAAAAGTGTGTAAAAAAAATAACAAAAAAAATTCCAAAGTATGCAACAGATGGAGGCACTAGCGATGCCAGATTTATAAATGCGGAAGGAATTAATGTTGTAGAATTTGGCTTAGTTGGAAAATCCATGCATACTAATGCAGAACAGGTCTCGTTAAAAGATTTAAGAAATCTAACTAAAATATATAAGTTAATTTTAGAAGAATATTTTAAATGAAAAAAAAAATTATAAAAAATCCTTCAGCAAAAGCTTTAAGAACTTCTACATTCAGACCAAGAGTTGTTCAATCAAAAAAACGATATATAAGAAAGAAAATTAAGCTTGACGAAATAGATGATATTTAGAAATTAAAAAAGAATATATTTATTTCTATCTAACTTACTCATGCATTTAGAAAGTTGACTATTATAAGTTTGCGCTTGTTTTTCATCTTTACTGGCAGTCTTTAAAAGTTTAGTTTTTTTTTTTATATGTTTTTTTTCTATACCCATTCCAACCTTCATGATAAGCCAGGTACTGGCTAAAAGTATCTTTTTTTGATATTCCCAATTCACTATTAGTTTGATCAATATAAAAACCAACAAAATCAACTGAATCTTTAAACCTGATACGCGTTACAAATTTTTTTCCAGTTACTTTTTTATAATGTTCCCAACTTCCTTTTGTAGCTTGAGAATAGCCTAAACTTGAGCTTTCTCTTCTAAGAAGTGGTATAAAACCAAATAATTTTTTTCTTGGAGGTTTTGCATATTGCTTGAAAGCACTTTCCTGATTTATAATACTCATTAATGTTGCAATAGGCACATTCCATTTTTTAGAACTTTTTTTTGCAGCTTTGAACCAAAAGTATTTTTCATCAAAAATACTACAAGCATTTCCAGCATACGTAGGTGTAGATACACAACCTTGCAATGTTAACATTGAGGTGAAAAGAAATAATATTAGAATAAGTCTCAAGAAAAACATATATTATAAACGAAATTTAAATAATATATTTGCAATATGGAAATTATAACATTACCAAATCCAATTTTAAAAAGAAAATCTAACCCTATTGATAAGGTTGATAATAAAATTAAAACACTTATGGATAAAATGCTAGCTACTATGTATAAAGCTCCAGGAATTGGGCTTGCGGCGCCTCAAATTGGTATTAATAAAAGATTAATAGTTATGGATACATCGCCAAGAC
>CAZWXP010000024.1:0-4054 GCA_964637965.1 uncultured Alphaproteobacteria bacterium | reverse complement strand
ATGCTGGAACGACATGGGAATTAGGTTTGTCTGAGGTACATCAAATTTTGGTTGCAAATAATTTACGTCATAAAGTTCGATTACGAACAGATGGCGGTATAAAAACCGGAAAAGATATTGTCATTGCATCAATATTAGGAGCAGAAGAATATGGTATTGGGACAACTTCCTTAGTTGCAATGGGATGTATATTAGTTAGACAGTGCCATAGTGATGTATGTCCAGTTGGTATATGTACGCAGAAACCTAATTTAAGAAAAAAATTTGAAGGCACTCCAGAAAAAGTCACAAATCTTTTTTCATTTATTGCTAGAGAAACAAGAGAAATATTATCAAAATTAGGTTTTAGATCTATAAATGAGATTATTGGAAAAACAGAATTGCTTAGACAAATTAGTAAAGAAAATATAACTGTTAATACAATTGATTTGAATTCACTTTTAGTGAAGGCAGAATCTAAAGATCCTGTATATTGTGCTATAAAGAGAAGAAACGAAGTTCCGGAGAGTTTAGATAAAAAACTTATTAGTGACTTTATAAGCAAAAGAAAAAGAAATAAGGTGAAAAAAATACATTTGAGTTATTTAATAAAAAACACAGATAGATCTGTCGGAGCAAAATTATCTTCATTTATTACTAATAATAAATTAGACATAGATAAAAATCTAAAAATACAGATTAAATTAAATGGAAGCGCTGGACAGTCATTAGGAGCTTTTCTTGTAAAGCAAATAGATATTTTAGTTGAAGGAGATGCAAATGATTATGTAGGTAAGGGCCTAAGTGGCGGAAGAATAATAATTAAACCAGGTGAAAAATCAAAATTTGTTCCTCATGAAAATATAATTATTGGTAATACAATTTTATATGGAGCAACAAGTGGAGAATTATTTGCTAATGGACAGGCAGGTGAAAGATTTGCTGTTAGAAACTCCGGAGCAAATGCTGTTATTGAAGGATGTAGCAACAATGGTTGCGAATATATGACAGGTGGGACAGTTGTGATACTAGGAAAAGTAGGAGAAAATTTTGCTGCAGGTATGACGGGAGGAATGGCTTTTGTATATGATAAAACTGATATATTTCCTGATTATGTAAATAATGATTCAATAGTTTATTGCAAAATAGAAAAATTTTATTGGGAAAATATTTTAAAAGAATTAATTAATGATCATATTAAATTTACCAATTCTATTAAAGCAAAAGAAATCGTTAGAGATTGGGCAAATGAGAAAAAGAACTTCTGGCAAGTAGTGCCTAAAGAAATAATTAATCAATTAGAAAAACCTGTGTTTGATAAAAAGAATATAGATTTAAAAAAGAAATTAGCTTAAATACAAAAAATAATATGACTAAAATTGAAAATAAAAAAATAATTCTTCAAGTCATACCAGAAATGAATATAGGTGGAGCAGAGATAGGAACCCTTGAAATTTCAACTTATATGAAAAAAAAAGGTTGGAAAGTAATAGTAACTTCATCTGGCGGTTCGTTAGTACAAAAATTAGATTTTCGAAGCATTAAACATATTAAATTACCATTAAAATTTAAAAATCCTTTAATGATTCTCTTTAATATTTTCACATTAGCATGGATTATAAAAAAGTATAAAGTGAAAATTGTTCATGTTAGAAGCAGGGCACCTGCTTGGAGTGCATATTATGCTTGTTTAATGCTAAGAGGTGTAAAACTTGTTTCTACAATTCATGGAGCATACAGTGCTCAAAACTTTTTCAAAAAAATTTATAATTCAATTATGTTAAAATCGTCAAGAATTATTGCAATCTCTAGATATGTTAAAAGTTATTTGTTTAAAAACTATAATTTTACAAGAAAAAAGAAAGAAAACATTGTTGTTATTCCTAGAGGTGTAGATTCAGAAAGGTTTAATCCAAAAAATGTTGATTCAAAAAGACTTTTTTTTCTTACAAACCATTGGCAATTACCCGACGGAGTTCCAGTTATATTATTTCCATCGAGAATAGCTCCTTTTAAAGGTCATAAAACACTTTTAAAAGCAATTGCGATATTAAAAAAAGATCCGAAAATTAAATTTATTTGTTTAATGGTAGGTTCAACAAAAAAAAATTCTAATTATGAGTCTGAAATAAACTCATTGGTTGAAGAAAATGAACTTTTTGATTATATAAAATTTACTGGCCCATGTTCTGATATGCCAGCCGCATATAAAATATCTGATATTGTGGTCTCACCAGCAGATAAACCAGAGGGGTTTGGTAGAATAATTATAGAATCTCAAGCAATGAAAAGACCTGTTATTGCTAGTGGACATGGCGGTTCATTAGAACTAATTAAAAACAATTTTAATGGAATGTTATTTAAGCCTAAAAATGAGCGTGATCTAGCAGATAAATTAAAGCATTTGCTTTCTTTATCTAAAGAAGAAAAAAAGAAAATTATTAAAAATGCAAGGACATGGGTTAATGAAAGATACAATATTGAAAAAATGTATGAAGCAAATCATAAATTATACAATTCTATAATTAAATAAAATAATGGTTTTGAAAAAGAAAAATATTTTGATCATTAAACATGGAGCTTTAGGTGACTTCATTTTATCCTTTGGGCCATTTAAAGCTATAAGAAATTATCATTTAAACGATCAATTATTTTTATTAACTACAAATACATTTAAAGAATTTGCGGAAGAAAGTAATTATTTTGACGAAATAATAGTAGATGACAGACCAAGTTTTTGGAACATAAAAAAAATGTTTAAATTAGTTAGTTTGTTAAGAAAAAAAAATTTTCATAGAGTTTATGATCTTCAAACATCGCAAAGAAGTTCTTTTTATTATAATTTTTTTAGAATGAAAAAATTTGTAGAGTGGTCAGGAGTTGCTTTTAATTGTTCACATCCAGATAACAATCCAGATAGAAATAAAATTCATACAATAGAAAGTCATAAAATTCAATTAGCAGAAATTGGAATTAAGAATATAAAATTGAGTGATCTGTCTTGGGTAAAAAGTAATAAAATTTTTAGAATTAAGAAACCTTACGTTTTACTTTCTCCAGGCACTTCTTCACATAGACCAAAAAAAAGATGGCCAGAGACAAAATATGTTGAATTAGCACGAAAATTTATTCAAAAAAAAATAACCCCGGTTTTATTAGGTAATTTTGAGGATATAAAAGTAGCAGATTTTATTGCAATGAATACAAATGGATGTATAAACTTAGTCGATAAAACAAGTATTCAAGATCTCTGTGTTTTAGCTAGGGAGGCTCAAATAGCAATTGGAAATGATACCGGCCCCATGCACGCATTTTCAATGAGCGGTTGTCATTCATTAGTTTTATTCTCAGATCATTCTAATCCTGATAGATGTTCCCCAAGAACAATAAATAAAAAAATATTAGTAAAAGTAATTAAAAAAAAGATTTAAGAAATCTTACAGTTGATGAAGTTTTAGATTGTTTGCGTAATGACTTTGGATACGAATTGTAATTTGGTATAATTTAATTGTTATGGTTTCAATAAAGCTTCCTGATGGCTCAATAAAAAAATTTTCTAGCCCGATACCAGGTAATGAATTTGCAAAAAGTATAAGTCCAAGTTTATTAAAATCTGCAATAGCAATATCTATTAATGGCCAATTAAAAGATCTAAACTTTAAAATAAACAAAGATTGTGAAGCGCAAATTATAACTAAAGAAAGCGATTTAGGAATTGAAATATTAAGACCTGATGCAGCGCATGTTATGGCTGAAGCTGTAAAAATACTTTATCCTGATGTTCAAATTACAATTGGGCCACCAATAGAGAATGGATTTTATTACGATTTTTCAAAAAAAAAACCATTTACTCCTGAAGATTTAATAAAAATAGAAAAAAAAATGTTAGAAATAATTAATAAGAATGAGTCATTTGAAAAAGAAGTTTGGAGTAGAAAAAAAGCAATTGATTATTTTAAAAACCAAGGCGAAATATATAAAACTGAAATTATAAAAGATATTCCAAATAAAGATGAAATTACAATTTATAAACAAGGGAAGTTTCTTGATCTTTGCAAGGGGCCACATTCTCCTT
>CAZWXP010000023.1:0-8840 GCA_964637965.1 uncultured Alphaproteobacteria bacterium | reverse complement strand
CTGAGAGGATCTGCCCTTAGTACGAGAGGACCGGGGTGGACGTACCTCTGGTGTACCGGTTGTCGCGCCAGCGGCATCGCCGGGTAGCTATGTACGGAAAGGATAACCGCTGAAAGCATCTAAGTGGGAAGCCCACCTCGATACTAGTTTTCCTTATAGAGCTGTGGAAGACTACCACGTTGATAGGCTAGATGTGGAAGCATGGTAACATGTGAAGCTAACTAGTACTAATAGCTCAAAATCTTGATTTATAGCGTGTAGAAAAAAGGTTCGTTAAAGATATTCTTGTTTATATTCAATTAATTTACAAAACTGAAGAATCTTCTTAATTGTTTGTATTTTTCAACTAAGAATTGATCCATAACTGTTTCTTGTTTCTTTTTAATAATATTTTTTAAGAGTTTAAATAATCGCAAGGGTCTAATTCCATACATTAAAGAAAAGAAGCTTAAAAGAAAAAACCATTGAGTAACAATTAAAAAACGTGTTCCAAAGAAATTACTATAGCTTTTTGTCGAAGCACCCGATCTAGTTAATGTGCTATATATATATTTCGTATCTATATCAATTTTCTTTTTACTTTTTAATTCTCTATATAATGCGCTACCAGGATATGGAGTAAACATCATGACTGACGCTCCATGTAAACCAGTAACTGCCATTTTTAATAATAGAAGATAAGTGTAAAATAAATCTTTTAATTTTTCTTCTGGAAAACCAACTATTATATTTGCATGGGTTTTTAAATCTGCTTTTAATGAAGATTTAAGAGAAGTAATCAAGCCTGGTATTTTTACTTTCTTTTTTATTTTTTCTAAGACTCTTGGCGACCCACTCTCAGGTGCATATCCGAAGTTTCTACAACCAGAATTATAAAGTAATTTTGCAGCTTCAAAATCAACTGCCTCTGATCTTGTTCCCGAGGGTAATTGCCATGAAAATTTAAGTTTTCTATCTAAAATAACATTACAAAACTCTACAATCCATTTTTTTGTTAGGACAGCAGTAAGATCATTAAAATTTATATTGTTAACATCATATCTTTTTTGATAAAATTCAACTTCATCCGCTACTTTGTTAGGGTCTCTAGCAAAGTATCTTGTAGTCCACATATCAGCTGAAGAACAAAAAGTACATTGAAAGGGGCAACCTCTGCTTGTCAACATAGGCATTGATTTTCCTCTATTTACACCACTCCCAAATTCATGTTTTAAATATTCATCAACTGGAAATAAATCCCAAGCTGGTAAAGGAATATCATTTATATTTGTTATTCTTTTCATTCTTTCGGTAACAGCTATTTCCCCATTGTTTTTTTTATATGCTATAGAACCAGCATTACTTAATGATTTTCCATGACTTAATATGTCTAGCAATCCTACCATTACACCTTCTCCTTCTCCAATAGCGCAAATATCTAACTCAGGACTTTTCTTAAGCATGTAGTCCCACCAAGCAGTTGCAGTTTCTCCGCCTACAACAATAGTAATATCGGGGTATTTTTGTTTAATAAGTTTTAAAATTTTATATATAAATTCCCACTCATGAAGAAACATATTTGTTATTCCAATTACATCTGTATTGGGTTTTATTCTCTCGACAATTTCATCCATTGTTAGACCATGGGCCCACAATTTATTGTCACTAGTTTTAAAATAAGTATATTTGGTTATTGCTTCACCGGGTCCATCAATGATTTGTAAATTATGCCCTGCCTCTCTAACGGCACCCGCAACATAAGCAAGCCCTAAATTAGGCACACTATTAAAATAGCTTAAACTTTGGGGAGCTTCAAAAGTTGGTATTTTAATTAAGCAGACATTTAAAGGTTGATTCAATTTTTTTTTAAAAGGTAGTTTTTGTGAGACTAGGTTTCTAGTAAATTTTCTTAAATTATCATGATTTGATTCAAATGATTTTTGTTTTCTAATAGCTTTAAAAATATTATTTATAGTTGAATTTAAAATTTCTCCCTTTTTCTTAGCAAACAAAGCGTCGGTAGTATGAAGTGATCTAGCTATATATATTTTATTAGGGAAGTATTCTTTAAGGTCCATAGGTATTCTTCTTCTAATATGAAAAGTTTTATTTTGTTTCAATAATTTCATAGATAATTTTGTGTCATAAGTTTATATTTATCAGTATTGTGTCTTATTATGTGTCATAAATCAATTAAAGAATTGAAGCTTAATTTTTCTTATTTTTTAATGAAAAACTAAGTTTTTTAAGAATTTTTTTATTTATAATAATCAAATGAATTTTACCTTATATAAAAAACATTTTCTTTTTATATTAATTTGTATTTTTTTAGTTTTTTTTTATATATTTGATTTAAATAATTTTCTTACAATTGAATATTTTAAAAAAAACTATTTATTTTTTGAAAGATTAATTCAGGAAAATTATCTAATTTCTATATTTTTCTTTTATTTAGCTTGGCTGTTTATGCTATCAGTAATTTTACCTGTTTCTGCAGTAATGATAATTTTTGCTAGTTTCTTATTTTCCCCATATGTCAGTATTCCTATATCAATTTTGATAATCACTATTGGAGGAGGTTTAAATTTTTTATTATTAAAAAAAATTTTTGTTTCTCGTATTTTTGAAAAGGCTAATTTTTTTATAAAGAAAATCAATATGAAATTCAAAGATAATGAGTTTCAATATTTATTACTTTTAAGATTAATTCCAATTCCATATATAATTCAAAATTCAATTGCTGTGATTTTAAAAGTTAATTTAAGAATGTTTATTATTACTACAGTTATTGGCATTACCCCATTTGTTGCATTATATTCCTTGGCAGGATTTAAATTAAAAGAAATAATAACTAAAGAAGGATCTATAGAATTAAATGATCTAATAAATTATGAAAATTTTATTATTATAGGACTTCTAGTTATTTTTATTATTATAAGCATCATATTAAAAAAAAAATTAAAATAAATTCTTAAGTCTAATTAAATAAAATGATAAAAAATTTTTTGAATAGAATACTTCAATATTATTATGCTACGAATAAGAAAGAGGTTTTATTTCAATCAAAGTTAAGGCAAGAAATAGATACTATAAAAAAAAAGGAATTTAAAAGAGACAAAAAAAATTTAATCCCACATGGTTTTAAAGTGTTTTCGCAGACTGATGAAGATGGCATTTTAAACGAAATTTTTAAAAGAATTGGTACGACAAATAAAAAATTCTTGGAGTTTGGTGTTAATAGTAAAGATAATAATACAACATTTCTCTTATTAAATGGTTGGACAGGAATTTGGCTAGAAGCTTCTGGATCAAAAATAAAAAAAATAAAAAAAAAATATGATGCCTTTCTAAAAAAAAAAAAACTTAAAATTTACAAAAAAAAACTTACTGCGGAAAATATTAACAGTGTTATAAAATCTGTTAATCTTAAAGGTAAAATTGATTTATTATCAATAGATATTGATGGCAATGAAGTTTATTTATTAAATAAATTATCTCAAATTAAACCCCGTGTAATTGTTGTTGAATATAATTCGAAGTTCCCACCACCTATTAAAAAGACTATAAAATATTCGCCAAATTTCAGTTGGAAATATGACGATTATTCCGGTTCTTCTTTACAACTATTAACTGACAATTTAAATAAAAAGAAATATAGTTTGGTTGGTTGTAATATATCAGGTATGAATGCTTTTTTTATTAGAAAAGAATTAGTAAAAAACAAATTTCCAAAAGACACATCAGCTAAGTTTCATTATCAAGAATTCCGTATTGGATTGGTAAACTTAAGAAATTCCCATCCAGAAAGTAATAAATGGTTTGATCAATGATTCACTTAAAGAATTTTTTTTTAAATCAAAATATATTTAATATCGTAGCTTTTGGTTTCTTAATTAGGGCATTAACATTAATTTTTTACGGCAATCCTTTATTTGGTGATACTGAAACACATAGATTAATAGGCACAGAAATATTTAATGGACAAATTGTTACTTCAAGTATTCATATGCCTGGATACGGAGTTTATATGTATTTAAGTAATTTAATTATTAATTCAGACCTAGGTTTTATATTTGCAGATATTTTAATTTCATCTGCAACAATTTATATAATTTATTTGTTATCTTTAGAAATATTTCACAAAAGCATTTTGGCTAAGATTACGGCTAGCATCTTTGCTTTGTACCCATTTTCTATTTTTTATTCAATTAGCGGTTTAAATGAAACTTTGTATATATTTTTATTACTTATATCAATATTAAATTTTTACAGAGATAAATTTTTTTATGGAATTTTTTTTATTGTTTTAAGTATCTATGTAAAATCTATGTCCTTTTTTATTGCTCCACTATTAATTTTAATTTTTATATTTCTTTATAAAAAAAATTTATTTAAAACTTTTTTTAGATTTTTTGGAATATATTTTTGTACACTGGCTATTTTATTGAGTCCATGGTGGGTACATAATTATAAAAAATACAATTCATTTGTTCCAACAAATCTTGCTTACGGTTGGCATATATACGCAGGAAATAATATTTTAAATAAAAGTGGAGGCGGTATTGGAGGAACCGATGTAGACCACAGATTAATTTTGGGACCGTCTGAGTTAGGACATGATTACTTCAAAAGTAATAAGTTCTTTAAAAAAGAAGCATATAGATTTATCAGAGAAGAGCCAAAAGAATTTGCCAATTTAACAATAAAAAAATTCATTAGATTTTGGAGACCTTATCCATATGCAGAGGAATATAAAACTTTTTTTTATAAAGCTTTATCTTTAATTTCGTATGGAAGTATTTTCGTTTTTTCATTTATTTTTTTTCTCAAATATTCAAGAAAATATTTCTACCAAATTTTTCCTTTAATTTGTGTAAGCTTTTTCATTGTTTTCATATATACAATTACTATTGTTTCAATTAGATACCGTTTTCCTATAGAACCATTTATGATAATTCTTGGTTCATTTTCTATTAATAAAATTTATTTAAAATAAAAATAAAAAAATTTATAAATGGTTTTTTATAAATTTTCTTACCCCAAGAATTGTAAGTAGGCTTAGTATTATTTCAATAGGAAGTCTATATCTATAGTTTCCAATGCTTAAAGCAGGTATTAGAAACGCAATACAGATAAGTAATAAAAAAATAATAGAATATGAATTTTTTTTGTTACTTTTTAAATAATAAAAAATTCCATAAATTTGAAAAAACCTGGATATTATAAGCGCAATTTGTCCTACCAACCATATAAATGTAATTTTATTAAAATTACTTGTAATTTTGTATTTATCATAATTTATATTATGCAAATCAATAAAACCTATTAAAGAAGTATGGAACGTTAATTTCATATATGAAAAAAAAGCCGATTGTATTATTTGAGTTGTTTTAATTTCTTTTATTAATTTGAAAGCTTCTTTTTCATGAATTTGTGATATTTGCATTGTATCAATAAAATTTTCTTTATCAAAGTCTGAATTTAAAATTTTATATTTATTTTTAAAAAAATTATCTTCAACATCTTTGGCTATTTTTTTTGCTTTTTCACGAGCAATTTTATTTTTCTGTCCACATCCCCATTTATTACTTAAGCATGGATAAACACCATGTAATAGATGCCCCCCTTTATGAAAAGAAAAAGAAAGCACCCCACTTTCTTTATAATGATAGGTGTAAACTGGAGAAGCAATCAAGTAAATAATCAATAATGGAGATAAAGACAATAATATTTTGTTGTATATATTAACTTTTTTTTGAAATATAAAGAAAATTATTAATGCTAGAAATAGGAAAAAAGGAAGTAAAATTCCCACTGGTTTTGTTATAAATGCTAAGCCAAAAAATATATTTCCTATAATTAAATTTAACTTTCCTTTTTTTTTAAAAAATTTTAAATAAAAGTAAATTCCGTTTGTTAAAAAGAATAGTAATAAAAAATCTGGAAGTATTGTTGTTGATGCCAATAATATATTTAGATTAAATACGATTATTATTAAACTAAGATAGAAATAATCTTTAAAAAAAATATTTTTTATCTTTATAAAACAATGAACTAATAAGCCATTTAGAATGGATTGGAAAAATAGAATTGAAATAAAAGTATTCTCTCCAAAAATTTTAAATAGAAAAGAAATTAATAAAGGATAAGTAGGGCCCCTTGCTCTTAATGATTCAAGAAATAATTCAAATGATTGAGTCTCAAAAAAAACTTTTGCAGGCCTAATATAATCTAGAGATTCAAAACTCGGATCTAGTGTAAGATTAAAAAAAAAAAATTTGTAAGCTATTAAAGAAAACGACAAAAAAAAACCTAAAAAGAAAGGTAGAAAAGTTTTAATTTTGGTTTTATTTAGATACTCCACTGTTTTTTTTTATTATAATTTATTTATAATTTTTTTTTAATTATAGTAGATTAATTTTAGTATTAATTAAACTTTATTGAGTGAATTTATATATTAAAAACTTCTTAAATTTAAAAAACTTTAATTTTAAATTAATTCTTTTTTTATCAATAGTTTTATATTTCTCTTTAATTCTACTTATAGGAGTTTTATATGGAATAGATTATTACCAAGTTTGGAAATTCTTTGGCGTTCCTGCAAGAGAAATTTTATTTTCTGATATATATCCTTTTTTTGTAAATGATTTCTGTAAAGTTAATTCTGTACATACGCAGGACTATTATGATCAATTTAAAAATTGTGATGCATGGCAAAGAATATACAACTACATGCCTGTATGGGTACAGTTTTTAAAATTAGGAATTCACCAGAAATATTATTTAATTTTTGGAACTACATCAGCTTTATTATTCTATTTTGTTTTTTTTAAGTTTATAACAATAAAAAAATTTCAAGATTTATTCATATATATTTTAGTTATTTTATCCCCGCCTGTTATGTTAGCTATAGAAAGAGGCAACGCTGATTTATTTATTTTTTTTCTATGTTTTGCATTCTTATATTTAATAAGAAAAAAGAATCTTATTTTAAATTTTTTTTCTTATATTTTAATTTTTATATCTTCTTTACTTAAATTTTATCCAATTTTTTTAGTATTTATTTTTTTTAAAAGGAATTTTTGGAATAAAATTTTTGCTATAATAACTTTCTTAACTTTTTCTTTGTATATAATAATAAATTTTTCGGATATTTTATTAATTAAAGAAAAAACACATGAAACTTTTTTCTTTTCCTATGGTTATAATGTCTTAGAAGAAGGATTAAACAATATTCATTATAAGTTAACATCAATTTTCCATGCTTCAAAAAATTATATATTGGGAGATTATCAAAATTTTAAAAACGGTGTCTTCAATATTCTCTATACAAATGATTTTAAAAATAAATCTTTTATTATTTCAAGACTGTTTTTGTTATTAATAATTATTTTAATTTTTTCAAAAAATGTAATTTATAAGGACAATAATAAAATTTTAAATGATCAAGATTATTTATTTTTTATTTTAGGGGGATCCATTTTTTGTGGCACTTTTATTCTAGGTGCTAATTTTGATTATAGGCTAATATTTTTATTATTTACTTTTCCTTATTTAATTAAATTAAAAGAAAGCAAAAAAAAATTCTTTTTCATTAAATATAGTTCATCTGTTTATTTAATTACTTTTTATTTATGGTTCACTCCTTTAACAATTTTTACTTCTGGATTAGATGAAATAATTACATGGGTAATATTTGTTTTTTATTTAAATTTTTTGTGTATTTATTATTTAAACGTTTTTTTTAACAAAAATTCTTGAATTAATTTTCTTTTTTTAATATAATTTTTTCTCCGGTGGTTTTAGCGGGAAGCTCCCACCCGACTCCATTCCGAACTCGGTAGTGAAACTTCCCAGCGCCGATGCTACTTTATCTTAAGATATGGGAGAGTAGGTAGCTGCCGGTTAATTCTTTTTTTGAATACTAAAAAAATCTACTTATATATTCTGCATGAATTCTATTTACAAATAATAAAACATACCTTAATTTAATATTTGTTTTTCTTTTGTCGCGGGGTGGAGCAGTTTGGTAGCTCGTCAGGCTCATAACCTGAAGGTCGTAGGTTCAAATCCTACCCCCGCTACCAATTTATTTTTTTATAATTTCACAATTTGGAAGTGGAAAAAATAACGCGCCATTGTTTTTTAAAAAATTTTTTTCTCTTTTAATAATTTCTTTTTTAAAGTGCCATGGTAAAACCATATAAAGTTTAGGCTTTTGTAATCTTGAAGTTTTTTCTGATATTATTTTTATATTAGTTCCAGGTGTACATTTACCCCATTTAAAAGGATTACGATCCGCTATACAACTCATAGTGTTTTTATCAATTTTAAAATACTGTAATAGCACGTTCCCCTTTGTGGAAGCTCCATATCCATGTATTGGACCCTTTTTTTTATATGTATTAACAACATGCAATATTTTTTTTTTTAATTTGTTAATTTTTTTTTCAAACTTTTTTAAGGTTTTAATGCTATTAATTTTTGATTTTTTTTCTAAGTCTATGGCATTTTTTAATCTAACTGTTTTTTTATATTTGTTATTTTCTTTATGACAAATATAAAATCTTGAACTTCCCCCGTTACTTTCGTTGTATTCATGATCAAAAGCTTTTAAACCGTTTTTTTCTAACATTTCTATAATTATTTTTATTGAATAATATTCAAGGTGTTCGTGGCAAATTGTATCAAATGAATTTTGCTTTAACATCAATCGCAAATCTGATTGTTCTAAAATGAAAATACCATCTTTATTAAGTACTTTTTTTATTTCACAAAGAAAATTATTTGGTTTTTTTAAATCATAGAACATTGCTATAGCGGTTATAAATTTTGCTTTATTAATTTTAAATTTTTTAAAA
>CAZWXP010000022.1:0-29802 GCA_964637965.1 uncultured Alphaproteobacteria bacterium | reverse complement strand
ATGCTAGAGGTGTTATAGGAGTTGCTCAAAGACAGTCGTATATTTTAAAAATAAGATCATTGGTTAAAAGTTGCTGTGAGATATATATAAAACAAGAACTTTAAGTTGATATGTCAGAACTATTCATTGAATTATTATCCGAAGAAATTCCTTATTGGTTACAGAAAAATGTTGTTGAACAATTTAAAAACAAAATAAAGGATGTAATTATTGAAAATAATCTATCATTATCCAAAGAAATTAATATAAACTCTAATTTTACTCCATTAAGATTAATTTTTTCATGTAGCAATCTTATTAAAGAACAAAAAAACTCAATTAAAGAAATAAAAGGGCCTCCTATTAATGCACCAGAAAATGCAATTTCAGGATTTTTAAAAAAAGTTGGAATTTCCAAAGAGAAGCTAGAAAAAAAACAAATAAATAATCAAGATTACTATTTTGCAAAATACGAAGTCATTGGAAAAAAATCTGAGGAGGTGATTAAAAATAATTTAGAGAATATTATTACATCAATTAATTGGCCAAAATCAATGAGATGGATACATGATAGTTTTAAGTGGGGTAGACCAATAAATAATATTTTGTTTTATTTTGACAACAAATTTATACCATTAGATTTTTTGCAGACCTATTCAATAAATAATAATTCTTTTACTATTTCTCATAAAAAAATTGAAAAGGAAGTTAAATTTAAAGATTTTGATCAATACAAAAAAAAATTAAACAGATTTAAGGTTATTATTGAACAAAATAAAAGAGAAGAAAAAGTTAAAAAAGAAATAAATAATTTTTGTAAAAGAAAAAAAATTGTTTTAAAAGATGAATATAATTCTCTTATTTCTTTAAACGCGGGTTTAACAGAATATCCAGATGTTTTATTTGGAAAAATCCACAAAGACTATATGTCATTGCCACAAGAGATTCTAGAAGTAGTTATGATTAATGATCAAAATTTTATTCCTTTATTTGAAAAAAATAATAATTTAAGCCATTATTTTGTAATTGTTGGAGATTTTACTGAAAAAAAGTTTCAAGAAGAAATTGTTAAAGATAATGTAAAAGTTTTGGAAGCAAGATTTGCAGATGCAGCATTTTATTGGGAAAACGATTTAAAAATTAAATTGGAGTCAAGAAAGCAATTGCTATCGGATATTCAATTTCACCATAAACTAGGAACTTTTCATGATAAAACTAAAAGAATGGAATTTTTTGCCATAAATTTATCAACCCATTTAAATTTTAATTTTAACATCAAGCATCTAACTGAAGCCGTACAACTTACAATACTTGATTTAACGACTGGGGTAGTTAGAGAATTTCCTGAGCTTCAAGGGATTATAGGAGGATATATTGCTGAAGTAGAGAAGAAAGATAAGGCTATTTGTTTATCTTTAAAAGAACAATATCTTCCTAAAGGGCCTTTAGATTTATGTCCTAAAAATAACCTGAGTATTTTGTTATCACTATCTGATAAATTAGATACTCTTCTTGGTTTTTTTTTAATAGATGAAATGCCAACATCTTCAAAAGATCCATATGCATTAAGAAGATCTGCTTTAGGAATTTTACGATTAATTATAGAAAATAATTTAAAAATTGAATTAGAAAATTTTTTTAATGAAGAGGTAATAAATAAATATTCTTTGGAAGAATCAAAAAAGTTTGAAATTAAAAAATTAATAATTTTTTTAATAGATAGATTTAGATTCTTTTTAAAATCAATTACTAAAAGACAGGACATAGTAAACGCTTTTTTTATTGGAGAGTCTTTTAGTAGTGATTTCTTAACTCTTTATAAAAAATTTATAGCTTTAAATGACTTTATTAATAAAGGAGAAGGAAAAAAAATCATCGAATTAAATAAAAGAGCACTAAATATAGTAACAATTGAAGGTAAAAAAATGGAGATAAATAATTGTGTAGATAAAAATTTATTAAAACAACATCATGAAAAGATTTTAGTGGAAGCATTAGATAAATTAAAAAATAAAATAAAAAAGGAACAAGAAGATTTTAAAAGTGTATTAAATACAATTTCTAATTTATACACTCCTTTAAATAATTTTTTTGACAACGTTATGGTTAATGTTGATGATACTAAAATTAAAAGCAACAGACTCTCAATTCTAAAAAAAGTGCTGGATACGTTAAAAGTTTATGCAGATTTCTCAAAAATACAAAAATAACACGTATGGATATAAATAAAATTAAAAAAAAGGGAAAAATTGGATTGGCAGATGCTTTAGTTGAAATTGAGAAAGATCCTTTCGATAAAAAAAACCTTTCTTTGCTAACTCAAGCTTATAAATCTAGGAATGGTAGTATTCTTGGCATAACAGGTCCACCTGGTGTTGGGAAATCAAGTTTAATTAAAAACTTAATAAAGTATTACAGAGGCAAAAAAAGAACTGTAGCAGTAATAGCAGTTGATCCTTCATCAAAAAAAACTAAAGGCGCTTTATTAGGAGATAGGATTAGGTTAGAAAACAATCCAAATGACAAAGGTCTTTTTATTAGATCTATGGCGGCTAGGGATAAGTTAGGTGGTCTAGCATCAATTACTTTATCATCAGTATTCATACTAAACGCATTGTTTGATTTAACAATAGTTGAAACTGTAGGAGTGGGCCAATCAGAAACTGATATCGCTAATATTGCAGATATTGTTTTATTTTGTGTTCAACCAGGATCAGGAGACGCGTTGCAATTTATGAAAGCAGGAATTGTTGAAATTCCAGACATTATTGCGATAACAAAATCTGATTTAGGAAACGTCGCAATTAATACATATAATGATGTTGTTAATTCTATTAAGATTGGTAATTATTCTAAGGATCAATCTATACCTATAATTTTAATTTCTTCTAAAGAAGATAAAAATATAGAAAATTTAGCAAAAAAAATACAAGAACAACAAAAAGAAAAATTAAGTTTTAGGAATAAAAAAAAAGAACAACGAAGCATCTTTTGGTTAGAAGAATCAATCAAAGAACAATTCGGTATATCTGGTATAAAGAAATTAAAAAAAATTAAGGTTAATAAAAATTCCCCTTTTCTACAATTTCTGAAAATTATTAAATAATTAAAGTATTTTTTTCTTTTTTTATATTCTTTATTTTATCTATTTTAACCATAGCCAAAGCAATATTTTTGTAATGAGAAGTTGTTTCCCCAATTAATTCGTTTTTAAATTTTATTTCTTTAGGCGAATCAAGTTCTTTTGTTAATGACTTAACAACATATAATTTTTTTTTAACAAAACCTCTATTTTTCATTTTAATTGTTACTTCTTGTCCTATAAAACATCCTTTTTTCCAACAAATTGAATTTAAGTTTTGAAAATTATATTGTAGTAAATAAGCTTTATTATATAAGTTATCTTTTTCTATATCTGGGATACAATTCAAAATTCTTCTTTTTTCATATTCTTGAGAATTTAATTTTATTTCCTTATTTTTGATAATTTTAATTAATTTATCTTCATCTTTTTTTTCATAGCAAATAATTCTTGATCCTAAATTAATATTTCTTGGATCATTAAAAAATTTAGAAGAATTTACTTTTTTTAATTCTCCCAATTTTTTTGAAAGACCAAGATTTTTGTTTGTTGATTTTCCAAAAAATATAAAATATGAATAAATTTTTTCTTCTTTAATAGTCATGTCTCTATTTAATTTATATAAATTAAGTTTTTCTTTTAATTTATTAATATTATGTTTTGGAGCATCTAAATAAATTTTTCCCATATCTGTAAATAAAAAGAAATCATGTAATAATTTTCCTTGTGGCGATAGTAAAGTAGAATAAATTACACGATTAGTTTTTATTTTATTCGTATTATTTGTAATTATTCCTTGTAAGAAAGAAGTTGAATCTTTACCTTCTATACAGATAATAGATTTTTTTTTGAGTTTGTAGTAATACATAAAAGTATAAATACAAAATACTTGCTAAACAAATTTTATGAAAGTACTTTTTATCACATCAACCAGAATAGGAGATGCTGTCTTATCCACTAGTATTTTAAATTACATAAAAAATAAGTTTCCAGATTCTTTTTTATATGTAGCAACCGGGGAAACAGCTGCTTCGTTGTTTAAAAATTTTAATAATATTAAAAAAATTTATATTCTAAAAAAAAAATTCTTAAAATTTCACTGGTTAGAGCTTTGGAGTAAAATCTTTCTTAATAAATGGGATATTGTTATCGATTTACGAGGATCAATTATAAGTTATTTTATTTTAAAAAAAAAAAAATATATTTATAAACCAACTAATAAAACAATTCATAGATTGGAGGAACTTGCTATTTTAATGAAAACTAAACATTTACCCTTACCTTCGATACCTGTTTTGAAAAAAGATATGAAGAAGATTTCTAAAGATTTTTTAAAATTAAAGAATTCTATTGCTATTGGTGCATCAGCAAATTGGTCTGCAAAAGTCTGGCCCTCTGAAAATTTTGTAAAATTAATTAAAATGTGTTTAAAAGAGAAGCAATTTGGAAAGAAAAAATCTATAGTTTTTTTTGGTTCTTCAAAAGATTTAAAAAATACTGAAAAAATTACTAAACATATTAAAAAAATTGAAGTTAAAAATTTTTGTGGGAAATTAAATTTAATTGAAGTTGCAGCCCATCTCAAAAAATGTAGGATTTTTATTGGCAACGATTCTGGTTTAATGCATATTGCCTCAGCAACCGGTATCCCTACATTAGGATTATTTGGTCCAAGCTTAGAGACTCGTTATGCTCCAAAAGGAAAGAATGCATATTACATTCGTACAAAAAAAACTTTTAACCAACTAACAGGAAAAAAGGATTTTGATTGGAATACAAAAAAAAATTTAATGAATTCACTATCTGTTGATAATGTTTTTAAGAAAATTAAGGAAATTTTAAAATAATTTTTTAACATCTAACCATTAATAAATCTTTTAAATTGGTTGTAAAATTTGAAGAACATTTGTTTCTTTTCATTAACCATTTTTTTTGAATTCCTTCAGATGCAATACAAAGAGAATTTTTTCCGTGTTTTTTATTTATAAAATCAAACGTATTCATTAAAGTTTTTTCTTTTTCATCATTTTGTTTAAATAAATTTAAATCAGTATTTTCGATCTCTAGACCAGATAAAATTACACCAGCTTTTTGATATAAATATCCTTTTTTAAAAATCTTGTTTAGACCAATTAAAGTTTTTTTATTTAAAGTAATTGTATTATTTGTTGGATAATCTAAAGGAATCGAAATGCTATTTGTATAATATTCTTTAGGGTTTTTATTAAATGGATTAGTTCGAATATAAAGATTTATATTGTTAGCAACTAACTTTTCAATTCTTATCTTTTCTGCTGCTTTAGATATATAAGTGGAAATAGCTTCTTGCATATCTTTTAACTTTATTATTCTTTTACCGAAAGATCTTGATACACAGCAACTTTTCCTTAATTTAGAATTATTTTCTAATTCATAGCAAGATATTCCACTTAATTCCATTTTTGTCTTTAGACCTAATATATTCATATTTTTTCTTATCCAACTATTATCTTGTTGTGTAAATTCATAAGCATTTTTAATATTATTTTTTATTAAAAATTCAGATAATTTATTCCCAATTCCCCAGATTTTTTCTACTTTTATTGTTTTTAAAATTTTTTCTTTATTTTTTATTTTTGTAATATCAAAAACACCTTTAATTCTTGGATTATTTTTTACAATATGATTTGCAATTTTTGCTAGAGTTTTAGTTTCACCGATACCAATACTTACTGGAATACCAGTCCATTTTAATATAATTTCTCGTACCTTACTTGCATAATTAGAATAATTATAAATCTTTTTAAGACTTGATATGTCCATAAAAGCTTCATCAATTGAGTAAATTTCTATATTAGGAAACGATAGTTCTAGTATTTTCATTACTCTGTTAGACATGCTGCCGTATAAAGTATAGTTAGAAGAAAAAACTTTTACTTTATATCTTTCTATAGTTTTTTTTGCTTTAAATAGAGGTTCGCCCATTTTAATACCTAATGCTTTTGCTTCATTTGTTCTTGCGACAATGCAACCATCGTTATTTGATAAAACTACTACGGGTTTGTTTTCGAGCTTTGGATTAAATACTCTTTCACATGATGCATAAAAGGAATTGCAATCTGCTAATGCAAATACTCTTTTTTTATTTTTAATACACATTATGAATAACTTTAGTAACTATCCCCCATATAAATATATCTGATTCGTTATTTATTTTTAGATCTTCGTAGTTTTTGTTATCTGATGTTAAGAAATATTTCTTACCTGAGATTTTAATTCTCTTTACTGTTAGATCGCCATTAATAGACGCTATAACCACAGAGTTATTTTTAGGCTTTATACTTCTATCTACAATGAGGAGATCCCCTGAGTGTATTCCAGCCTGTAACATGCAGTTTCCTTGGGATTTTACTATAAATGTTGCTAAAGGATTATTAATTAAATATCTATTTAAATCAATTTCTCCCTCTAAATAATCACTTGCAGGGGAGGGAAATCCTGCACAAACAGAATTTAAATATGACTTTATTTTCATGTTCAAATGTTCTTGTTTTGTTCTTTTTTATATTGTTTTTTTTCTAAAGTCAAGCCAGTTTTTGGCTTGGCTCAATTATGGTAGAATATCTCTATTACTTAATTTTAACCTAACTAGGAGGTATACATGGCTGAAGAACTTTCATTCTATGATGTTAAAACTAAAAAAAAGTTTAATACATCAGATTACAGAATTGAAGATAAAGCTGGGAGAAAATTTGCAGTAACCAAATCTCAAGAAGGATCACATGAATGCTGGAGAGTGGTTTCAAAAGATTTTGCTGCAGCAAATGGCGGATAATTAGTAAAAAAATGATTAATTAAATGTAGCTGGCTTTTTGAAGATGGTCAGCTACATTGATTTCTGTTTATTGTATAAAGCTCTTTATTTGTTTTGCTAGAGTCTCATATCCTTCAGGAGTAAAATGTCCTTTTAATTTGAATGGATAAAAATTTTGAGGTTTCTCTGAATCTAACATTATTTCATAAAAATTTAGCCATTCTACATTTGAAATTTTTATAATTTCTTTAATTTCCTCAATATTTATTAGGTATGTTGAATCTTTTTTGTTATGTTCTTTTGAGTCAAATTGCAATATGTCAGGAACATAAACAATTTTAAGAGTCGCAGAAATTTTTTCAGATTCATTTTTCATTAAATAAATTACTTTTTTTAAATCTTTATAAAGTTCTTTTTTATCTTCTTTGTCTAATTTTTCAAAACTAAATTTATTGAAACCAATTAATTTTCTAATATAGAAAAGAGAAAAACATTTATTTAAAAAATTTCTTATTTTATCTTCGTTCTTAATATATTCTTTAGAAATAACATTTTTCAAAAGTATATTTATCTCAGTTTTTTTATTTATAAGGTTTTGATTAAAATCAGGATTCAGATAATTTTTTAAAAAAACATTTTCCAATTCTCTTTGCAAGTCTCCTATATCATTATCATGTAAAACCCAGATAATGTATTCTGGTTTGATTATTTTAGCATACTCTCTTATAGTTGCTAGAGCTGCGATTGGTCCATTTCCATCCATACCAAGGCTTTTTGCTTCTATATTTATTTTATTTAATTGTCCTGCCAAAGTATTTTCTTGTTTTACACATGCTCCTTGAGCAAAACTATCCCCAATAATTAAAAATTTTTTTTTATTTTTAGAACTATAAAAAAATTTTTTATTATTAAATCCATATGAATCACTCTTATAAATAGACCATTTGCCATTTTCATTGCAATGAACTGTTAGCACATTAGAGATGCCACCTAACGGTAGAATTTTATATTTATTCTTAAATCTTTTATAAAAACCAGTGGGAGGTATAACTGGAAAAGCTTCTTGATTTTCTTTTTTTAAGTCCTTTATAACTTCTAATCTGTTTCTTTTGTCATAAAATAAATTAGCTTTTTTTGCTGCTTTATATCTTAATCCATAAATATCATTCTTTTCGGTATAAAAACTTAAGAAAGGATTAATAAAAAAAATAGTTAGAAATATTGAAACAAAAGTTATTAAAAACTTTTTTTTTATCTCATTATTAAATAAAAATAAAATTAAAAAAAAAAGAGTTAAAAATCCAAATATAAAAATTATTATTAAACTCCAATTTGAATATGGGTGATATTTAATTAATCTATTAATCATTATTGATCCACTAACAATGATTAAAATTAAATTAAGTAACTTCATTTTGAAAATTATAACATTATCAAACAAATTATGGCGATGAAATTAGTAACTGATATTGAGCGCTATATACCTAAATGATAAGTTGAATAATTCATTATTTTTATTTGATAAATTGATTCTTAAAAATATTTTTATCTTTGAATGGTGCCGCCAAGTGGAATCGAACCACCGACCCCACCATTACCAATGGTGTGCTCTACCACTGAGCTATGGCGGCGTATTTATTCTGATTATATATTACAATAAGAATCAAAATACTAAATTAAAAGATATTAAAAATATTGTTAAAAAGTATAATCTTCTAAAAGATTAATAATTTTTAAATTCAATGATTGTAAAAAATAAAACAAAAAAGGAAAAGTTTTTAAAAGAACAAAAGAAACTAGTTTTAAAATTAAGAGAAAATTTAACGAGAAGAAAGGTAAAAAAAGATTTTTATGACAATAATGTCTGATAAATGGATTAAAAGAATGGTTAAAGAAAAACAAATGATAAAGCCATTTGAAAAGAGTCAAATCAGAAAACAAGGAATATCTTATGGCGTATCATCTTACGGTTATGATGCAAGAGTATCAAATCATTTCAAAATATTTACTAACGTTGATTCAGCAGTTGTAGATCCAAAAAATTTTTCTAATCAAAGTTTTGTTGATAGAAAAACAAATGTTTGTGTTGTACCTCCAAATAGTTTTGCTTTGGCTAGAACAGTAGAGTATTTTAAGATACCTAGAAATATAATGGTAATTTGTTTAGGCAAATCGACATATGCAAGATGTGGAATAATAGTTAATGGTACCCCATTAGAGCCTGAATGGGAAGGACACGTAACTTTAGAGTTTTCAAACACAACACCTTTACCAGCAAAAATATATGCTAATGAGGGGGCTTGCCAATTTCTTTTTTTAAAAGGAGATACAGATTGTGAAACATCTTATGCTGATAGAAAAGGTAAATACCAAGGTCAAAAATGTGTAACATTTCCAAAACTCTAATTAATCACTATCTAAACATAATGGAAAAAATATCTATAGAAGGTGGCAAACCTCTTTTTGGCAAAGTTCAAATTAGCGGTTCTAAGAATTCATCATTAGCAATTTTAGCATCTTGCTTATTGACTGATAAGAAAATTTCTATTTCTGGTGTTCCAAAATTAACAGATACTTTCTTTTTTTTAGAACTTTTAGCTTCTTTAGGTGTTGATATTGAAGGATTAAATAATTTTAAAGAAACGAAAAAAATTCTATTAAATGCAAAAAAAATTACAAACAATAAAGCTCCTTATAATTTAGTAAAAAAAATGAGAGCATCTATTTTAATTCTAGGACCTTTATTGGCTAGAACAGGAAAAGCAATTGTTTCTTTGCCAGGAGGATGTTCAATTGGTTTAAGACCGGTTGATATACACTTGAAATCTCTTGAAAAATTAGGAGCAAAAATTTCTATTGAAAAAGGATATATCTATGCTGAAGCACAAAATGGATTAAAGGGTAATAAAATTGTTTTTCCAAAAATATCAGTGGGTGCGACTATAAATGTTTTAATGGCAGCGGTTTTAGCAAAAGGTACAACTGAGATTCATAATGCTGCTAAAGAACCTGAAATAGAAGATCTGGGACTTTGTTTAAAATCTATGGGAGCAAAAATTCAAGGGCTTGGCACAAATAAAATTTTAGTTGAAGGAGTTACCAATTTACAGGAAACAAAATACCAAGTAATGTTTGATAGAATAGAAGCAGGCACATACGCGCTAGCTGTTGCAATAGCAGGTGGCGAAATAGAATTAATAGGTGCGGAAAAGAAATTATTAACTTTTTTTTTAAATGTATTAGAAAATATAGGAGTAGATTATATTGTAACTGAAAATAGTATAATTTTTAAAAGAAATTCAAATTCATTAAATGCTGTAGATGTTACAACGGAACCATACCCAGGTTTTCCAACTGATTTGCAAGCACAACTAATGGCTGTAATGTCGATATCAAATGGCACTTCAGTGATAACAGAAAATATATTTGAGAATAGATTTATGCACGCTCCAGAACTTATTAGAATGGGTGCAAAAATTAAATTAAAAGGTAATTTAGCGATAGTTGAAGGGGTAAAAAAATTAAAAGGGGCAGAGGTTATGGCAACTGATCTTAGAGCTTCAGTTTCATTGGTACTAGCAGGTTTAGTGGCAGAAGGTAAGACTAATATTGATAGAATTTATCATATTGATAGAGGTTATCAAGATATTGTAAAAAAACTTGAATGCTGTGGCGCGAATATTAAAAGAGTAGAATTATGAAAATAAATTCAAAAATTATATTAGCAATACCCAAAGGTAGAATTGCAAAAGAAATAATTTCATTACTTAGTTCTTTAAATCTTGAGCCAGAAAAAGATTTTTTTGAAGATGAAAAAAATAGAAAACTTTTATTTAAAACAAAAACAAAAAATTTTTTCTTAACTAAAGTTAGAAATTTTGATGTACCAACTATAGTTGCTTTTGGAGGAGCAGATTTAGGAATTGTTGGTAGCGATGTAATTAATGAGTTTGACTATGATGAAGTTTATTCTCCAATTGATTTAAAATTAGGAAAATGTTCAATGGTTTTAGCCAAGAATAAGAAGAAGAAAATTGATCCAAGCTCTAGTGTTATTAAGGTTGCTTCAAAATATCCGATAGCAACACAAAATTTTTTTGTAAATAAGGGTAAGCAAGTTGAATGTATAAAATTAAATGGTTCTATTGAAATAGCACCACAATTAGGAATCTCCGAAATGATTGTAGATTTGGTTTCTACTGGAAAAACATTAAAAGAAAATAATCTTGAAGTTGTTGAAAAAATAAGCGATGTATCATCTAATTTAATAGTAAATCGTGTTTCACTAAAGACAAAATCTGATGAAATTAATAAAATAATCGATCTTTTCGAAAAAAAAATATTATGAACGCAAAAATAATTTATAAAAATACTGATATTAAGAAATTCATTTCTAGTATTGTTAGTCAAAACAAGTCCTTAAATATTAGAGTTGAAAGAGAAGTTGAAAAAATATTTAAAAATATACAAAATAAAGGAGATAGCGCATTATTTAATTACGCAAAAAAATTTGATAATTGTAAATTAAATACAAAAAATATTTCAGTAAATAAAAGTAAAATAAAAGCTTTTGCGAAGAAATGCCCTAAAGATATTGCAAAAGCACTTCATTTCTCTGCTTCAAGAATAAAGAAATTTCACATTCTTCAAGTTCCAAAAGATTATAAATATAAAGATAATAAAGGCGTTGTTTTAGGCTCTAAGTGGAAACCTATAAACTCTATTGGTATTTATGTGCCAGGTGGAACAGCATGTTATCCTAGTTCTATATTAATGAATTCTATTCCAGCTAAAATAGCTGGAGTAAAAAGAATGGCAATGGTTACTCCTCAAAAAGATTTGGAATTAAATCCAATAATCGCAAAGGCTGCTGAAATAGCTGAGATAGATTTAATATACAGAGTAGGAGGTGCGCATTCAATTGCTGCACTTGCATGGGGCACAAGATCTGTTGAATCAGTTGATAAAATTGTAGGTCCTGGAAATATTTATGTAACTATTGCAAAAAAAAAAATTTTTGGTGATGTTGGAATTGACATGATAGCTGGCCCATCAGAAATATTGGTCGTTTCTGATAAAAATAATAATCCATCATGGATTGCGGCAGATTTATTATCTCAAGCTGAACATGATGTAAATTCCAGATCTGTTTTGTTGACTGATGATTTATCTTTCGCAAAAAAAGTAATTAAGTCAATTGATTTAATTTTAAAAGAATTGCCAAGATCACAAATTGCTTCAAAAAGTTGGAAAAATAATGGAAAAATAATCATTGTAAAAAATATTTTAAATTCTTACCAAATTATAAATCAATTAGCACCAGAACACTTGGAATTAGCAATAAAAGAACCAGAAAAAGTTCTTAAGAATGTTTATAACGCAGGATCAGTTTTTTTAGGAAGATATAGCCCTGAGGCAATAGGAGACTATGTTGCAGGACCAAACCATGTTTTACCAACTGGAAGGACTGCAAGATTTTCTTCTGGACTAGGTGTTACAGATTTTTTAAAAAAAATTACTTTTACAAAATGCAATAAAAAAAGCTTGCAATTATTGTCTAATTCAGCCATAAAAATAGCAAAGGCTGAAGGGTTAGAAGCTCACGCATTATCAATTAATATGAGGAAAAAGAATAATGGTTAAGGAAGAATCTTTAGAGTTCACTGGTGTAGTTTTGGAGCTTTTGCCAAATGCTATGTTTAAAGTCAAACTTGAAAATGATCATGAAGTATTAGCACATACTTCAGGTAAATTAAGAAAAAATAGAATTAGAGTTCTGGTTGGTGATAAAGTGGATGTTGAAATGACACCATATGATTTAACTAAAGGTAGAATAGTATATAGACATAAAGATTAATTTTTTAATTATTATTATATTATTGTATTTTGATTTCTATAAAAAATAAGATTATATTAAAACCTTTTAGTATTTATGCCCAGGTAGCTCAGTCGGTAGAGCAAAGGACTGAAAATCCTTGTGTCGGTGGTTCGATTCCGCCCCTGGGCACATTTTTAAATTAAATATGAAAAAAAAAATAGCATTAATAACAGGAATAACAGGGCAAGATGGGGCTTATTTAGCAAATTTGCTTTTAAGCAAAGGCTACAAAATTTACGGAAGTTATAGAAGAACATCATCATTAAATTTGTGGAGACTTGAAGAATTAGGAATTCTTGAATCTATAGAACTTCTACCTCTTGAATTGTTAGAAAAGTCGAATATAGAAAGAATTGTAAAACTTATCAAACCAGACGAAATTTATAATCTCGCTGCACAGAGTTTTGTAAGTTTGTCTTTTGAGAATCCAATATATACTGCTCAAGCAGATGCGCTTGGTGTTTTGAGGATCCTAGAATCTATAAGATTGATTAATAAAAGAATTAAATTCTATCAAGCCTCATCATCTGAAATGTTTGGAGAAGGGTCAAAAAAAAAAATAAATAAACAAACTATTTTTCATCCAAGAAGTCCGTATGCAGTTTCAAAAGTATTTGGGCATCATATAACTGTTAATTATAGGGAGGCATACGGGATTTTTGCGTGCTCAGGCATTTTATTTAATCATGAGTCACCATTAAGAGGAACTGAATTTGTAACAAGAAAAATAACTTCAGTATTAGCTGAAATCCAAGCTGGAAGAAAAAAAATACTTGAACTTGGAAATTATTATGCTCGAAGAGATTGGGGCTATGCAGGAGATTTTGTAGAAGGAATCTGGAAAATGATGCAAAACGATAAACCAAAAGATTATATATTAGCTACCGGGGAAGAGCATTCTGTTAAGGAATTTGCAACACTAGCAGCAAAATTAATGGGATTTAATTTAGTTTGGAAAGGAAGAAAACCAAATGAATATGCTGTAGATAAAAATACTAAAAAAATTGTAATTAAAAAGAATAATGAATATTACAGACCTTCAGATGTTTCATTTTTGAAAGGAGATGGAAAAGAAGCAAAACAAATTTTGGGTTGGGCTCCTCAAGTAAAGTTTAAAGAACTAGTGTCAATAATGGTTGAGGCAGATAGAAAAAGAGCGCTTAAAGGAAGAATCTTACAATAATTTAATTTCTATTATAAAGATCTTCAAATCTCAGAATATCATTTTCTAATAATTTATCTCCAGTTTGAATCTCAATAATTGTAAGAGAAAAATTTTCCTTATTTTCTACTCTATGTTTTGCACCTTTAGGGATATCTATAGATTGATTTTTCTTTAAATGATAAATTTTATTATTTTTAGTAATACATGCTTTTCCTTTCACTACAATCCAATGTTCCGACCTATATTTATGTTTCTGTAACGATATTTTTTGTTTAGGATTGATTTTTAATTTTTTTACTTGGTAATTCTTTTTAGTTAAAAGTACCTCAAAAGATCCCCAAGGCCTGTAAACAGTAGGATGATATTGAACTTTCTCATTATTTTTCTTGGATAAATTTTCAATGCTTTCTTTAATATTTATATTTCTATCATTTGGCATTACTAATAAAGCATCTTTAGTTGATATTATTATTAAATCTTTTTGACTAATTACCATTACTTGTTGATTTTCAGATTGTATAAAACTATTTTTTACATTTTTTATTTGAACGGAACCTTTTATAAGATTGTTTTGTTTATCTTTTTTTGACAAATTAAAAATAGATGGCCATGATCCAACATCGCTCCATTGAATATCAAAATTTTTTACAACAACACTTTTCGATTTTTCTATTACTGATATGTCAATTGGTTTTGAAACAATTTTAGAAAAATATTTTTTTGATAATCTTAAAAAATCAAGATCTTTAGTCGAATGTCTAATTGAATTAATTGATTGATTTAAAGTGTTTCTATCATAATGATTGATTTCATTCAACATTAAATCAGCTTTAAAAAAAAATATTCCTGAATTCCAAAAAAAATTTTTATTTGGCGCATTAGGTTTAATACCAAATATTATAATTTTATTTTGATCGCAAATTCTTGAACAATTATTTATTATTTTTTTAAATTGACTTGTTTTATTAATTTTGTGATCAGATGATAAAACTAAAATTTTTGCGTTTTGATCGATTTTTTTTACTATTAAAGATGCCACAGTTACCGCAGCAGCTGTATTTTTTCCAATAGGTTCCAGAATAATCAATTTTGGTTTAATCCCTAGCTCTCTTAGTTGCTCTGCTATTAAGAATCTATGCTCATCGTTACAAATTAATATAGGAGAATGAAAAATTTTATTATTTTTTATTCTAATTAATGTTTCTTGAATTAATGTATAATCAGAATTAATTTTTAAAAATTGTTTTGGAAATGATAAACGAGATTGTGGCCATAAACGTGTACCAGAACCACCAGATAGAATTACTGGATATATTTTATTAATTTTCACTATTTATGATTTATGGGCAAGCCTAAACTAAATCAATCAAAAAATATAGTTATTTCTACACAATGTTTTTCACCTGTTTTAGGTGGTATGGAAAATTTAATGAAAGGTTTAGCTGATAATTTATACAAAAAAAATTTTAAAATATTTGTTTTTGCTGATAGTAAAAATTTATCAGATGATGAAAAACACGATAAAATCTTAAGTTATGAAATAGTAAGGTATCGTGGTTTAAAAATTATAAGAAGAAAAAGAAAGAGTATGGATATTAGAAAATTTATTAATTTTAAAAAAAATATAAATTCAATTTTTTGTGATTCTTGGAAAAGTGCTGAAAATTTAATTAAGAATAAAGTTATAAAAAACGAAAAAATATTTTGTCTTGCACATGGTAATGATGTTTTGGTAAATAAAAATATAATAAAAAGGAAAAGAATAAGAAAAACATTTTCTAAAATTAATTATGTTATCGCTAATTCCTATTTTACAAAAAAAAAAATTACGGACTTAGGAATTAAATCTAGTAAAGTTGGAGTGATTTATCCTGGCATTGAACGTTTTTATTTTGATTCTAAAAAAAGCAAAAATACTTTTCAAAAATACAAAAATTTTAAACCAATTTTGTTAACTATAGCAAGACTTGAGAAAAGAAAAAATCATTTGAATATTATTTACGCTATTAAGGAGTTAATCAAAGACTTTAAAAATTTACTTTATTTTATTGCTGGAGATGGACCTGAAATGAAAAATATAAGTAAATTAATTCATAAATTAAATTTAAAAAAAAATGTGAAAATTTTAGGAAAGGTAGATGATAGAGAGAAAGATCTTTTATTCAAAATTTCCAATCTACATGTAATGCCTACTATTCAAGATAAAAAATCAATGTCAATAGAAGGCTTTGGAATGTCTTATATTGAGGCAGGAATATACGGTCTTCCATCAATTTCAAGTGGTTTAGGAGGCACTAAAGAATCAGTTATTCATGGAAAGACTGGAATTATTTGTAATCCAAGTAATATTTCTTCAATTGAAAATTCAATAAGACAAGTTTTAATTAATAAAAAAATGTATAAAAAATTGTCAAAAAATTCTAAAAATTTTTCAAAAAAGTTTTTGTGGAAAAATACTATTAAAAGTTATTTAAAATTAATTAAAAAAAATTCTTTATAAAATGATTTATAACTCTCGTTTATTACAATGGAAATGTCCGTTTAAAATTTCCGGATATAAATTCTCAATTCCTTATTTAGATATTTTATTGATAATCATTTCTTTTTATTCAGTATATTTTATTGTTCATAAATTTTTAGGTGGAAAAATCCCTTTTTGGGATTTTCATATAATTTACTGCGCTTCTAAAAACTTTTTTTTAGGAAATTTCCCATATGGCCTAGAGATGCATAGAGAATGTTTACATCCAAATATTACATTAACTGCAAATTTCATGCCCAGTACATATGAAATGCTTAAATATTTAGGTTCAATAAATATTCTAACAGCAAATTTTTTTTGGGTGTTTCTTGAAATAATTTCTTTTTCTTTAATATTTTTTGTTTTGAAAGAGACGTTTAAATATAATTATGAATGGAGAAATTTTTTTTTAATTATTTTTTCATTTGGAAGTATATTTTTTTTTAGTTTTTTTTCAGGAAATATTTCTGTAATTTTATATGGATTTTTAGCTATCGGAATTTATTTTTTAAAAAAAAAACTTTTTAATTATTATTATTTAATTGTTTTATTTGTTTCATTATTTAAGTTTTATTATTTAACATTTTTATTGCTACCTTTTTATATCTTAGGTTGGAAATCATTAAGAAATATACTGATTTCTATTATTTTATTTTTTACAATTCAATATTTTTTTTATATAAAAAATCCAGATTTAACCATTGCATTTTTTGATGTAATTCAAGGTAAATACGAAGATATTTTGCCTACAAGATTTTTAACAGGGACTGGTTTATATTCTATAATTGAGAAAATGCCTTGGGTTCTTTTTGGAGGAAATAATATAAGTGCTAATTCTTTTACAGGAAGTTTTTTTTCATTAGGAATAAATTTACTTTTTTGGTTTATTGGAAGTTCTATAATTTTATTATCAGTTTTCTTATGTTTAAAGGGCAAAAGAATTAAAAATAGTAAAAATCATTTTTTATTTTGTATATCATTTGGAATATTAGTAATAAATTTAATAATTCCTAGATTAGTTGTTTATGATTTAATTTTAACAGTTCCTATTTTTTTTTATCTTTTAAGTAGAATAAATTTTAAGAAATTTCAAATTAATGAATTCAGAGCCAAATTCTTTTTTATTTTCTTATTCTTAGTTTTTTTCGATCACCACTTTCCTTTTTTAGTTATAATTACTTTTTTGACTCTTTTTATTTATTCAGAATTTTATAAAAAGAATATATTTATTTATTAATTTTCTTTTTTAATGTTTCTAGATAATATTTTTTCTATAGTTACTTTAATTTTTGCGTTTTTATATAAAATTCTATAAACTGATTCGCATACAGGCATCTCAATTTTTTTTTTTTTTAGATAAATTAAAAATAGTTTTTGAATTAATCACGCCTTCCGAAATTGCTTTATTTGATTTTGTTATTTCCTTAATTTTTTTCCCCTTACCTATTAGTAATCCTGTAAAAAAATTTCTTGATAATTTGCTATTACAAGTAAGCATCAAATCTCCTAAACCAGATAATCCATAAAATGTAGAATTTTTTGCTCCAAAAGCTATGCCAATTTTCATCATTTCCGCTAACCCTCTTGTCATTAATGCTGCTCTAGCACTTGAACCCAAATTTTGACTTTCAACAATTCCAGAAGCAATAGCTAATATATTTTTTATAACCCCACCTAGTTGTACACCAACGATGTCATTCGAATAGTAACAGCGAAAAGTTTTAGAATTTACTAATTTTGCGAGTTCTTTTGCATTTTTATTATTTTTTGAAGCAATTGTAACGGCAGTTGGCTTTTTTTTAGCAACTTCAATTGCAAAGCTTGGGCCTGATAAAACAGCAATTTTAGATTTTGGTATTATTTTTTTTATAACTTCGCTTATTAAGTTTTTCGAGTTTTCTTCAATTCCTTTCGAGCAAATAACTAAAATCATTTCTCGCTTATAAAATTTTTTAAATTTTACTATTATTTTTTTTACAAATTGAGAAGGAACACAAATAAAAATAAATTTACAATTTTTGAGTTTTTCTAAATCATTTGTTACAGAAACATTATTTGGTATTTTAATTCCTGGTAAATAATTTTTATTAATTCTATATTTATTGATTTGCCTAGCTGTTTCTTTTTCATGTGACCATAAAGAAATATTCGTTTTTTTATTTAAGATACTTGCTAGAGCTGTTCCCCAAGCTCCAGATCCTAAGATACCAATATTTTTTAATTTAGCTTTCATTATTTATTTAATAGCTGCTTAAATTTTTTTTATTTAAATATCCTTTTCTTAAAATTTTTATTTTATTTTCTGTTACATCTATAATTGTAGATTCTTTTTTAAATTTTGTTTTACCATCATTAATTATAGTTATTTTTTCATTTTTGAAATTTTTAATAATATCTTTTATATCTCTTGAACTTTTTTTTCCAGATATGTTGGCACTTGTGCAAAAAATGGGAAATTTACATTTATCTATTATTTTTTTTGGTACTTTATGATCAGGAATTCTAATACCAATGGAATTGTTTTTAGAAAGCCATTTTTTTGATATTTTAGAGTGAGTAGTTTTTTTTAAAATTAAAGTTAAAGGTCCTGGCCAAAAATCTTTTACCAAATTATTAGCTATTTTATTAAAGACAGCATATTTTTTTGCCATTTTGAGATTTGAACATAATAAGACTAAAGAACTACTTAAAGGTCTTCTTTTTATTGCGAATATTTTTTTAATAGCCTCATTATTATAAGGATTAGCTGCTATTCCATAAACCGTATCTGTTGGAATAAAAATAATTTCACCTTCCAAGATTTTTTTTACTGCTTGATTGATTCCTTTAGTATTAGAATTAATAATTTCCATTAAAGAACTTTTGCTACGAAATTTGTATTTTTAAAATCCTTTTTTCCATACTTTAATTCCCTACCTTTATTTGTTACTATTTTTCCCCCCGCACCTTTTATAATTGCATGTCCTGCAGCAGTATCCCATTCAAAAGTTATTCCAGATCTTGGATAAATATGAGCAATACCCTCAGCTATATAACAAAATTTTAAAGAACTTCCAAGAAACAAAATTTTTTCAATATTATATTTTTTTTTTAGTTTCTCACACTCATTCTTTGTAGAATGTGAACGACTTATTATCATAGTTTTGACCGGTGTTTTTTTTGGTATAATTTTTTTAAATTTTTTTCGATTAATTATTTTATACGCATTTTTGCTTGTTCCGACGTATGTTTTTCTTAATTTTGGTGCATAAATTATTCCAAAAGAAGGCTTGTTGTTTTTAATAAATGCTATATTAACTGTAAACTCACCATTTTTTTTAATAAATTCTTTAGTTCCAACTAAAGGATCAACTAACCAAAAATTTTTTAATTTTTTTTTATTTTTATTGTTACTTTCTTCAGAGAAAATAATTGGATTGTTAAAAATTTCTTTTAAACCATTTATTATTATTTTTTCTGATTGCAGATCTGCAATTGTTACCGGAGAGCTATCTTTTTTTTTAAAAATTTTAAATTTTCTTGAATATATGTCTAAAATTTTTTCTCCTGCTTTCCATGCAATTTTACACAATTCAATAGTTTGAAATTTATTTATTTCCATTTATTTTAGATTATATTTTAAAAAATTTTTTTGTTGTTTTCTCATTAAAAGTTTGTCCTTCTTTTTTTTTGTTAATTTATCGTAACAATTAGGACAGGAAATATCTTCAACATATTTTTTTGAATTTACTTCTTTTGGAGAAACTGGCGTTCTACAAGCGCTACAAATAATATAATTTCCAGGAATTAATTTATGTTTTAAACTTACTCTTTTATCAAATACAAAACATTCCCCTTTCCAAAGACTTTTATTTTTTTTAATTTTATTTAAATAATTTAAAATCCCCCCTTTTAATTGGTGAATTTCTTGAAAACCTTTTTTTTGCAAAAAATTTGCAGCTTTTTCACATCTTATACCACCTGTACAAAATATTGCAATTTTTGTATTTTTCTTTAATTTTTTGAAAAAAGATGGAAACTGTCTAAAATTCTTTACCCCAGGATCGATTGCATTTTTAAAAGTTCCTAATTTAAATTCTATAGGTTTTCTAACATCAATTATCAAGACATCTTTTTTTTTGATAAATTGATTCCAGTCATTTGGTTCAACATATTGATTTCCTTTTTTTTCTGAAGATTTTAATTTTACCCCAATTGGAATAACTTCCTTCTTAATTTTTATTTTTGGTTTATTGAATGGTAAATAATTAACTTTAGAAAAGTTTTTACTGTCAAATTCTTTTATATTGAACATTTTTTTAATATAAATAATACATTTATCAAGATTATTCTTTTGACCAGCTATTGTTCCATTTATTCCTTCAGGAGAAAGTATGACAATGCCCTTGATCGAACTTTTAGAAAAAAATTTTTGCAATAAATCTTTTTGCTTCTTAAGATTGCAAAATTTTTTAATTTTGTAAAATCCAAAAACATTTATCTTCATTTCTTTTTATATAAATTTAAACCCTTCTCTGTAGGAATTATTATTTTTCCTGGACCATCATGCCATTTTCTTATTTTAATAATTTTTTCTTTTAATGCTTTATCTAAAATTTTTTTGTTGTATTTATTTAATAAAATTTCTTCTGATATACCTCTTAAGTGTTCAGGCATTTCACATAAATCAATAAGGATTTTTTTTATTGATGTCATTTGTTTTTTTTATTAATTTAAAATATATTTTTAATATAAAATATTTTTAATTAAATGTACCAAAATATATTGAGAACTTTTTATTTAATTTTTGTATTCTTTTTATTTTTATTTAACCCTGTTTTTGCAGGAAGTGTAATTAACAATAAAGCTGGGGGTCCTTTATTTCTATTTCTTGTTGATAAAAGCTGCCAACCAGAACCTATTATGTTAAAAAAATTAATGTTTAGTATGCCAACTGATCCTGGGTTTTATTTAAGTATAAGTTGTAAAAAATTAGGTAAAACAATTGAATTAGAACCAAGTAAAAAAATATCTGTTACTGATCATGATGAATTTATTGTTATTGGAAAATTAAAAAGTCCTGTATCAAAAGTATCTTTTTGTTATTTAAAAAATAATTCCGAAATTGATATAGAAGCTTTAGGGATTGGTGGAGTTATATGCAAATGTAAAAGTAAAGACAATTGTAATGATCAATTGTATAAATAAATTTACACTTTAATTAAATCTTCTAACAAAAGCTTTTTACGCCAAGTTAGATATTCACCGTATTTTTTTGCTTCTCTTTTATTATCGATAAAAATATCATTAATTTTTTTTGATTTAAGATTTATTTTTTTTGAAAGATCATTTCTTACAAAGAACGCATTTACACCATTTCTATCAATCCCGACTAGTGTATATTTTTTTTGTTTTCCTAGTTTTTCCAGTGCTTTTAAAGAAGCTCCATAATAAGATCTTTTATTTTTATAATCCCAAATGAATTTAGCATTATAAGGAATGGTACATGATAATTTGGGTCCAAAAAAAGAATTATATTCAATAATTACCAATCTTGGTTTTATGCATTTTATTGATTTCCAAATCCAGAAATCGTTTCCATCTATGTCTATAGATAATAAATCTACTTCTTTCCCACAATTATTTTTTAAAATTTTATTAACATTTTTTTTAGTAATAAAAATATTTAATAATTTTAAATTTTTTATTTTTTCTTTTAGAATTTTTTTTAATTGTATTTTTGCATCACTATATAATATTTTATTACCTTCAATTTGGACTCCTTTCCAGTTAAAATTTTTTAATAAGTTTGTTGTATTACATTCAGTTCCATTTTCGACACCTATTTCTACAAATTTTTTCGTTTTAATCCCTATATGTTTGAGTATATATAAAATAATACCGTCCTCATCATTTTGTGAATAAATTTTTATTCCAAATTTCTTAATATTAAAATTATTCTTTTTACCTATAAATATTGGTTTTTTAACATTTAAAACTTCTGAGAATGATTTTTGTAAAATAAAATTTACAATAGAATTAAGAAATTTAATGTTGTATTTCTTGTATTTGATATGTTTATTAAATACAATATTTTTTAAAAAAAATTTCATTATAATTATTGTTTTTTATATTTTATTTTTTATATTTTATTTTTATTAATTATTTTTAAAAGGATTTCTTATGCTAAATGGTAGACATTTTCTTCATGTTCCGGGACCAACGAATATTCCAGAAAGAGTAATACGTGCAATGACAACCACTATGGAAGATCAAAGAGGAGCTAATTTTCCAAAATTTACAAAACCTCTCTATGAAGATATGAAAAAAATTTTTAAGACTAAAGATGGAACAGTTATTATGTGGCCATCAAGTGGTACTGGTTCATGGGAAGCAAGTTTACTTAATACTCTATCACCAGGAGATAAGGTTCTTACATCAAGATTTGGACAATTTAGCATGTTATGGATGGATATGTGTAAGAGGCTAGGTTTGGATGTTATTGATATTGAAGTTGAATGGGGAGAAGGCGTCCCTTTAGAAAAATATGCAGAACATCTAAAAAATGATAAAAATAAAGAAATCAAAGCAGTTCTTGCATGTCATAATGAGACAGCAACAGGGGTTACAAGTGATATTGAGGGAGTCAGAAAAATATTAAATGATGCAAAACACCCAGCATTATTATTTGTCGATGGCGTTAGTTCAATTGCTAGTATAAATTTTGAGTTTGATAAATGGGGCGTGGATTGTGCAGTTACAGGTTCACAAAAAGGCTTAATGCTACCTGCAGGAGTAGGAATTTTATGTGTAAGTAAAAAAGCATTAGAAGCTTCTAAGACTTCAAAATTTAAAAAATGTTATTTTGCATTTGAAGATATGTTAAATACAAATGCTGACGGTTGGTTTCCATACACACCAGCTCTTGGAATTTTATATGGTCTTAGAGAATCATTAAATATGATTAACGAAGAAGGATTAGAGAATGTTTTTAAAAGACATCATAGACTTGCTGAAGGTGTTAGGCTTGCAGTAAAGGGTTGGGGCTTAAAACTCTGCGCAAAAGAAAAGAAATGGGAATCAGATACAGTAACAGCTATCTATGTACCAGAAGAATTTGATGCAGCAAATGTTATTAAAGCTGCGTATCTTAAATATAATTTAGCTTTAGGAGCAGGTTTGTCTAATGTTGCAGGTAAAGTTTTTAGAATTGGACACTTAGGAGATTTAAATGAACTAATGTGTTTAGGGGCAATCTCTGGAGCAGAAATGGCAATGCGTGA
This sequence comes from uncultured Alphaproteobacteria bacterium, assembly GCA_964637965.1. GTDB lineage: Bacteria > Pseudomonadota > Alphaproteobacteria > CAYOOR01. Next base: position 6,122 of record CAZWXP010000022.1, on the reverse strand, counting down.
TGTTGGTATTGATATTAAACCAGGAAGCGGAATAGCAGCAGCTGAGGAATATTATAGAGAAACAGCTCCTGCCTTACCAAATGATTAATTTTAATATCTTAGATGAAACATAAAATAGTCTTTTTAGATAGAGCAACAATTGAAAAAAATATTGTTGTTCGAAAACCAAAATTTGATCACGAATGGATTGATTTTGATTACACAAATCATAATGACAATAAATTGATTTTAGAAAGACTTAAAGGAGCTACAATTGCTATCATAAATAAAGTTCCAATGAGAGAGGAAAATCTTAAGAAGTTGCCTGATTTGAAAATGATTGCAGTCGCAGCAACAGGAACTGATGTTGTAGACAAAGTGTATTGTAAAGATAATAATATTATAGTCTCAAATATAAGAGGTTATGCAATTACAACAGTGCCAGAACACACATTTGCATTAATCCTAGCTTTGAGAAGAGGTATAATTGGTTATAAAGAAGACGTTATCAAGGGTGAATGGAAAAAAGCCGATCAATTTTGTTTTTTTAATCATGAAATTAGAGAATTACATAATAGTACACTTGGAATAATTGGAGAGGGTGCTATTGGACAAGGAGTGGCGGATATTGCTAGAGGATTTAACATGAATATTTTATTTGCTGCACATAAAGGAGTTAAAGGCTTAGGGCCTATGTATACACCATGGGAGAAAGTTTTGGAAACTAGCGATGTTATAACACTTCATTCTCCATTATTGCCACAAACAAAAAATATGATTTCTTTACCAGAATTTAAAAAAATGAAAAAAAAACCTATTTTAATTAACACTGCTAGAGGCGGTCTTGTTAAAGAAGAAGATCTTGTTGAAGCTATTGAAAAAGGTTATATATCAGGAGCTGCGTTTGATGTTGTTACCAAAGAACCTATTCCAGATGACCATCCTTTTTTTAAAATAATTAAGAGACCAAATTTTATACTAACACCCCATGTGTCTTGGGCAAGTATGGAGGCAATGCAAATCTTGTCTGATCAATTAATTAATAATATAGAGAATTTTGTTGCTGGCAAACCAAGCAATGTTATTTTAGGCGATTTTTAAACTATATTTTTATAACAACTCTATAGTCATTAACATTAGTTAAAGTTGGACCCGTATGTATCAAAGAATTAAGTTTTTTAAAAAAACTATAGGAATCGTTTTTTTTTAAAAAAAATTCAGGATATAAAGATAATTTTTCTGCTTTTTTTATTGTTTTATTATCAAAATAAACTCCGGCGTTATTTTCAGATCCATCTATACCATCAGTGTCACATGCAATGACAGAAATGTGTTCAGTATCTTTGACTTGATTGAATAAAGATAACGCGTATTCAGAATTTCTGCCACCTTTACCAGATCCACTTACAGTAACAGTAGTCTCACCGCCTGATATTATTGCAAATTTTTTCTTGTTAATTTTTAATATTTTTTTTGCATGCTCTATAGCTACTTTACGAGATTCACCTTTAATATTATCTCCTAAGTTAAGAGTTTGAATTTTATTTTTTTTTAAAAAGAGTTCTGCATTCTTTAGCATATCTTTACCTGATGCTAATAAAATATTTTTAACATTTTTAAAAATCGGATTATTTTTTTTTGGGTTTTCAGCAATTCTTCCTTTTAATCCTTTTTTCAAATATTCAGAAATTTTTTTGTTTTTAATTTTATATTTTTCTAAAATTTGAATTGCATTCTTAAAAGTAGTTGGATCAGGACAACAAGGTCCAGATGCTATATCTGTAATTTTATTTCCTGTAACATCTGAGATTATTAGAGAAACGATTTTTGCCTTAGTATACATGGGTATTTTACCACCATGAGTTTTAGATAAATGTTTTCTTACTGTGTTTATTTCACTAATTTCTGCACCACTATTTAATAATTCTTTCGTAACATGTCTTAAATCATTCATATTTAAACCTTTTTGAGGGACTGACATTAGACTGGACCCACCACCACTAATTAAACATAAAAGCAAATCATTACTATTTAAATCTTTGATATTACTGATAAAATTATTTGCTGCTTTCATTCCTGCTGTATCTGGCATTGGATGACCAGATTCATAAACTTTGATTCTTTTAGTTTTTACAGAATGCTTATATCTTGTTATAACGCTTCCATTTAATGGTAAATTTTTTGGCCAATTAATTTCAATAGCTTTTGCCATAGATGCTGAAGCTTTTCCTGCGCCAATAACAAACGTTCTACCTTTTGGCGGTTCTGGCAAACTTTTTTTAATTATATTGATAGGTTTAACAGCTTCTAAACCAATTTTAAATGAGTTAATTAATATTTTTTTTGTATCCATAACTTAAAATAATATGAAACTTTGGGTTACAAAATGTGTATTGTAAAATAATTTCAAAAATATGATATTTATTTAATTATTAATAGGGGCAATTTTCTAATTTTTTTCAAAATAATCTTATTTATATATGATTAACAACTCTCTTAAAACAATTATTTTAGCTGCTGGGGAGAGTAAAAGAATACTATCATCAAAACCTAAAATACTACACACAATTGGGGGTAAAACAATTTTTCAACATGTTTTAGATAACATAGAAAAATTAGTTAGTAAAAAAAATATCAATGTAGTAATTAGTCCTAAATTAAATCAATTAAGAAATGAATATAAAAAAATTAGTTTTTCTTTTCAAACAAAACCTCTAGGCACTGCAAATGCTGTTTTATCTAGTAAAAAATTTTATTCAAAATCAAATCAAGATATCCTAATACTTTATGCAGATAATCCTTTTATTGATGAAACAATTATTAAAAATATGATTGATTTAAAAAAAAAACAGAATTCGGATATTGTTTTACTTGCTCTTAATACTAATACAAAAAATGAATATGGCAGAATTATATTAAATGATGAAGATAAAGTAGAAAAAATCGTTGAATTTAAAGATGCAACAATGAATCAAAAAAATATTGAATTATGTAATTCTGGTATTTTTTTATTAAAAAGTGAAGTTTTGAAAAAATTAATTACAAAAATTAAATCAAAAAATAAAAAAAAAGAATATTACTTAACTGATATCGTTGATTTGGCAAATAAGAATAATTTTAAAGTAGACTATATAAAGTCAGATTTTTTAAAAACTTTAGGTGTTAATACACAACAAGAGTTAGCAGTTGCTGAGGAATATTTTCAAAATGTTCTAAGATCAAAATTTATTTCTGCTGGTGTAAAATTGTTAGACCCAAAAAGTGTTTTTTTTAATTATGATACAAAAATAGGTAAAGATGTAGTTATTGAACCAAATGTGTTTTTTGGTCCAAATGTAATAATTAAAAATAATGTTCATATAAAAGCTTTTTCTCATATTGAAGGAGTAAAAATTTTAGATGATGCAATTATAGGTCCTTTTGCCAGATTAAGACCTGGAACAGTGATAGGTCCAAATAGCCATATTGGTAATTTTGTAGAAATCAAAAAAACGCATATACGAAAGAATTCAAAAATAAACCACCTATCTTATTTAGGAGACAGCGATATTGGTAATAATGTAAATATTGGTGCAGGGGTTATTACCTGTAATTATGATGGTATAAAAAAAAGCAAAACTACGATTGAGGATAACGTATTTGTAGGTTCAAATTCTTCATTAGTTGCACCAGTAAAATTAAATAAAAGCAGCATAGTAGGTGCTGGAAGCGTTATAACACAATCAGTAAAGAAAAATGCTTTAGCTGTCGAAAGAAATGAACAGAAAATATATCCAAATTATAAAAAAAATAGGAAAAAATAAACTATGTGCGGAATTATTGGTGTAATAGGTCACAACAAAGTTTCATCTTTATTAATAGAAGGTTTGAAAAGATTAGAGTATAGAGGTTATGACTCAGCAGGTATTGCTACATTATTAAATGGAAAAATTGATAGAAGAAGATCACTAGGAAAAATAGAAAATTTAAAAAGATTATTAAAAAAGAATCCAATTAAAGGCAATGTTGGAATAGGACATACTAGGTGGGCAACTCATGGCACTCCAAGTAGAACCAATGCCCACCCGCATTCAAGTGGAGATGTTGCTGTAGTTCATAATGGGATAATAGAAAATTATGATGAATTAAGAAGAAACTTGGAAAAAAATAAAATTATTTTTGAATCTGACACTGATACTGAAGTTATTGCACATTTAATTAGTTTTTTTTTAAAAAAAAAACTATCCCCCTTAAAAGCAACTGTTACAGCATTAAAAAAAGTCGAAGGTGCGTTTGCACTAGGAATTATATTTTCCGGTATTAATAATTATTTAATCTGTGCTAAAAGAGGAAGCCCTCTTGCAATTGGTAAGGGAAAAAATTGTAATTATATTGGATCCGATAGTATTGCATTGGCACCGTTAACACAAAAATTATGTTATTTAAATGAAGGCGATATTGCAGAAATTACTTCGAAAGATTTTAAAGTTTATGATCAAAATGGAAAAAAAGTTAAAAGAAAAATAACCATTACTTCTTTAGCAAATAATAAAATTAAAATGGGTGGCTATAATCATTTTATGCAAAAGGAGATTTTTGAACAACCAGCAGTTAATGGAGATGCATTAAAATATTTTATAGATACAAAAAAAAAGAAATTATTAATTCCATCTTTTGCAAAAAAAATTAAAAAAACAAAAGAAATTTATATTGCCGCATGCGGCACTTCCTACCATGCCTCACTTATTGGAAAATATTGGCTCGAAAAATATGCAAATATTAAAACTGAAGTTGATATAGCATCAGAATTTAGATATCGAAATATTATTAATATAAAAAATAGTTTAGGTGTTTTTCTATCACAATCAGGGGAAACTGCAGATACTTTAGCTGTACTAAGGTACTTTAATCAACAAAAAGGCAAAACATTAGGGATAATTAATAGTGCAGAAAGTAGTATTGCTAGAGAGTCAAACAATGTCATAGAAACTCATGCAGGTCCAGAAATTGGCGTTGCCTCAACAAAAGCATTTACTACGCAATTAGTAGCTTTAGGAACACTGACCTTATTTATGGCTAACTTTAATAAAACAATTGGAAGAAATGAAATGAATAAATTATCTAATGCCTTATTAGAAGCACCTGGACAAATTAGTAAAATTCTAAAAATGGATAATATATTTCATAAAACAGCAATAAGCATAAAGAATGCAAAAAATGTTTTATATATAGGAAGAGGAACTAGCTATCCAGTAGCTCTTGAAGGTGCGTTAAAACTAAAAGAAATTTCATATATACACGCAGAAGGGTATCCAGCTGGAGAAATAAAACACGGCCCCATTGCTTTGGTTGAAAAAGGAGTCCCGGTTATTGTTATAGCACCATCAGATCAATTAAGTGATAAAACGATAAGCAATGTGGAAGAATTGTTATCGAGAGGAGCAAAAATAATTTTTATAAGCGATAAAAAAGGAATTAAAAAAATAAATAACAAAAAAATAATAACTATATGCTTACCGGAGACTCATGAAATAATTTCTCCAATTCTTTATTCCATACCAGTTCAATTAATTGCTTATCATACAGCAGTTCTTAAAGGAACAGATGTAGACCAACCAAGAAATCTTGCAAAGTCAGTCACCGTGGAATAGATTTAAAATAATGCCTCATTTACAATTCGATATAAATAAAAAATTAAATTCTAAAGATAAAAAAAAATTCTCTCAGTATATAAGAGATAATTTCGGTAAAATAATGAAGACTGGGACAGATCATGTTGCTATTAGTTTAAGAGAGCTTGGAAAAGATTCATTAAATTTAGGAAGAGTTAAACAAAATGAAAGTGTTTGTTTTATGAATTTAGATATAAGGATTGGAAGATCTGTAAAGCAAAGAAGGAAATTAGTAAAATGTTATGTAAAAGGGGTAAACCAGTTTTTTGGTATAAAAAAGGAAAATCAGTATGTTACCTTTACATTGCACAATGGTAGGGACTTCAATTTATATGAAAAATCCCTTGAAAATTGGGTAAAAGATGATGATCCGCTCAATAAAAAATAAAATAAATTGAATAATTTACTTATATTATTAATTATATCACTAATAAATTATAGAATTTTATATGACTAATAAATGGAAACCAAGTGATTGGAGAAAAAAGCCAA
>CAZWXP010000021.1:0-3199 GCA_964637965.1 uncultured Alphaproteobacteria bacterium | reverse complement strand
CCTAAAGAAAAAGACCAATTAGTAAGTGAGGGAAAAAAAGAAATAAAAAATTAGGATCAACAATATTTAAATCGAATTATTACAAAAAAAGAAAAATATAATAAAACTATTGATACATGGTCTCAATGCACAGATGCTGTTGGTACTGCAATGTCAGATGAAATCGAGAAAACAAGAAATACAAATAAAATTAATTCTGTTTTTATGATGGCCGATTCAGGAGCAAGAGGATCTTCAGCACAATTAAAACAACTTGCAGGAATGAGAGGATTAATGGCAAAACCAACAGGTGAAATTATTGAAACTCCAATTACCTCTAATTTCAAGGAAGGTCTTACTGTTCTTGAATATTTTAATTCGACACATGGAGCAAGAAAAGGTCTTGCTGATACAGCATTAAAAACAGCTAATTCTGGATATTTAACAAGGCGTCTTGTTGATTCAGCTCAAGACGTTGTTGTTGTTGAAGAAGAATGTAAAACTATAAATTATATCGAAGTTTCAGCAGTTATTAGAAATGGATCTATAGTCGCATCGCTCGGTGAAAGAATACTTGGAAGAACTTTAGCAGAGGACTTATATTTAGTTGAAAAAAACAAAAGTAAAAAAAAGATTATGTCTAAAGGAGATTTAATTGATGAAAAATCTCTTAAAGTAATTCACGATGCTAATATTGAAACAGTTAAAGTAAGGTCTCCTTTATTTTGTGAAACAACAGATGGAGTATGTCAAAAATGTTATGGAAGAGATTTAGCAAGAGGAATTCTTGTTAATATAGGAGAAGCTATTGGCATTCAAGCAGCTCAATCAATAGGAGAACCAGGGACACAATTAACAATGAGAACGTTCCATATAGGTGGAGCCGCAACGCAAACAACTGTTCAATCAAACATTATTTCTAATTATAATGCAAAAATTAAAATTCAAAATAATTTTACTGTTAAGAATAGCGAAGGGCAATTAATAGTGATGAGTAGAAATTGTAAGGTAATTTTTTTAGATGATAAAACAAATAAAGAAAAATCATCTAATCATATTCCTTACGGTGCAAAATTATTTGTTGAAGATGGAAAAAAAGTTAAAGTAGAGGATTTGGTTGCTTCATGGGATCCATATACAATACCTATTATCTCAGAAAAAAATGGAATAGTAGAATATGAAGATGTAACTGATGGATTTTCATCAAGAGAAACTGTTGATCCTTTAACCTGCATTTCTCATAGGTCAATTATTGATTGGAAGCTAAATCCAAAAAGTAAAGATTTGAAACCTCAGATCAAATTAATAGATGAAAAAGGAAAGATTATTAAAACTACAAAAAATAAAGAAGCAAGATACTTTCTTCCAATAGAAGCAGTTTTAAGCGTGTCTAAAGGAACAAAAATATCCGCCGGGACTGTTATTGCTAGAATTCCTAGAGAAACTTCTAAATCAAAAGATATTACAGGAGGACTACCTAGGGTTGCTGATTTATTTGAAGCACGTAAACCAAAAGACCATGGAATTTTAAATGCTGTTGATGGTGTTGTAAAATGGGGTAAAGATTATAAAGCAAAAAGGGCTATTATTGTTGAACCTACTGATAAAAATCAAAAAGAAAAAATATATTTTGTACCTAAAGGCAAACATGTAAATGTTAATGAAGGAGACTTGTTAAACAAGGGGGATTTAATAGTTGATGGCCAGCCAACACCACATGATATTTTAGAAGTTTTAGGGAATGTTGCTTTTGCAAATTTTATGATAAATGAGATACAAGATGTTTATAGATTGCAAGGTGTTCAATTAAATGATAAGCACATAGAAGTAATATTAAGGCAAATGCTTAAAAAAGTGAGCATTGTAGAACCAGGTGACTCCCAATTTGTTACTGGAGAGATAATATTTAGAGATGTATTCAATGAAACTAATAAAAAACTTGAAAAAGATAAGAAAAAACCTGCAATTGGGAAAATTCTTCTACAAGGAATTACTAAGTCAGCTTTGCAAACAAAATCTTTTATTTCCGCAGCTTCATTTCAAGAAACAACCAGGGTTTTAACTGATGCTGCAGTAAATAATAAAGTAGATAAATTAAAGGGTTTGAAAGAAAATGTTATTGTTGGAAGATTAATACCTGCGGGCACTGGAAGTAAAGTAAGAAAGTATAAAAAAACTGCTCTCGAGAAAGATAAGGACATTATAGCTTTAATAGAGAAAAATTCTGCAAAAAAATCACAAAATAAAGAAAAAAAAAATAGATAAATAAATTCTTTATTTTCTTGTCTTTTTTAGTTGATTACATAAGTTAAATACATATTATCTCCACACAGTATTTATTAATTATTTATTGATAAAATTTGTATAAATTATGCCAACTATTAGTCAATTAGTTAGAAAAGGTAGAAAAAAGACAATAACAAGGAATAAAGTGCCGGCCTTGAAAAAATCTCCTCAAAAAAAAGGTGTTTGTACAAGAGTTTACACAACAACGCCAAAAAAACCTAATTCTGCTTTAAGAAAAGTTGCAAGAGTTAAGTTAACTAATGATTTTGAAGTTACTAGTTATATACCTGGCGAAGGTCATAATTTACAAGAACATTCAGTTGTTATGATCAGAGGTGGTAGAGTTAAGGATTTACCAGGTGTTAGATATCACATTTTAAGGGGAAATGCTGATACAGAAGGTGTTGCTGACAGAAAACAACGAAGATCTCTTTACGGTACAAAAAAACCAAAATAATCTTTTTTAATAAATATTATGTCTAGAAGAAAGAAAATATATAAAAAAGAAATAGAATTAGACCCCAAATTCAAAGATAAAACAATATCAAAATTTGTGAATGTTATAATGCTTGATGGAAAAAAAAATATAGCAGAAAAAATTCTTTATTCTGTTCTAGATAAAATTTCTAAAGAAAAAAAAATTGATGCAAATAAATTTTTTCACGACGTTTTAAATAATGTTAAACCCAGAGTTGAAGTAAGATCTAGAAGAGTTGGAGGTGCGACATATCAAGTTCCTATGGAAGTTAAAGTTGACAGGTCTCAAGCTTTAGCAATTAGATGGAGTATAGATGCAGCAAGAAAAAGAGGTGGAAAAAATATGCAAATGAAATTATATCAAGAATTTTTAGATGCTCATGAGAACAAAGGAGGAGCTGTAAAAAAACGAGAGGATACTCATAAAATGGCTGATGCCAATAAGGCTTTTGCTCAT
>CAZWXP010000020.1:0-6531 GCA_964637965.1 uncultured Alphaproteobacteria bacterium | reverse complement strand
ATAATTTCCAAGACCATCAAAATTCTTTTCAGATAAACCTGAGAAATCTTTAGTTCTAGGCAAAGCAATATTAATTAATCTATCAATAAATTCATACATTCTTTTTCTTCTTAAAGTAACTTTGCATCCAATTGCCATGTTTTCTTTTGTTTTAAAGTTCGCTATTGCTTTTTTTGTTTTTGTTATAATTGGCATTTGGCCTGATATTTTTTTTAAGTCTTCAATTGCTGCTTCTAATTTTTTTTTATCAGTAGCATCAGTTCCTAAACCCATATTTATAACTATTTTTCTTAATTCAGGAACAGAGTAAATATTTTTTAAACCAAGTTCTTTCATTAAATTTGGTTTTATATTTTTTATATATTCATTGTACAATCTAGCCATTTTGAATTATTTCTCCTGTTTTTTTTTCATATCTAATTTTTTTGTTTTTTTCAATTTTATAACCAATTTTCGTCTTTTTACCATCTTTTATAGAGATAAAAGCTAAATTTGAAAGATGTATTGATAGTTCTTTTTCAATAATACCCCCTCCACTTTGTTTAGAAGGTTTTTGATGTTTCTTAACAATATTAATACCTTTAACAATTGCTCTATTTTTTTGTGGAATGATTGATAATATTGTTCCTGATTTACCTTTGTCTTTACCTGTGGTAACTAAAACATTGTCTCCTTTTTTTAATTTTATTTTTATATTATTCATTCTTATAGAACCTCTGGAGCTAATGAAATTATTTTTGTAAATTTTTTTGATCTAAGCTCTCTAGTTACTGGACCAAAAATTCTTGTTCCAATAGGGTCTCCTTCTTTAGTTAATAAAACAGCTGAATTGTTATCAAATCTTATTGTAGATCCATCTTGTCTAAAAACTCCTTTTTTAGTTCTCACTACTACAGCTTTAGTAACTTCACCTATTTTTACTTTTCCATTAGGTATAGCTTCCTTCACTGATACAACAATTACATCTCCAATGCTGGCACTTCTTCTTTTTGAACCACCTAAAACTTTTATACATTGAACTATTTTAGCTCCAGAATTATCAGCAACATTTAATTTTGTTTCCGTAATAATCATTTTTTTACCTTTACTAATTTTTTCTCGTCAAATAATACAAATTTTTTTGTTTTGGAAATAGGTCTAGACTCAATAATTTGTACTTTGTCTCCTAATTTAGAAATGTTTTCTTCATCGTGAACTGCGTATTTTTTATTTTTTTTTAAATATTTCTTATATTTTTTGTGTATATATGTTGATTCAACATCTACAATAATTGTCTTTTCAGATTTATTTTTTATAACCTTACCTTCCAATATTCTTTTTGGCATTTTTATCTCCTAAAAATTCATCATTCATTTTTGTTTTAACTCTTGCTATATCTTTTTTAACTTGATCTATTCTTCCTGTTTTATCTAACTGACCATTTTTCTTTTGAAATCTTAAATTATAATTTTCTTTTTTTAAATTTTTTAATAAATCAATTAATTCATCTTTAGTTTTTGTTTTAATTTCATTATATTTCATTTAAACATCCATCCTTTTAATAAATAATGACTTGATAGGAAGTTTTGCTGCTCCAAGCATTAATGCTTTTTTTGCAATATCCTCATTTATACCATCAACTTCAAAAAGAATTCTTCCTGGGTGAACTCTACTAACCCAATATTCTACACTTCCTTTACCTTTACCCATTCGAACCTCAGCTGGTTTTTTACTAACCGGAACGTCAGGAAATATTCTAATCCATACCCTTCCTTCTCTTCGCATTTCTCTAGTAATAGCTCTTCTTGCTGATTCAATTTGTCTAGCATTAATTCTACCAGGTGCCTTTGCTTTTAATCCATAGCTTCCAAAATTTAATTTTGATCCTGCAATCTTTTTTCCATGAATTCTGCCTTTATGTTGTTTTCTATATTTTGGTTTTGATGGTTGTAACATTTTTTTTCCTTTTATTAATTATTTTTATTTTTAAAATCACTATTATTATTTTTAAATTCGTCATTTGATACTTTTTCACCCTTATATAGCCAAACTTTTATACCGCAAGTACCATATGTCGTTTTTGCTATTGAAGTTGCATAATCAATATTTGCACGTAGTGTATGCAAAGGAACTCTGCCTTCTTTAAACCATTCAACTCTTGCAATTTCCGCTCCGCCTATGCGTCCAGCTACACAAACTCTGATACCCTGGGCGCCTAATTTCAATGCTGATTGAACAGCTCTTTTCATAACTCTTTTTGTTGCTGCACGATTTTCTATTTGCATTGCTATATTATCTGCAACAACTTTTGCAACAAGCTCTGGTTTTTTTGTTTCTATAATATTTAAATTTATTTCTGAACCAGTTAATTTATTTAATTGTTTTTTTAATTTTTCTATATCTGAACCTTTTTTCCCAATGATAATTCCTGGTCTAGATGCGTGTATTGAAATATTAATTTTTTTTGAAGATCTTTCGATAATTATCTTTGATAGACCTGCTTTTTTTAAATTGTCCTCAATATGTTTTCTAATTTTTAAATCATTTTCTAAAAATGTACCATATTTACTTTCAGAATACCATTTTGAATCCCAAGTTCTATTAATTCCTAATCTTAAACCTGATGGATTAACTTTTTGCCCCATTATTTTTTTTCCTCCTTAACATCATTGTTTTCTTCGTTTTTAATATTTTTTTCCTTATGTTTGATTTCTTTTTTAATCTGCTCTTTCTGTACTTTTAATTTAATAGTTAAATTGCTAAATCGTTTTAATATTCTTACACCTCTACCTTTTGCTCTTGGTCTAAATCTTTTCATAACCAAACCTTTACCTACAGAAGCTTCGTGTACATATAATTTGTCTACATCTAACTGATGATTGTTTTCTGCATTTGCGATTGCAGATTGAAGTGCTTTTTTGATCTGATAAGAAATTCTTTTTTGAGAAAATGATAAATAATTTAAAGCTTTTTCTGCATTAAGTCCTCTTATTGGAGAAATTATTATGTTTAACTTCTTTGGACTTACTTTAATAGATTTTAGATACACTTTAGCAAAATCATTATCTTTTTTTGCAATTTCGTTTACTACATTTTTTTTTTTATTTTTTTTATTTATTTCATCATCTGTTTTATTCTTTTCTACCATTTATTTTTTTTCCTCCTTAGATTCTTCTTTAGGTTTGTTATCAGTAGCTTTTTCTGCTGGTTTATCTGAAGTTGTTTCTGATGCTGTTGAAATTGCTCCAGGAGGTGGAGATGATGTTGGTTTAGTTTCTGTTTTACTTACCGCAGAATGTGAATTGAATGTTCTTGTTGGTGAAAACTCTCCAAATTTATGTCCAACCATGTTTTCATTAATACTTACGGGTACAAATTTATTTCCATTATGTACACCAAAAGTTAAGCCGACAAACTCAGGTAAAATAGTTGATTTTCTTGTCCAAATTTTTATTACTTGATTGGTTTTACCAGATTTTCTGACATCTTCAGCTTTTTTTAAAAGATATTCCTCATAAAATGGCCCTTTCCATGTTGATCTAGTCATTTTTATTTATTTCTCCTCGATCTTATAATGCTTTTGTCTGTTTTTTTATTTTTCCTTGTTTTATAACCTTTTGTAGGCTTACCCCAAGGTGTTGAAGGATGTCTCCCCCCAGATGTTCTACCTTCCCCACCACCATGAGGGTGGTCTATTGGATTCATTGCAACACCTCTAACTTTTGGTCTGAATCCAAGCCATCTTTTTCTACCAGCACTTCCTATTTTAATATTTTTGTTATCAAGATTTGAAACGGTTCCAACTGTTGCATAACAATTATCATCAACATTTTTTATTTCGCCAGAATTTAATTTTATAATTGCTTTGCCTGAATCTATTGCTAATAAATTAACAGAGGATCCTGCAGATCTTCCAATTTGTCCACCTTTCCCGGGTTTCATTTCAACATTATGTATAACTGTACCTATTGGTATATTCTTTAAAGGCATAGCGTTTCCAATTCTTATATCAACTTTTTCCCCTGATTGCACTTTATCTCCAACTTTTAATTTATCTGGCGCAATAATATATGCTTTTGTTTTGTCATCATATTCTATTAAAGCTATATTAGCAGTTCTTATTGGATCATATTCCATACGAACTACTGTAGCTAAAATATCAATTTTGTTTCGCGTAAAATCTATAATTCTTTATTGTTTTTTGTGGCCTCCTCCTCGATGCCTTAAAGTTATTCTCCCTGAATTATTTCTACCAGCTTTTGATTTATATTTCTTAGTTAAAGATTTCTCTGATGATCCTTTCCATAATTGATCTCTGTTTGTTAAAACAGCGTGTCTTCTGGTTGAAGTATATGGTTTAAAATTTTTCATATTCATTAAATTCCTGTTGTTATATCAATTTTTTGACCTTTCTCTAGTGAAATTATTGCCTTTTTTTCCTTTTTTCTTTTTCCTATTTTTCCTTTAAATCTTTTTGTTTTACCCTTTGATATAATTACATTAACTTTTTTAACATTAACTCCAAAAAGTTTTTCTACTGCTTCTTTAATAACTGATTTACTAACATTCATTGGAATAGAAAAAATTACCTGAGAATTGTTTGATAACAACGTTCCTTTTTCTGTAATTATAGGTTTTTTAATTAAATCATACAGTTTTGTTGATATGTTATCGTCTTTTTTTTTTATTTCCTTTTTTTTAAAAATCATATTAATCTTTTTTCAACCTCAACTAACGCTTCCTTAGAAATAATTAAATTATTAAATTTTAAAATATCGTAAACATTCATCCCAACTACGGGCATAAGATTTATATTATTTATATTTAAAATTGATTTTTTAAAAAGTTTTTCATTTTTCTTAGCATTACTATCAATTATTAAAGCTGATTTAATTTTTAATTTTTTTAATTTATTTGAAATTTCCTTAACAGATATTTTTGCAATTGACAATTTATCAATAATAATAATTTTTTGTTCTTTATGTTTAATAGATAAAGCTGTTTTTAAACCAAGTTTTCTTATTTTTTTTGGAAGTTTTTTTTTATGTTCTCTTACAACAGGGCCATGAGTAACTCCCCCACCTCGTAAAATATTTGTTTTTAAGTTTCCTCTACGTGCCCGTCCTGTTCCTTTCTGTTTAAATGCTTTAGCTGTTGTCCCAGTAACCTCAGAACGTTGTTTAACTTTATTTGTCCCTTTTCTTCTATTTGCTAATTGCCAATTAACAACGTCATTTAAAATATCTTTTCTTATTGGAAGTGAAAAAATATTCTTGTTTAATTCAACTGTCCCTACTTTTTTTAAATCAATATTTATTATATCATGCTTCATATCTATTTTTTTTCCTCATTTGCTTTTGGTTCCTTTACTTTTTCTTGATCAGTTTCTTTTGCTTCTGTTTTTTTTTCTTTCTTTGAAGTTTCTTCGACAATTTCTTCTTTCTTTATTTTTACAGTCAATGATTTTGGTTTAATTGCATCTCTAATTATTAATAAAGTTCCCTTTGATCCGGGAACAGACCCTTTAATCAAAATAATTCCATCCTCATTATTAATTTCTACAACTTCTAAGTTGTGGACTGTTGTTCTACTGTTGCCCATCTGACCTGCCATTTTTTTTCCTTTAAAAGTTCTTCCTGGATCTTGACATTGACCAGTTGAACCGTGACTTCTATGGGAAATTGAAACTCCATGAGAAGCTCTTAATCCAGAAAAATTATGCCTTTTCATAGGTCCAGCAAATCCTTTTCCGTTAGATTTTCCAATAACATCGACAAATTGTCCTACTTTAAAAAAACTTGAATCAATCGTGTCGCCAACATTTGCATTTTGATCATTTGATACACTAAATTCCAAAATTTTTTTTTTTGGTTCTATTTTCAATTTAGAGAAATAATTTCTTAAAGGTTTTTTTAATTTTTTTACTTTTACATTTCCTGCTGCTATCTGAATATGTTTAGAATTTCTAACAGAATTTTCTCTTACTCTAGTAACATAATTTTTCTCAATACCAAGCAATGTGACAGGAACATTAGAACCGTCTTCTCTAAAATGTCTTGTCATACCTAATTTCTTTGCAATCAATCCTATTCTCATAATTTAATCCATATATTTAAGTTTTTATTTCAACGTCAACTCCTGATGCTATATCCAAATTCATAAGTGCATCAACTGTTTGAGGCGTTGGGTTAACAATATCTATTAAGCGTTTATGTGTTCTCATTTCAAATTGTTCTCTTGATTTTTTATCTACGTGTGGAGATCTTAATACCGTAAACTTATTTTTTTTTGTTGGTAGAGGAATTGGTCCAAGAATTTTAGCTCCTGTTTTTTCAGCAGTATTAACTATTTCAACAGTTGATTGATCTAATAATTTATGATCATAAGCTTTTAACCTAATGCGAATATTTTGCTTAGCCATTTTTATCTCCTTCTCCGCTACTTGTTTTACCTGATTTAATTTCTTCTGCTACATTCTGAGGAACTTGTGCGTAATGGTCAAACTGCATAGTAAATTGCGCTCTTCCTTGACTCATAGAACGTAAATTATTT
>CAZWXP010000019.1:0-2561 GCA_964637965.1 uncultured Alphaproteobacteria bacterium | reverse complement strand
GCTTTTGTCATGACTGGTTTAGAAACGTAATCTTCGCATTGCGTGGCAAAAGTCAATATCATATAATTTTCTGCATATGTTAGGTTATTACTTGGATAAATTACAGCTTGCCCTAATGAATATTTATAAGCCCAAGCAGCTATCGTTGGCATTTTTGCAATTATTCTATGGGTTGAAATTAACCTTTGTCTAGCATTTGAAAAGTCCTCGCTATCTCTATAGAAAGCTGATAAAGCACCAACGGTTCCAACCATTACAGCCATTGGATGCGCGTCTCTTCTGAATCCTTGTATAAAGGTTTTCATTTGTTCATGCACCATTGTGTGATCTCTAATATTTTTTTCTAATTTTTCTTTTTGTTTAATATTCGGTAATTCTCCATGTAAAAGTAAATAGGAAACTTCCATAAAATCAGCATGTTTAGAAAGCTCTTCTATTGTGTAACCTCTATGCAATAAAATTCCTTTATCTCCATCTATAAAAGTTATTTTTGACTCACAACTTCCTGTAGATAGATATCCTGGATCAAATGTAAAATGCCCAGTTTCTTTATATAAACTTCGTACATCAATAACGTTAGGACCTAAGGTAGATTCAATGACAGGCAATTGAACTTTTTTGTTATTTGATAATTCAATTTGTATTTTTTTGCTAATTTTTTTGTCCATTTATAAAATTTTCTATTCTTTTTTTTGTTTCTACAAAACCTAGAATTTCCATTATATCATATATTCTTGGGCTTACATCTAAACCAGTAATCATTGCTCTTATATATTGGATAATATCTGATAGTTTTAAACCTTTTTCTGTAAGAAATTTTGCTACTATTTCTTCAATTTTTTGTTTTTTAAAGTCATTTTCTATTTTTTTTAATACATTTAATAATTCTTTGAAGATATTTTTATCTACTTTTTTTATATATTTTTCAGCTTTTTTTGAAATAGATAGTGGAAATTTATTACAATAAAACAAAGACATTTCAGCTAACTGATTAAGATCACGAGATCTAGATTTAATATCTTTTAAACCCAAATTTAGCCGTTCTATTGATATTTTATCTAGTTTAATTTTGTATTTTTTTTCGTAATAATTTTTAAGAAACTTAATTATTTCATCATTTTTTAATTCTACAATGTAATGACTATTTACACTTATTAATTTATCATTATCAAATTTAGCTGGAGATTTACCCATTTTGTCCAATTTGAACCACTTAATAGCATTTTCCAATGATATAATTTCATCATCACCATGACTCCATCCCAATCTCAACATATAGTTGATTAAAGCTGTTGGCAAAATTCCTTTGTTTTTATATTCCTCAACATCTATAGCACCATGCCTTTTAGACATTTTACTTCCATCAGAGCCAAGAATTAATGGTATGTGTGCAGTTTTAGGTTTTTCCCATTCCATTGCATCATAAATAATGTTTTGCCTAAATGTATTTGTAAGATGATCGTGTCCTCTTACAATATGGGTAATATTCATGTCATGATCATCTACGACAACTGATAACATATAAGTTGGCGTACCATCTGAACGCATAATAATAAAATCATCCATTTCTTCATTAGAAACTTTTATAGTTCCTTGAATTATATCATTTATGATAGTTTCATTTTTAGTTGGAGCTTTAATTCTAATAACAGGATCAATATTTTTAGGAGCATCTTTAGGGTCCTTGTCTCTCCACATTCTATTATACCGAAATGGTTTTTTTAATATCTTTGCTTCTTCTCTCATCTTATTTAAATCATCTTCAGAACAAAAACATTTATATGCCTGACCTTTATCTAAAAGTTCATTAGCTATTTCAGTATGTCTTTTTTGATTTTTAGACTGATATACAACTTCGTCATCCCATTTAAGATCTAGCCATTTTAAACCATCAAGTATTTTATTTATAGAATTATCAGTTGACCTTATTTTATCAGTGTCCTCAATTCTTAATAAAAATTTTCCTTTTGTGCTCTTTGCAAATAACCAATTAAACAAAGCAGTTCTTGCACTTCCAATATGCAGATTTCCAGTAGGAGAGGGGGCAAATCTTGTTACAATTTTCATACCTAGATTTTTTTTAAGAAATCATATTTATACATGAATATTTGTATTATTTAAGAAAAATTTTAATAGCTTCTGATAATCCCTTTTAATTTTCCTTGAATTTTTACTTCATCAGAACTAAAAGATTGAATTTTATAATTATCATTTTCTGGTATTAGATATATCTTATCTTTTTCTTTTTTTAATTTTTTTAACGTTACTTCATTATCATTAATCCGGGCAACCACAATATCACCATTGTCTGCATCATTACAATATTCAATAATAGCTTTATCTCCATCAACTATTCCTTTTTTTAGCATTGAATCGCCATTAATTTCTAAAACATAATTTTTTTTGTTTTTAGATACTAGATTTTTAGGCACTTGAACATTGTCATTAGTATTTTCTATTGCTTCAATAGGATTACCTGCAGCAATATTTCCTAGTAATGGCAAATTAATTAATTCTTTATTTTTTTTAGTAACTGAACCTTCTATAATATTTATAGCTCT
>CAZWXP010000018.1:0-16684 GCA_964637965.1 uncultured Alphaproteobacteria bacterium | reverse complement strand
AACCTCCGACATCTTGCTCCCAAAGCAAGCGCGCTACCAGACTGCGCTACGCCCCGCTAATATCTAAAGTATGATTAATATAAATAAATATCAATATTAAAAGAGGAAATTTTAGTTAATTTTTTTTAATCTTGAATTAATTGATAGAATAAAAATTAGTAAAAATAAAGAAATATATAATTCTATTATTTCACTAGTACGAATATGTAATAAAATGGGCAAATACTTACAATTGATATCAATACCTGGTGTTCCATAACACAAAAATTTATAAGAATTATCTAAAAGATAATAAAATAAACAAACTAATGATGTAGGAAAACAATAAATTGTAGGATAAATCCAGAATCTAAGTTTGTTTGGATTAAAAATATTTTTTTTATTTAACAAGGGACAAGCGATTCCAGCAATTATTACAAAATATGTTAGTAAAAATCTAGGTTTTTGATCAAACCAACTACTTATATTGTGAAAATTAGTCTCAGATTGATCGTTATTTTCTTTAAAAAATTCATTTGTTTCCCAATCAAACCATTGTTGGCCCCAACTAATTTCTTCTCCTGTAAAATAAATTAAACCAATTAGAAAGACAATAATAATAAAATATAAATTTTTTAAATTTATGTTCTTTTTTAATTTATTTAAGACAGAAAAAGTTATAATTATAGAAAAAAATAAAACAAAAAAAGTTCCATTTTCAATAATACCACTCTCACCTTTAAAATATGATATAAAAAAATTTATATTTAAAAATTTAACAATAAAAATAATCAATGTTATTAATATCGGACTAAAGAACCATAGAAATGGATTAATATCTTTGTTTTTTAAAATTTTATTAATTTGAAACATATTTAATTATCAATAATATTGGTATTAAATTAAAGAAAAAAAATGTTTAAAAGTAAAAAAATTTATGTTGCACCAATGATGCAATATACAGATAAACATGATAGATATTTTTTAAGAATAATATCAAAAAATGTAATCTTATTTACGGAAATGATACCAACAAACGCCATTATACATGGAAACCAAAAAAAATTATTAGGGTATAACCAGTATGAACATCCAATAATACTCCAGATTGGTGGAAGTAATCCAAAAGAAATGTCGCAATGCGCACGTATTGCACAAAATAAATTTAAATATGATGGTTTTAATATAAACGTAGGTTGTCCAAGTAGAAAAGTAGAAAATGGTAGATTTGGTGCATGTTTAATGAATGAGCCTGAAATAGTTGCTGAATGTATCAAAGAAATAAAAAAAATTAGTAACATCCCAGTATCGGTTAAATGTAGAATTGGTTTAGGCGAAAAACAAAATTATTTTTTCTTTAAAAAGTTTATATCTTCTGTTTCAAAAGCAGGGTGTAATCAATTTTTTATACATGCAAGAAATGCAGTTCTTTCTAAATTTAATCCAAAAAAAAATCGTACAATTCCTTCTTTAAACTATGAATTTGTTTATAGAATAAAAAAAGATTTTCCGGATTTAGAAATTGTTATTAATGGTGGGATTAATAATATTTCTTCTATAAAAAATCATCTTAAATATGTTGATGGGGTAATGATAGGAAGAGAAATTTACAAAAATCCTTTTTTTCTAAAACAAATAGAAGAAGAAATATTTAATAATAAAAGTACAGAAACTAGAAAAAAAGTTTTAGAAAAATTAATTCCTTATATTAAAAATGAAATGCAAAAAAATAATGCGAGCATACAAAGTATCACAAGACATACATTTGGTCTTTTTACTGGTATAAAGGGATCAAAAAAATGGAAACAATATTTAAATAATATCAAATTTATGAAAGGTAATATTAAAGAAATTATTTTAAACGGTGTGAAAAATATAAATGAATAAACAATTTAAAATTTTAATTTATACTTCAAATAATTGCACAGTTTTTAATTCTGCAAAAGAGTTATTAAATAACAAAAAACTAAAGTTTGAAGAAATAAATATATCTCAAAATAATAATTTAAAAGAAGAAATGATTAAAAAAACTAATGGCCTTATGACAGTCCCTCAAATTTTTATTAATTCTAAACATATTGGCGGGTTTAATGAATTAAATAAACTTAATAAATCTAAAAAATTGTATGGAATAATCAATAAATAAATTTATGCATTCTTTAAAAAAATTCATTATAAAAAATGAACTAAATTTTCTTTATCTCTTTTTACTATTAGCAGTATTCAATAATGTTTCTCATTTTGTTAGAAAAAATTTATTAGGTGATAGAGTAGATTTTTGGGATTTTCACGTTTATTGGTGTACGGCAAATAAATTTATTAATGGAATAAATCCATATGGTGGTGAAACAATTAAAAATTGCTTATCTCAATTTAATTTTGACTTATACTTTTCATACCCTCCAATAGTTTTAAAATTTTTATCCTTTTTAGGTTATTTTGATTTAAATACAGCAAAAATAATTTGGATTGCAATAATTGGAATTTCTTTTTTTGTTATTATTTTTTATTTAAAAAAAATTTATGAAATACCAAAAATTTTTCTTTTTACTTTATTAGTAATTTTTACAGGTGGAGGACTTATTTGGGGCGCATTGTTGGCAGGTAATATTTCTATTATCCTCTATGCAATTTTAACAGTTGGAATTTATTATTATTTAAATTCTACAAAAAATTATATTTATTATTTATCCGTTTCAATTGTATCATTAGTTAAATTTCCATTTTTAATTTTTTTTGCAATGCCATTTTTTGTACATGGCTTTAAATATTCATTTATTAAATATTCATCTTTTGCAAAAAAAGATGGGTCTGACATATTAAGTGAAGGATATAAAGATACAAAAAAAGTTTTTTTTTACTTCTCTTTAACTTTAATTGTTTATTTTCTTCAATTTTATTTTGATAAAGAGCTCTTTATGAGTTTTGTTAATGCGACAAAATCTTATAGAGGGGAAGACTTTTTATTAATTCACGGAACAGGGATAGGTATTCATGGGTTGATTGATTTATATCAAAATATTTTATATCAAAAAACAAATTTAAGTTTTTTTAATCCTTCAGGATTTATTACTTTTCTTATACACATTTTCATTTCAGGAATATTTTTTCTTTCAGCATACTTCTTGTTTCAACCTGGACTTGTTAATGGTAGTAGGCAAAGATTGCTACGTGTGACTTTCTTTATTGCTATTTTTATATGTTGTTTTCCAAGAATTTCTACTTATGATTTTTTTCTATTAATTGCTGCTTTTTTTTACATCATGAGAAATTCTCGTATGAGATTATTAAGTTCAAATTGGAATTGTATTGCCTGTTTATTAACAATATCTGTCTTAGCAATTTATGACTCAAGATATCCTGCTTTTGTTATATCCTTTTTTCTATTTTTGTTTTTTTATTTACAAATTAAAAAAAAGGATCCTTTTTACTTAGATACTGTCATACCTAAAAAAAGCCCTCTGTATATCAAAGATATCTGATGAACATTGGAATTAATGTATTTTAAAAAAAACTAATAAAAAAGCTTCACTTTTAAAATTACTAATAATGCTCTAAAACCATCAATCCAAGATATCTTTTTTCCTTCTTTAAACGTTCTACCTTTATAAGAAATATTGACTTCAGATATTTTCCAAGTTCTTTTTTTTAGCACCTTAGAAATAAATTCAAAATCAAACATAAAATCTTTTGATTTAATCTTCATATCTTCAATCACATTTTTTTTAAACATTTTATAACAAACAGCAACATCAGAAATTTTAAATAAATACAAAATAGAAACAAATTTTGAAATAAAAAAGTTAGCTATAGCAAATGTTTTATAATGATAATGGCTTAATTTATGAAACCTATTTCCTAGAACTATATCATTTCCATTTTTAATTTGTTTTAATAATTTATTAATATCTTTTGGAAAATATTCCAAATCTGCATCTTGTATTAAAATAATGTCATTTGGTTTTGTATACTTTATTCCTTCCATAACCGCTGATCCTTTACCTTCATTTTTCTTTTTAAAAATAATACTTATATTATTTTTTTTATTTCTTTTACTTAACCATTCTCTTGTTCCGTCATTTGAAAAATCATCAATGATTATAATTTTTTTTTTTATTTTAGGAGTTTCTTGATAAATCTTTTTTAAAATTATAGGTAATGATTTAATTTCGTTATAAACAGGTATGACAATTGAGAGTTTCATATAATAAAAATTGGTGACCCCAACGGGACTCGAACCCGTGTTGCAAGAATGAAAATCTTTAGTCCTAACCGCTAGACGATGGGGTCAACATATTAAAAATACCCTTTTTGTAAGATATTTTTTAAATTTTATCAACTATATAATAACTTTTTCTAAAACTCCATCTTCAATAATTATCTCAAAATATGTTTTATTTTTCCATATAGATTTTTTTACAAATCCTATAAAAGAAAATAAATTTTTTTTATAACAACTTAGAATAGTTTCTCCTAATTTGTTATCAGAACAATTAAAAATAATAGATTTTATAACTTTGTTTGTTTCATCTATAATAAAAAAAGATAAATGTTTATTAGATTCGCCTATTAATTTAGGCTTTATTACTTTTACATTGTGAAATAAAAAATTAGGTTTTGGATTTCCTACTCCAAAAGGAGCAATTTTATTTATACTTTCAATTAAATCGTCATTCACAGCTCCTAAAGTTAGAAATTGATCAATCATTATATTTTTAAAATCATCATTTTTTGTTTTTTTATTTTTTACAAAACCTTCAAAGAAATCATCGAATAAATTTAAACTTTCTTCTTCAATACTTAAACCAGCTGCCATTTGATGTCCTCCTCCATTAACTATTATTTTCTTTTTTTTTGCTTCAAGAATAATAAGCCCTATGTCTATTCCTAAAGTGGATCTTCCTGATCCTTTATACAAATCTTTATTTTTTGTTAAAATTATAGTTGGTTTATTATATTTTTCTCTAATTCGACTAGCAACAATACCAATTACACCTTCATGCCAATTTTTATTAAAAATAAATAAGGTGGATTTATTATATTTTTTTTCCTCAATAATTATTTTATTTACCTCATCATAAACTTTTTCTTCAATAAGCTTTCTTTGATAATTTAATGTATTTAATTTTTTCACTAATAATTCTGCTTCATCTTCGTTTTGTGAAACTAATAAGTCTTCTGCGATACTTGATTGTCCTACTCTGCCACCCGCATTTAATCTAGGGCCATAAAAAAAACCTAAATCTTCTTCATCTGGTTTTTTGTTAAGTTTGCTTATATCAGCAAGTATTTGTAAACCTAAATTTTGACGTTGTGATAAAACTTTTAATCCTTCATAAACAAAAGCTCTATTTATATCAATAAGTGGGACAACATCACAAACTGTTGCCAATGCAACTAAATCTAAAAATATATTAATATCATCCTTTTTTTTTCTTTTTGAGTCTTTCTTATTTATGTAACTATTATTTTTTTCAAATAATTTTTGTAAATGTTTTATAAAAATAAATGTTAGACCGGTTGAACACAAAAAGTTGTATCCTGAATTATCGTAAATACTATTTGGGTTAATGAAAGCTGATAGATTAAGATGATCCTCATATGATTTATGATGATCAATTATAATAAGATCTATATTATTCTTTTTAACATAGGAAATTATATCATGTGAGTTTGTCCCACAATCAACCATAATTAACAATGATATTTTTTTTCTTTTTATTAAATCAATAGCTTTTTTACTTGGGCCATAACCTTCGGTTAATCTATTAGGAATATACGAAAAAGGATTAATCTGATGAAAATAATTTAAATATTTTTTTATCAAAGATATAGAGCACAAACCATCAACATCATAATCACCTAAGATAGCAATTTTTTCGTTATTAATTATTGCTTCAAGTAACCTTTTCACTCCCTTTTCTAGATTGTTAAAAATAGTTGGATCAGGCAAATAATTTTCTAAACTTGGTTCCAAGAATCTTTTAACATCATTTATATCTTTTATTCTAGATGATAAGATATTTGCTACATTGTTATTTAAAGAATATTGCTGTGAAATAGCAAGTGAGAATCTTTCATTATATTCTTTTTTAATCCAAGAATTATGTAATAAAGACTCTTTAACCCCAAACAAAAATTCTTCTTTTTTATATTTTAAATTCACTTTTTATAAATTTAATTTTCTTTGATTTTGTAGTTACAATTAAAGAATGTGTTTTAAATATTTTTTTATTTTTTTTTATACCATTTAACAAGAAACCATTTGTAACACCTGTTGCAACAAAAATAGCATCGTTTTTTATTAAATCTTTAATTTTATATTTTTTTTTTAAGTTTTTTACACCCATTGTTAAAGCTCTTTTTTTTTGAATTTTATTTTTAAATACTAATCTGCATTCCATTTGTCCTCCTAGTGATTTTAATACAGATGCGGCAAGTACACCTTCTGGTGCCCCTCCAATACCAACATAAAGATCAATGTTAAATTTATTTATTGCTGTTGATATTGCGCCAAAAATATCACCATCTGAAATTAGAAACTTTTTACATTTTTTTTTTCTAATAGTTTCAAAAATATACTTATGTCTTGGTCTGTCTAAAAAACACACAACAATATCTGATACTTTCTTCTTTTTATATTCAGCTAATTTTTCTATTGTAACTTCCAAAGATGTGTCTAAGTTTAAAAAATCTTTTGGTAAACCGCGACCAACAGCTAATTTTTCCATATAAACATCAGGCGCATTTAAAAAACTATTTTTATTTCCTAAAGAAATAACAGTTAATGCGTTTTTTTGATTATTTGCTGTAATTTTGGTTCCTTCGAGTGGATCTAATGCTATATCTACCTTTAAAGAACTTTTATTATTTCCAACTTTTTCACCAATGTAAAGCATTGGGGCCTTATCTCGCTCTCCCTCACCAATAACGATGGTTCCGTTAAAATCTAATTTATTTAATTCTTCTCTCATTGACTGAACTGCTGCTCTATCTGCAGCTGTTTCATTTTTTTTTCCAATAAAATCATATACTGCTATAGCAGCTAACTGTGAAACTTTTAATATTTTTGAATTGTAATGGAATAAATTTTTTCTTTTCACACTAAAGATTTTACATAATTATTTCATACATGTAAAACCTGCATAATTATTGCTTTATCTTTAAGAAAATGACAATTGTTCAATTTAATTGAGGATGAATTAATTGAATTTTGATTACATTTATGCGTTAAAACTACAAGGTTAAAAATTTTTTTATTTATTTGTTCTTGAAATAAAGATTTTATTGAAATTTTAAAATTCTTTAAAATTGTTGTAATTGCAGCTATAGCTCCTGGTTTGTCATAAATTTTAGCTCTTATGAAATAATTATTATGAGACAAAGAGTTATTTGATATATTTATTTTTTTCAAACCTTTATAACTAATTCCGTACATAAATTCTTTTTCTTTGTTATTAGTAATATTTATTAAATCAGATACAACAGACATAGATGTTGGTGCACCGCCTGCTCCCTCACCTACTAGAATAGTTTTATTATTATTATTTGCCTCAATAATTATTGCATTTAAATTTTTACTAATATTCGACAATTCTTTCTTTTTTGAAATTAGAAAAGGTGAAACAATTAAATTTATTTTTTTTTTTTCCAAACTTCCAATACCCAAAAGCTTTATTTTAAAACCTAGACGATCAGCAAAAAAAATATCTTCTTTTGAAAGTTGTTCAATTCCTGAAAAAATTGATTTCTTTAAATCTATTTTTTTATTAAATGCAATTGTTGATAAAATCAATATTTTATGCAGTGTATCTAAACCATTCAAATCGTTCTTTGGTTGTTTTTCAGCATATCCTAATGCTTGAGCTTTTTTTAAAGATGTATCAAATTCATTTTTATCTTCAAGCATATTAGTTAAAATATAATTTGAAGTTCCATTTAAAATTCCAGTGATTTTATTTATTTTTATTCCATTAAAACTTTTTTTTAATGTAGATATAATTGGTATTCCTCCGGCAACAGATGCCTCGTAACCAATTTTAACATTATTTTGTTCTGCTAATTTTGCTAACTTATATCCTTCATGAGCTAATAGTGATTTATTTGCTGTAATCAGATTTTTCTTTATTTTAATAGCATGATAACAAATCTTTCTGGATATTCCTTTTTCTCCCCCTATTAATTCTATTACTGTATCAACATTTTTTTGTTCAATCATTTTTATAGGATTATTAAACCATTTATATTTATTCTTTTTAAAATTTCTCTTTTTGAATTTATTTTTTGCAAAAATTCCAAGAATGTTAATTTTTAAACCATACTTGTAAAAAAAAATATTCTTATTTTTTTCTATAAGTTTTATAGTTGAAGATCCAACAGTACCTAAGCCTGCGACAACAATGTTGATATTTTTTGTCATTAAAAAAGAATTTAATATTGAATATAGATTTCAGCTCTTCTGTTTGCGGCTTCTAATCTTGGCATAATTTCTGCATATAAAGGTTTTGCATCTGACATTGCAACTAATTCTATTCTTTGAGAATTAAATCCTATTGTAGAAAATTGTTTCATAACCGTTCTAGCTCTTTCAAGTGAAATATTAAAGTTTACTAAAGCATGTTTTGTTAAATCCATATCATAATTCGTTCTACTACTAGCATGTCCGACAATAACAATTTTTTTTCCTTCATTTTCATAAAATAAATTGGCAACTTTTTTTATTTTTGATAAATCTACATCAGATAAATGGCTTGATCCATGATTAAAAGTAATTCTTGCAACAGGAACTTCCCTTTCTTCTATTTGTTTTTTTTCAATTATAGTTTTATCATTATTTTTACTTATATCCGTTTTATTTTCTTTTTTTGCCATTATCTTTTCTGATTTCTTTTCTTTTACTTTTATATCTGTTCTTTTTTTTATACCCAAAATTTTTTCAATATCTTGTGGTGTATAATACAAATCATTTTTTTTAATTTTTTTTTCAACTTCAATTATTTGCTCTTGAGTTTTTATATTTTTTAGTTCTTTCGCTAAATTATGAAGTTCTTTTTCTTCTTCATTCATTGATGCTTGATTTTTTGGATTTGAAGTTGGTTTAAAATTTTTAATTTCTTGTAATTTTGAAAGTTGCACATCTTTGATGGAACTTTTAGTATTTTCGTATGTTCTTTGTCTATTATCATATTTTTTATCACTAATATTTGCGTCATTAAAGCTTGTTTCTATATCTGGAACTTTATTTTCATGAACTTCTTTAGATGGCACTGGTTGTAATTGAGAGTTATTTTCTAAATCTTTTACAATTTTATCTTGTTCATCTATTGATATTGATGGATCCGGTCTTTCTGGAACATCTGCCAAATTTGGATATTCTATATTATTTTGATTTTCTATATCTCCTTGTAATCCATCATTGCTTTCAACAATTTTTACCTCTTCTTTTTCATCCTCTATATAAACTCTTTCCATAACTATTTCTTCTTCTTGTTTCTCAGGCTTTTCATTTACTGTTTTGTTAGATCTAGAAAAAAATTTGTCGTTAACTAAAGAACAATTCGCTACCAAAAAAACTGAACTTAAAAAAATTATTTTTAAAGAATTCATACAGATTAGTTAATTATTTTTTTTTAAATTTGCAAGATATTCTTGTGACAATTTATAGTATCTTTCTGCTGATTTTATAAGAAACCTCTTTTCATTACTATTTAACATTCTTAGAAATTTCGCTGGTTTCCCTGCCCATAATTCACCTGTTTTTATTATTTTTCCTTGAGTTAAAAGTGAGCCAGCTGCTAACATGGAGCCCTTTTTTATTATTGCACCATCTAAAATAGTTGAGGACATTCCAACAAGAGAATTATCTTCAACTTTACAATCGTGTATAACGCAATTATGTCCAATTGTAACATTTGAGCCAATTTCAGCGCCATTCCCATTTGTTGTACAATGTATCATACTTAAATCCTGTATATTTGTATTGCAACCAATTCTAATTTTTTCAACGTCACCTCTAATTACAACATTAAACCAAATATTGGATTTAGAGCCAATTTTGACATCTCCAATAACATATGAACCTGTGCCTATAAATACATCTTTTGCTACTTTAGGTAAAATTTTTTTATATTTAATTAACATAATTTTTTTATACTAATGTAATATATTAATATATATATATAATCCATTGATTTTAATAGTTTTATGGAAAAGTAGGATTAAAATCTAAGCCTTCGTTTTCTTTAAAATTATATATTAAATTCATATTTTGTATTGCCTGACCTGCTGCTCCTTTAATTAGATTATCTATAACTGAAATTATTATTATTCTTCCTTTAACCCTATCTGGGAAAACATTAAAAAAACAATAATTAGTACCAACAACATCTTTTATAGTTGGAATTTGATTGGTTTTCAGTATTTTTAAGAAAGAAAAATTCTTTTTTTCAAATAAATTCCTTATAGATTTAATGCTTTTCCCTTTTTCTAACTTAATATAAATATTTGATGAAATTCCTCTATTAATTGGAATAACATGAGGGGTAAAACTAACCTTTATATTCTTTTTACCACTGTAATTCGATATACATTTCTCAATTTCAGCTAAATGTTTATGTTCTGCAATTTTATATGGTTTTATTGAATTACTAACTTCACTAAAAAGGTTTTCTGTTATACTTTTTCTACCAGCACCTGAAATACCAGACTTTGAATCTATAACTATATCATTAACTTGAATATATTTTTCTTTAATCATTGGTATTAAAGGAGATAATATTGAAGTTGCATAACACCCCGGATTCGATATTTTTCTTTCAGATTTATAATTTTTATAATCAATGAAATCTTTTAAATGATCTGCTATACCGTATACCCATTTTCCATTAGATAAAGAATTAACTCTAAAATCATTAGATAAATCAATTATAGATATATTTTTCGGTATTTTTTTAATTATTTTTTTACTTTCTCCTGTTGGTAGACATAAGAAAATTACATCTATTTCTTTCCAATCTGTTTGTGAGAATTTTATTAATTTTGGATAATTTTTAAAATTTAAACCTGGATAAAAATCTGATATTTTTTTACCATAATTTGATTTTGAAATTAAAGACTTAATTTCAACTTTCTTATGAAAATTCAATAATCTTATGAGTTCAATACCAGTATACCCTGTTGAACCTAGTATAGCTACATTTACTCTAAACTTCATTATTAATAACCTATAAAAATCTAAAATTTATTCAGATATAAGTGTATTTTAAAAAAATTTAAGGAATATTTTTAACGTTTAGAAAATTGAAAACTTCTTCTTGCTTTCCTTCTTCCGTATTTTTTTCTTTCTACTACCCTACTATCTCTTGTTAAAAGACCTTCTTTCTTTAAAGGAATTCTAAATTTTAAATCATAATTAGTTAATGCTTTTGATATTGCTAATTTAATTGCATTTGCTTGACCTGATAACCCTCCTCCTTTAACAGATACATTTACATTAAAATTACTATTATTTATAACTTCGAAAGGCTTTTTAATAATCATGTTAAAAAGCGATCTGGAAAAATATTTGTTTAAATCTTTTTTGTTTACTTTAATGTCACCATTTCCATTGGGTATCAGCCAAACTTTTGCTATTGAATTTTTCCTTTTCCCTGTTGCGTACAGATTATTTTTCTTTTTCTTTACAACTTTTTCATTATTTTCTGAATTTATATCAATCATTTTTTTAATTATTAAAATTTAAAATTGATGGGTTGTTAGCAATATGTGGGTGTTGTTTATTTGAGTATATATATAAATTTTTTAATTGTTTCCTTGATAAAGGCCCTTTTTTTAACATTCTTCTAACTGCATCTTTTAAAACTAGAGTTGAATTCTTACTATTTAGCATTTCTTTATAAGTTTTACTTTTGATACCTCCAGGAAATCCTGTATGCCAGTATCTTTTTTTGTGTATTTTTTTTCCTGTAAGAATTATTTTTTTTGCATTAATTACTATAATTTTATCTTTTATACATTCGTTTTCAGAATAAGTTGTCTTATGTTTTCCCATTAATCTAATTGCTAAAAAAGATGATAATCTTCCTAAAATTTGATCTTGAGCATCAATTAAATACCATTTACCAGAAGCCTTATTTGATGCAATATTTTTTTTTTTTATATTTTCTTTAAAAATTTTAATTTTAAGGAGTTTGACATTAATAAATTTTTGTGTCAATTATGAAATAATATTGTATTAAAAACTAAGAAATTTGTTTTTTTACCCATTTTAAAAACTTATCATTAGTTTTTTTTATTGGGAAAGCCAGTATAGCAGGGCAATCATAAGGGTGGTTTAATTCTAGAAAAGAGATTAATCGTTTAACTTTTTTATCATTTGTCTTAAAACTTAATTCTATTTCATTTTCATCACACATTTTATTTTTCCAAATATATAAAGAGTTTATATTTTTATTGATATTAACACATGCTGCTAATTTTTTTTGAAGTACTAATTCAGCAATTTTTTTAGCATGATTTATTTTTGGATAAAATGAGTAGACAAGATAGATTGTCATTTACTTCTGTTAAATTGAATTTTTAATATTTTTTAAATCAATTAAAATTTCCTTAAAAATCTTTTTATATTCTTTATTTGAGTCCTTAAAATTATCTTTTTTTATATTTTTATTATCAATTAAAACATTTTTTTTTCTTAGCATAGGGTCCTTAGTTTTTAAAATTTGATTTATTGTTTGATTTGCAAAAATTTTTTGAACACCTCTAATGCTTATACAATCCTCATGAAGTAAGTTCTTAATATAACCGATAAGTTCAACATCAATTTCTCGATAATATCTTCTATTCCCAGATAACTTAAGTGGTTTTAATTGTTTAAATTTACTTTCCCAGAAACGTAAAACGTGTTGGGGCAATTTTAAACTATTTGATATTTCAGTAATAGTTTTAAATTTTTTAATAGATTTCAATAAAATTAACCTCTTTATTAACTATCATATATAAATATATGATAATAGAAAACTATTTATTATGAATTTACTTTATTCTTAAGTATTTTTGAAGCTATAAATGATATAGTGTTTCTAGCAGAAATAGTATGTTCTGTCCCAGTTTTTGGATTTCTCCCTATTCTTGCATTTTTATGTCTTAATTTTAACGTGCCAAAAGAAGAAACTTTTAAGATTTTTTTTTCAATTAAAGCTTGTATC
Source organism: uncultured Alphaproteobacteria bacterium (assembly GCA_964637965.1). GTDB lineage: Bacteria > Pseudomonadota > Alphaproteobacteria > CAYOOR01. The sequence goes on along the minus strand of CAZWXP010000018.1, from coordinate 3,500 downwards.
ATCTCATTTACAATTGAATCAACAAAATAAGATGATTCAGAACGTGAAATACCTATTTCTTTATTAATAATGTTTGCAATATCTATTCTAGTTAAATTGTTATCTGACATTTAAATTATTTTTAAGAATTAATATTTTAAAATAGAACAGCCCCAAGTCAAGCCTCCACCTATTGCCTCTAAAACAATGATTTGTCCTCTTTTAACAATTTTATTTGATAATGCATAATCAAGAGTTAGTGGGATTGAAGCACTGGATGTATTTGCGTATTGATCTACAGTAACTAAAACTTTATTTTTTGGAATACCTAGCTGGACAGCACACATATCCATTATTCTTTTATTTGCTTGATGCGGTATTATCCAATCAATATCATCTTTTTTTAATTTATTTTTTTTTAAATTAAATTCTATTGAACTAACAACTTTTTTTACAGCGTGTTTAAATACTTCTTTTCCTTTCATTTTTATATAACCTGCTTTTTGGTTACTTGCCACTCCACCATTAACATATAATAAATCATAAAATCTACCATCAGAATATAATTCTGTCGATATTATACCGGAATTCATTTTTTTTTTATTACTAAGAACTACTGCGCCAGCTCCATCACCAAATAAAACGGAAGTAGACCGATCGTTCCAATCTAAAATTCTTGAAAAAATTTCGGAACCAATTACTAAAGCATTTGATGCTTGGTTATTCAATAAAAAATTATCAGCTATTGAGATTGCATAAATAAATCCTGAGCAGGCTGCTTGTACATCAAAAGCAAATCCTTTTTTAATATCTAATTTACCTTGTATTTTTGCTGCTGTTGATGGAAATGTGTGATCAGGTGTTGAAGTTGCTACAATAACTAAATCTATATCAGAAGTATTAATTTTAGAATTTTTTATAGCTCTTTTTGCAGCTTCAAAACCTAAATCTGAATTTAACTCTTTTTTACTTGCAATATGCCTTTGTTTAATCCCTGTTCTAGTTCTTATCCATTCATCGCTAGTATCTAATTTTTTTGAAAGTTCTTTGTTTGTCACAATTTTTTTCGGAACATAACCACCGCAACCTAAAATATAACTAGAAAAATGCATTTTTTTATTTAAAAAACTTTTTTACATCTAAAATTATTTTTTTATTAAAATTATTTTTAGATAAATCATAAGCAACGGATATTGCATTTGCAAATCCTTCTGCATTAGAGTGCCCGTGGCTTTTGACAACTATGCCATTTAATCCTAAAAACATAGCACCATTATATTTCTCAGGATTTACTTTATTCCACAAAGATTTTAAAATTGGCAATGATATTATAAATGCAAATTTAGAATATAAATTATCTTTGAAAGTATTTTTTAAATAATTTGTATATAACTCAGATGTTCCTTCAGCAATTTTTAATGCTACATTGCCTGTAAACCCATCTGTAACAACCACGTCTACTTTTCCCAACGGCACATCATTGCCTTCAACAAATCCATTAAAAACAATATTTTTTTCTTTTTCTAATTTTTTAGCAGCCATTTGTACCATTTCATTGCCTTTTAATATTTCAGAACCTACATTTAACAATCCTATCTTTGGTTTTTTCACCCCTAGTACAGTTTTAGAAAAAATATTTCCCATTATAGCAAAATCAAGAATATTTTTTACATTACATTCTATATTTGCACCTAAATCTAACATTAAAGTTTTAGATTTCTTTGTTGGGAATATCGTCGCTATTGCAGGTCTATTTATACCTTTTATAGTTTTCATTAAAACTGTTGAAATAACCATCAAAGCTCCTGTGTTTCCACCACTAACTATAGCATTTGCTGAATCAGATTTAACATATTCAATAGCTTTAAACATGCTTGATTTTTTAAATCTTCTCAGTGCGTCTGTTGGTTTTGTATCATTTTTTATTACTTGATCAGTATGAAAAATATCGGAAATATTAAAAATATTCTTTTTTTTTAGCAAAGGAATTATTTTTTTTTTATCTCCAAAAAAAACAAACTTTAAGTTTGGATTCTTTTTTAAAGCTAGATAAGCGCCGTTAATAACAACCGAAGGTCCGAAATCACCACCCATGGCATCTATAGCAATTTTAATTTCTCTTAAATTATTCACAGAACATTTTTTTTCAAAGGATCTATTTAGTTGGATTAATAATTTTTTTCCCCCTATATTCACCAGTTGCTCTATCAATGTGATGAGGCCTTCTTAATTCACCTGAATTTTTATCTTCAACATATTTAATTGTTGTTAATTTGCCTTTTAAATGCGAAATACGCATTTTTGATTTAGATTTCGAAGTTTTTTTTTTTGGTACAGCCATTTGTTTACAATTATTATCATTTAAAAAACAAAAAACAAATAAATTATTTACAATTAATTATTACAAAGGTTCGTTAAAAATAGTTTTATTAAAAATTTCATTTGAATTTAATGAACTTAGATTCATATGTTGTTTGTTAATATAATTATAAAAATTATCCAAATCAATTTTCTTTACTTTATTTTCATAAATAAATTCTTTTATTGGTTTTTTAATATTCTTAAAATCCACGCTAATTGATTTATCATATAATTTCATTCTTTTAGAGAATATTTGAGCCATAGTTTTTACCTTTTTACCAACTGACAAATCCCCGGTACCTAATTCTCTAAGGGAATAATCTATATAATCAAACAAATAATCACACATAATTTGAAGTTTAATTTTATTTTCTTTTTTATTTTTTAGCTTTAAATGTATAAGAAAAAATAAAATTAATATAATTTCATATCTGCTTTTAAAATTAGTTGAGATCTTAAATTTTTTATTAAAAGAACTCGAATAAGAAATTTTGATTATATTATTTAGAATATTTTGTATATTTCTTGTATTATATTTTTTTCTTTTGAAAAAAACTTTTTTTAAATTATTTAATATCATTATAAAAAAAAATGAACTATTTAAAAATAATTTTAAAAATCTTTTTTGCCATACTTTTTTTTCAATTATATTCATGCGGATTAAAAGTTGTTGAAAATCACGGACAAATTTATGAACAAAATATAGATTTTAAAGAATTAGAAGTAGGAAAATCAACAAAAAAAGAAATTATTGACTTACTAGGTTCTCCTTCAACAACAAGTATGTTTGATAATGAACAAAGTTGGATTTATATAAGCTCTGAATTCAGAAAATTTGTCTTTTTAGATGGTGAGAACACTGATCAAAAGATATTGATACTTTCTTTTAATGAACAAAAACTAAAGGATAAAGAAATATTATCAAGAAATGATATTAATAATATTGAATATGAAGAAACTATTACAGATAGTAGGGGTAAAAAAAGAAATTGGATTAAAGAATTTTTTAGTAATTTAAATCCTGATCCTTATGGTAAAAGAAACCAATAAAATTATATTTAATGCGCTATAAAGGATAACAATAATAATGCAACAATATTAGTAATTTTTATCATAGGGTTTATTGCAGGGCCAGCAGTATCTTTATATTGATCTCCGAC
>CAZWXP010000017.1:0-3441 GCA_964637965.1 uncultured Alphaproteobacteria bacterium | reverse complement strand
ATTATTGCAGAAATATCTTTTCTTTTTTTATATATATCTCTATGTATTTGCCATTCAGTTGAAGGTCTTAATTTATTTTTATAAGTTCCAGTAAAAGACATTTCAACGCAACTTTTTTCATTTAATTTATCATTAGGAATTGATGATGGTGTAATTACAAAGCCATTTTTTATTCTATAACTTAAGTTTCCAGATGATCCACGGTTTATATCTTTATCATTTAAATATTTAGTAACTTTAACTAATTCTTTTTTATTCATTTTTATTTAAAAAAAATTTTTTTAATTTCATTTTTTGTCGGTTTATGAATTCCTTTTTCTGTTATTAAACGAGTTACGTATTTCGCTGGAGTAACATCAAATGAATAATTACTAATTTTACTACCTTTTGGCGTTATTCTAATTTTTATTTTTTTTCCCTTAGAATTTAAACCATTTATATGGGTTAACTCGTCTGGATTTCTTTCTTCAATAGGAACATCTTTCAAATAATTTTTTGATTTTAAATCAATTGTACTTGATGGTAAAGCAACATAGAAAGGTATCTTATTATCGTGTGCTGAAAGCGCTTTTAAATAAGTTCCGATTTTGTTGCAGACATCGCCATTTGCTGTAGTTCTATCAGAACCTGTTATACACATATCTACCATACCATGTTGCATTATATGACCGCCAGCATTATCAGTGATGATTGTATGAGGTATTTTTTCTTGTAAAAGCTCCCATGCGGGCAATGTTGAACCTTGATTTCTTGGTCTTGTCTCATCTACCCAAACATGAATTTTTATTTTTTTTCTATGTGCCAAAAAAATTGGAGATAGGGCTGTTCCCCAATCAACTGTTGCTAACCATCCTGCATTGCAATGAGTTAAAATATTAATAGTTTTATTCTTTTTCTTTTTTTTTATATTACGTATTATTTTCAGTCCATTTTCTGCAATTTTTTTACAACATTTAATATCATTATCACTAATTTCTTCAGCAATTTTCCTCGATTCATCATGCCTATTTGATATTTCTACATCTAGTAATTTTTTCTTCATGAATTCTAATGCCCAAGATAAATTAACAGCAGTTGGCCTTGCATTTTTTAAAAAATTAATAGAATAATTTAAATTTTTATCACTTGGATCCTTTTTCATAGATAAGTATATTCCATATGCTGCGGTTACTCCGATAAGCGGAGCTCCTCTTACAACCATTTCTTTAATAGCTTTTTTTATATCTTTGATATTTTTTAAAAATAATAATTTAAACTGATGTGGTAACAATCTTTGATCAATTGCAGTAACTACTTGTTTTTTGTTATCTAACCAGATTGATTTGTAATTTTTTCCTTTAACTCTCAATTTTTCTCCAAATATCTTTTTAAAATTATATCTAATTTTTTTTTGGTTTTTTTATTCCAGTTTTGTTTTTGAGTTATTATAGATTTATCAAGAATATTTTCAGCAGGATCTTTTGGGTACTCTTCTATACATTTTGGAAGTATATTTATAATATTTTTTACTAAAGATTTTGCATTATTAGAATTTTTATTTAACGTTTTAATAATTTGTTCTACATCAACATCATCGTGCTGGCTATACCAACAATCATAATCAGTAACCATTGCAACTGTAGCGTATCTTATTTCTGCTTCTCTTGCTAGTTTAGCCTCTGGCATATTAGTCATACCAATTACATCTATTTTTTGTTTTCTATAGCTTTCAGATTCTGCTTTTGTTGAAAATTGTGGGCCTTCCATTGCTATATATGTTCCTATGTTTTTATGTTTTACTTCTAATTTTTGTAAAGCTTTTTCGCACACATCTCTTAAAAGCCTGCTTGTTGGATTAGCCATTGAGACATGAGCAACTATTCACTCCTCAAATAATGTTTTTTTTCTTAAAATAGTTTTATATATAAATTGATCTACAAGTACAAATGTTCCTGGAGATAATTCTTCTTTTAATGAACCACAGGCAGAAAGAGATATTATATCTGTAACACCAAGTTTTTTTAAAGCATAAATGTTTGCTCTATAATTAATTTCACTCGGATTATAAATATGTGTCCTTCCATGTCTTGGTAAAAATAAAACTTTACTATTTTCTATATTTCCACTTAATATTTTATCTGATGGTTTGCCCCAAGGAGTGTTTACTTCTATCCATTTCTGATTTTTTAATTCTTCAATTTGATAAATTCCGCTTCCACCAATAAAAGCTAATAAAAAATTTTTTTCCATTTATTTTTCAATCCTTGACCATGTTTCTTTCATTGTAACATAAAGAAGTGCGGTAAGAACAATTAAGAAAAGTATAACTTTTACACCCATTGATTTTCTTTTTTCTAATTCTGGCTCAGCTGCCCAACTTAAGAAATTAACTATATCATAGGAGAGTTGATGCAAGCTAGCATTTGTGCCGTCAATATACTCAATTGCATCATCATAAAGAGGAGGTGGCATTGCTATAACTTTGCCGTCATGATAAGGATTATAATAAAGGCCATCAGTTAATTCAAAATCTTTAGGTGGATCTTCATATCCAGTCAATAAAGAATAAATATAATCAGGACCATTCTTTATTGCTTTTGTTAATAATGATAAATCTGGTGGGTAAGCTCCATTAAAAGATGCTTTAGCTTCTTCTTTATTTTTATATGGCGAAACAAAAGTATCGCTTGGTTCGCCAGGACGCGTAAACATTTCTCCTAACTCATTAGGTCCGTCTGTAATCTCAAATGTTTCAGAATATTTTTTTATTTGATCTTCTGTAAAGCCCAAATCTTTTAATTCTCTAAAACGAAGTCTTTTCATACTATGACAGACAGAACATACCTCTTGATAAACTTGTAAGCCTCTTTGTAAAGATAAATCATCGTACATTCCAAATATACCTTCAAAAGTCCAGTCTTGTTTTTTTAAAATTATTTTTTCTTCACTATGTAAAACAGGAATTAAAAAGAGAAAAGAAAATATTACAAAAAAAATTGTTTTCATCGTTTATTTATTTTTTCTTTACTTTTAAAGTTTTAAAAATATTTAATGGAACAGGTAAAGTTTTTTCAAACTTCCCAAGAATTGGTAAAATAATTAAAAAATGAGCAAAATAATATGTTGTACAGATTCTACTTATAATTAAATAATGGCCTTCTGGTACTTTTGATCCAACCCAACCTAGAACAATAAAATTAAAAATAAATATCCAATAAAATTGTTTATATATAGGTCTAAATCTGCAACTTCTAACTTTGCATGTATCTAGCCACGGTAAAACAAATAAAATTAAAATTGATCCTAACATTGCAAGTACGCCCAATAATTTAAATGGGATTGCTCTTAAGATTGCATAGAAAGGTAAAAAATACCATTCTGGAACTATATGTTCCGGTGTAACCAAAGGATCAGCAGGAATGTAATTAACAGGATGGCCTAATGAGTTTGGAAGAAAAAAAA
>CAZWXP010000016.1:0-10079 GCA_964637965.1 uncultured Alphaproteobacteria bacterium | reverse complement strand
GAAATTCTCTACCAACTCCATGTCCACAAAAGTCTTTAACAATGGAAAAATTATTATCATTAGCAATTTTTTCAATTATATATCCAATATCACCAAGATTTATTTCAGGTTTAATTTTTTTAATTCCTTCCATCATACTTTCATATGTTATTTGTATTAATTTTTTTGCTTTTATACTTGTATTGTCTCCAACAATAAACATTCTACTTGTGTCACCGTGCAATCCATCAAGAATAACTGTAACATCAATATTTATTATATCTTTCTTATCTAAGATTTTGTTTGATGGTATTCCGTGACACACAACATGATTAACAGATGTGCATATTGATTTAGGAAAACCATTATAATTTAAAGGAGCTGGTTCGGCTTTATTATTTACTATAAAATTGTGACATAGTTGATTTAATTTTTCTGTACTTATGCCAGGTTTAACATATTTTGTTATAAAGTCTAAAGTTTTAGCAGCAAGATTCCCTGCTTTTCTCATACATTTAAAATCCATGGAATTATAAATATTTATTTTTTCTTTTTTTGAATTAGACTTAATCTCAACATTTGTCATATTGTGATAACTAAAAATAATATTCTAATGAAAAAAATAAAAAATCCAACAGCATGTGTCATTATTATTGGAAATGAAATTTTATCAGGTAGAACGCTTGATACAAATAAAAATTATATATGTAAAGAATTAACAATGATAGGAATCGATGTAATAGAAGCAAGAGTAATAAAAGATGATATAAAAAAAATTATTTCAGTAATAAACGAAGTTAGAAAAAAATATGATTATATTTTTACAACAGGAGGAATAGGACCAACACATGATGATGTAACTGCAATTTCAATAGCTAAAGCTTTTAAAGTTAAATTAAAAAAAAATAAAAAAGCATTAAATATTTTAAAAAAATATTATAAAACAAAAAAAATACCAATTAACGATGCAAAGGAAAAAATGGCTTTAATACCTCATGGAGCAGAACTTTTGCATAACCCCATAACCAAAGCTGCTGGATTTAGAATGAAAAATGTCTACGTTATGGCTGGAATCCCGGAAATTATGATTGCTATGTTTAAAAGGATAATTAGAAATATTAAAGTAGGAAATCCTAAAATTACAAAAAACATTTCAATTAATCTTCCCGAAAGTGATATTGCCGAACATTTATCAAAAATACAAAAAGAATTTGACGAAATTGAAATTGGAAGTTACCCGCTTTTTAAAAATAAAAAAAAAAAAGTTAATCTTGTATTAACAGGTTTTCACAAGATTGATATAAACCAAGCAGAAAAAAAAATTAAGCAATTTATAAAGTTTATTAAGTAACTTTTATATGTTTTGTATACGAAAGTGCCCAACCAACTAAGAGCCAAATAAGAATAGCATTCCAATTAGAAAAATAATTTAGCGAGGGGATCATTGGAACTAACAAAGGAATTAGAGATGCTAAAATACCAAAAACTGGCATTGTAATTATTTTTTTTTGCTTGATAAAAACATTTATCAATTGATAAATTAAAAACAAAAATAAAATTAAACCTACTATACCTGCTTCTGCCAATATAGAGATATAAAAGTTATGAATATGTGTAAAACAGGTTGGTGGTCTTAAATCTAAATCGTTATTTATATTATTTTTATTTAAATTTGTTTCATTAATCCTTTCTTTTGTTATTCCCCACCATGGTGTTATATTGTATTTCTTATGTTCAACAGAAATAAATCTTTCATCTTCACAAGCAAGATGAAAATTTTTTAATCCAACTCCAGTAATTGGATATTCTTTAAACATTTTTAATCCAGTGCTGCTTGCACTCCAGTATGCAGTTTTTTCATAATTAACTATATCGTAAAATGAACTCCTAATTATTCTTTCAAATTGTTGAGGATAAGTTATTAATATTAGAATTGTAACTGCTACTAGACTGGAAAATAATTTGTAAAATAATTCTTTTTTATTCTTCAGTAAAAAAATAAAAACAATTGTGCTTGATAATAATAATATAAAGTTAGAAAATCTATGTCCTGAAAGAAATATACAAGTTAAAGAAATCAAAAAAATTAAAATTAATATTAAATTTTTTTTTAAAAACAAAATTTTCTTTTCGTTCAATAATCCAAACAAAACTGGATATAAAAATATTGATAAAATAAATGCTGATTTGCCACCTTGCTCTATTGGACCCTTTAACCGTAAATATCCATAGTGAAAAGAATAATCATTAGTTAAGATCTTATTAATTATAAAAAAAAGTTCCGAGAGTGAAAAAATTAATATATAAATAAGTGTTGCAGTTACAGTAAGTAGTAATTTTTTTTTCCAATAATTATCCACTAAAAATAGATATTTGAGAGCTGCTATAAAAATTAGAAATCGAATCCAACCAATTGCTCTAGAAAAAGCTAATTCTGGATTATACGCAAAGAAAGAGCTTATTAAAAACCAAATATAAACTATAAATCCAATTTTAATCCATGGCTCGTTTATCCAGCAATAATCTCTATTTCTGATTTTAATCAATAAAAAATATAAACATGAAATAACAACAATTATGTCAGCAAGTGATCTGCTATATATTAAAATAAATGGAATTAAACATACCAACCAACTTAAAATATTTTTTAATTTAAAATTAAATTTGAATTTCACTGTAATTATTTCTTTTTTGTAAAAAAAAGTTCAATTAATTTAAGGGCGCTGTAAAAAGCTTGTAATCTAGGAATCTTAGAATCTCCTTTAAACCGTTGTTTAAAATTAATTGGTACTTCTACACATCTTAAACCTTCAATATAAACATAATAAAAAAATTCAATTTGGGCTGAATATCCATCAGATTTTAATGAAGCATTTTTTAATACTTTTAGACATTTACGATTATAAATTCTAAATGAAGTTGTGAATTCGTTAAATGGCATATTTAAAATAAATCTACATAATTTGTTTGCCAATCTACTTATTAAATCTCGATAACCTTTATAATCTGATTTTCCACCTGAAATATACCTGGATCCAATTATAAAATCATACGATTTTAATTTGTATATTAATGAAGGTATTTCCTCTGGACTATGTGATAGATCAGCATCTAATGTCAGTAATGCATTATATTTCTTTTTTAATGCATAGTTCATTCCATCTCTAATAGCTGATCCTAATCCTAATTTTTTTTTTCTTTTTAAAAGATATAAGTTTTTATATTTAAATTTTAATTTTTCTACAATTTTATAAGTACGATCTGGTGAATTATCATCAATAACAAGTAAATGAAAATTTTTATTAATATTAAAAATTTTTTCACAAAAAATTTCTATATTTTCCGACTCATTATATGTTGGAGAACATATTAAAATTTTTTTCATGAAATTTTTGTTTGTTTATTTTGAAAAGAGTTTATAAAAAATAAAAATAAAATTAAACTTAGCAAAAATAAGCATGCAAACTTATCATGTATTGTAGTTATAAATATAAGTAGGCAAAGAGAAAAAAGTTTATTAAATACTTTATTTTTATGAAAATAATTACTTTCAGATAAATATATAATTGAAATTATGCATATATATAAGTCATAGTTCATTAAATATGGATTTAAAAAAGATGCTAAAATTAATGAATAGCAAAGTTTTGTTTCATTTCTCAAGTTATTAGTATAAAAAATAAATGTTAATGAAAAGATAAAAACTATTCCAAACCAAAAAAATTTTGTAAATTCTGATATTTCATAACTAGAGTTTAGAATCTGAAATTTACTAAAAAGACCATTCCCTAAACCAATTAAACCAATACCGCTACCAAAATTTGTATAAAAAATTTCTGTTGTAGATATATTAATTATTTTTAAATAATTGAGATATAAATCTTGGTTAAAATAGAAGAAAATAAAATGCAATAATATTAAAAAGATTAAAGATTTAAATATATATTTAAAGAATCTTTTTTTGTATATAGCAAAACCACTAAGAAAGAATATTAAAAGATAAGGTTTAAAAATAGAGGCAAATAATATTGTTGTGACATAAGGCAATATTTTTTTCTGAGTTAATTGATATATTCCGAATAATATTACGGCGCTTAAAATTACTGATACGTTTCCAGAAAGAAAACCACTCCACCCGGTTCCGCCAAATGCAAATAATATAAACCATAACAAAATAAATGAATTTGTTTTAAATTTGAAAATTTTTTTTGCATAAAAAAAAATAGCTACAATAGAAAGTATTTCTATAAAAATCCAAAAATACTTATAAGAAGTTAAATCAAAAAAATTTAAAGGATATAAAACTAATAAGGATATGGGAGTGTATTGAAAGTGCATGATTGTTTTTCCAAAACAGTCTATGTTTCCATACGGATTTATATTTTCAGCATATTTTTTTAATGCACAAAAATATAATTCTGCATCACCAAAATGATTTATATTGCCTAGAATTGATTTTTCAAAGAAAGTAAAAAGTATTTCGATTGAAAATATGATTAAAAAAAAATAGATTATTTTTTTTATTTCATTTTCAGTTCTTTTTTTTAACAAATTCATTATGTTTTATTATTAATCTTTAGTACATTTTTAATATGAAATCAAAAAAGAAAACAAAATTCATTTATGGTCATGATTCTGTACCTATAGGTTATTATGACAAAGTATATAGAATCAAAAAAGGAATACAATCTATGTGGCATAATCAAAAATTTAATTTTGTTAAAGAAAAAATGAAAAAGTATAATAATCATTTAGATTTTGGTTGTTCTTCTGGAACCTTTATAGGTTCTCTTAATGAAAAGAAAAAGTCTGTAGGAATCGACATTTCTATAGATCAAATAAATTATGCAAAAAAAAACTATAAAAGAAGAAAACACAATTTTTTCCTTTCCAAATTACCACTCTCATTAAAAGAAGAATCTTTTGATGTTATAACTTTTTTAGAAGTTATAGAACATTGTGATAATAAGGAAAATAATAAAATTATTAAAGAAATTTATAGATTATTAAAACCAAATGGAATTTTAATTATCACCACCCCTAATTATTCAAGTTTTTGGCCTATATTAGAAAAAATTATTAGTTTTATTGGACCAATAGATTACACAAAACAGCATATTAATAAGTTTAATAAAACAAGACTTAATAATTTTCTAAAAATTAATAATTTTGTTGAAGTCAAAACTAAAACTTTTATTTATTTAGCACCTTTTGTTGCTTCTATAAATTGGAAATTAGCTAAATATATGGAGAAAATAGAAAATAATTTTTTTAAAACAAATTTTGGTTTTCTTTTATGTGGTATTTTTAAAAAAAGAAAATAGAATTTACTTTAGCCCGCCTGGCGGAATTGGTAGACGCACAGGACTTAAAATCCTGAGGATTGTAAAATCCGTCCCGGTTCAAGTCCGGGGGCGGGCACCAAAAAAGTATTGCAATTAATATTTTACGGGGATCGGGTCCAAGCTTCTCCAAAGATACCAAGTAGCTACAGTTGACCAGGGAGCCCATTTTTTTTTAAATTTTTTTATTTCTGAATCTTTTAAAGGATATTTTAATTTATAATTAATTGATATAGCTTTAATTAAACCTATGTCTGTACATGGAAAAACATTAGGTCGCAAAAGATAAAAAATTAGAAACATTTCAGCAGTCCATCTTCCAATACCTTTAATTTTTGTTAAATCTTCAATAACTTCTTCATTTTCAACTTTTTTCCATTTATTTTCTATTTTTTTGTTTTTTTCAAAGAAATTAGCTAAATTAAACAAGTAATTTACTTTCTGTTTTGAAAATCCACATTTTGAGATTTCATTTTTTTTTAATTTTAAAATATTTTTTGAGCTTACTTTCTTTAATTTACTTTCTAGTTTATTCCAGATAGAGTTTGCTGCTTTTATAGATATTTGTTGTCCTGTTATTGATTTTGCTAAAGTTAAGAAAGCATCTTTTTTACTTTTTAATTTTTCTGCGCTATATCTATTGATTATTTTTTTTAAAATTATATCTTTTTTTTTAAGGGTTTTTATTGCTAATAACCAATTTTTATTTGTTAATTTAATCATAAGATTATGAGTACCATAAATTTAAAATTTCCTAATTTTACAATTAATATTAAATTACGTTCTACTAATACAGCTAATGTTATTAAAAATAATTTACCATTCAAATCAATAGTTAAAACATGGGGGGAAGAAATATATTTTGAGACACCTATAAAACAGAATATAAGTTTAGAAAAAGATGCAAAAGATGTGGTGAATTTTGGAGAAATAGCATATTGGATCGATGGTAAATCTATAGCAATTGGTTATGGAAAAACACCCATTTCATATAACAATGAAATAAGGTTGGCAGCAAAAACTAATATTTGGGGAGACGCATTATTAAATATTAAAGAGTTAAACAAAATAAAGGATGGAGATGAGGTTGTTGTTTCTTAGAATTTTATTTATTTTTTTTTTTATCAAATCAGTATTAGCAATACCTGAACCTAGTAAAAAATATTTTGTTGATATAAATAATCTTCCTGAGCCATATTCTACAAAAAGTGTTGCCAATTCTTACAAAAAATTAGATTCAGAGTCTTGTAAGTTGAGTGTCCCAGATGGTTTTAAAGTCAATATTTTTGCAAAAAATTTGGAACACCCTAGAAATATAAAAGTTTCAGAGAACGGAGATATTTTTGTTGTTGAATCAAACTCAGGAAAAATAAAAATATTAAGAGACATAGATAAAGATGGTGTTTCTGATATAAATCAGGTTTTTGTTGAAGGATTTAATTATCCATTTGGGATTGAACTAACCTCTCAATATATCTATGTTGCCGATCTAGATTATGTTTGGAAAATTCCTTATAAAGAAGGAAAATTAAAAAGTAATAGCGATCCAATACAAGTAACTAAAAGCGATGCTCTTGGTGAACCAACAGGACACAGAACAAGAAATATTGTTTTATTAAATGATAAAATTTATATTGCAATTGGAAGCTATGGGAATATCGGAGTTGAGAATTATCCTAGAGCTACAATTCAAGAATTTGATTTAATAACTAAGCAACAAAAAACTTTTGCTACTGGTTTAAGAAATCCTGTCGGTTTAGATGTGCATCCGGTTACAAAAAAATTATATACTGTAGTTAATGAAAGAGATGGCATGGGAGATGATTTAGTACCTGATTATTTTTCTAAAGTTGAAGAAGGAGATTTTTTTGGGTGGCCATTTTTTTATTTAGGTCAGAATGAACAACCTAATTTAGAGAAAAATTATTTTTATTTTAAAAACATTGAACAAAAAGAAAATAAATCAGTAAAAATACCTGACGTTTTGTTTAAATCTCATTCAGGCCCCATAGATTTAATATTTTATAATAAAAAACAATTTTCAAAAAAATTTCATGACAACGCATTTGTTGCTTTACATGGATCTTGGAATTCAAGCAAGCCATCAGGTTATATGGTAGTAAGAATTCCATTTAAAAATAACAAACCATTAGGTTACTATGAATCTTTTGTAACTGGATTTTGGGTATCAGGTTCTGACAGAGCAAATGTTTGTGGAAGACCCGCTGGCTTAGGTATTACAAAAAAAGGATCGCTTTTGATTTCAGATGATGTAAATGGTATTATATATAGTGTTACATATATAAAATAATTTTTTTAGGATCGTAAAATTTTTCCAATAGGCGACGAAAACCCAACAATAAGAACACCTTTTATAACATACGGTATTCTTGGCTCATGTATTTTGATTTTTTTGTGGCAAATATCATTGCCTGAATATCTTTTTATGGGAATAAAAAATTTTGGATTAGTTCCTTCAGATATTTATATTTACAAAATTTTTAGCTCCATGTTTTTAAATGGAAGCTGGATGCATTTAATTGGAAACATGGCATATCTTTGGATATTTGGAAATAATATAGAAGATTATTTAGGACACATAAAGTTTCTAATCTTTTATTTATTTTGTGGAGTGTGCGCAACCCTTATTCATGTTTTTTCAGATGTTAATTCTATCATTCCTGTAGTTGGTGCAAGTGGAGCTATTTCAGGAATTTTGGGAGCGTACTTAATACTTTATCCAAGAGCAAAAGTAAAATTATTAGTATGGTTTGGAATTGTTACAATATTAAGAGTTAGGGCGTCAATAGTTCTAATTTTTTGGTTTATTTATCAGTTTTTAAGCGTACTTAAATCAACAGGTGAAGGCGGAGGAGTTGCATGGTGGGCTCACATAGGTGGATTTATTGCAGGAATATTAATAATATTTTTGTTAGGAAAGAAAAAACTAGTTGAAAAAGAAAAGGGACCTTGGGGTTAGTTTTTTTTGTATAAAAAGAATTAAAGAATATCTTGTGAATTAATCTTTTAGTGCTTCAATCATTGTTGTGCCAAGTTCAGCAGGAGATTCGGAAATAAAAGCGCCCGCAGATCTTAAGGCCTCAATTTTTTCCGGGGCAGTTTCTGCACCACTTGACACTATTGCGCCGGCATGACCCATTCTTTTGCCAGGAGGTGCTGTTGCTCCTGCAATAAATGCAACAACAGGTTTGTTTTTTTCTTTTTTTATAAATTCTGCAGCCTCAACTTCAGCTGTTCCTCCAATTTCACCAATCATAACGACACCTTCAGTTTTTTCATCTGCCATAAATAGTTCAAGACATTCAACAAATTTCATACCATTTATTGGGTCACCACCAATACCTACGACTGTTGTTTGGCCAAGACCAGCATCAGTTGTTTGTTTTCCTGCCTCATAAGATAATGTGCCAGATCTAGAAATAATACCAATTTTACCAGGTTGATAGACATATCCTGGCATAATACCTAGTTTAGCCTCACCGGCAGTAATTATTCCCGGACAATTAGGTCCAATTAACCTTGATTTTTTACCCTCAAGATGTTTTCTTACTTTCATCATATCATGAACTGGGATTCCATCAGTAATAGCAACAATTAATGGCATTTCTGCATCGATAGATTCCATAATTGCAGCGGCTGCAAATGGAGGAGGAACATAAATTGTGGTTGCGTTAGCTCCAGTTTTATCCATTGCTTCCTTTACAGTATCAAATACTGGTAAATCAAGATGAGTTTGGCCTCCTTTTTTTGGAGTTACACCACCTACAAATGTCGTGCCATATTTAATTGATTGTTCAGAGTGAAAGGTACCCTGAGCACCTGTGAAACCTTGGCATATAACTTTTGTATTTTTATCAACTAAAATTGACATAATTATTTTTTTTCTTTATTTACTGCCTCCACAATTTTTTTTGCAGTTTCACCGAAAGTTGATGCGCTTATAAATGGCAAACCAGATTCTTTTAAAATTTTTCTTGCTAATTCTATGTTTGTTCCTTCTAATCTCACTACAACTGGTTTTGACATTTTAACTTCATTTGCCGCTGTGACCAAACCTTCCGCAATAGAATTAGTTCTCATCATTCCGCCAAATACATTACATAATATTCCTTTAACATCTTTATCTGAATATAATAATTTGAAAGCCGCTGCCACTCTTTCTGGAGTTGCAGCTCCCGCTATATCCATAAAATTTGCTGGGGTTCCTCCATTTTGTTTAATTAAATCCATCGTTGCCATTGCAAGACCCGCGCCATTTACCATTACACCAACCTCGCCATTTAATTTGACATAATTAAGATAATGTTTTTTTGCTTCTAATTCTAAAGGATCCTCTTCGTCTTCATCTCTTAGGTTTGCAATATCTTCATGTCTATAAAAAGAATTTTCATCAAAACCCATTTTTGCATCTAAAGCATATACATCTTTTTCTTTTGTAATTACCATTGGATTAATTTCAACCATTAAAGCTTCGAGACTCACAGTTGTTTTATGAACTGACACAATAAAATTAGCTGCTTTATCAACCAAGCTACCCTCTAAACCTAATTTAGAGGCAATATCTTTAGCCTCGTTTAATTCCATATCAGCGCACGGTGTTAATTTATGTTTTATGATTTTTTCAGTAGTTTTTTTTGCAACTTCTTCAATTTCCATTCCACCTTCAGTTGAAGCTATCACCGTTATTCCATTTGTTTCTCTATCTATAACCATTGAAATATAAAACTCTTTTTCAAT
>CAZWXP010000015.1:0-12390 GCA_964637965.1 uncultured Alphaproteobacteria bacterium | reverse complement strand
GATTCACTTGTAAATGTATATTCTTTCAATTTTTTTATAATATCCTATTTCGAAGTTGGTATTTTAAAATACAAAGCAAAAAAAACAAAATTATTAATATTGAAAAAAACAAATTATTTTTATACTTACTGTAAATAGTATTCTTAGGAACAAAAATTTCTGTATCAAAATATCCTGAAGAATTTAGCGTTATTTTTTTTAATATTCTTCCATAAGGATCTATAGAAGCTGAAATTCCTGTATTAGCTATTCTTACTAAGTGTCTTCCTTCTTCTATTGCTCTAAATATAGAATTAACAAAATGCTGGTGAGGGCCTATTGTACTGCCAAACCATGCATCATTTGTAAAATTGATCAATATTGTGGGTCTGTCTTTTTTTACAAATTTTCCTGGAAAAATTATTTCGTAACAAATTAATGCCTTAAAACTAGGAAAATCTTTATACTCAATTTTTTTTTGGTTAAATAATCCCTTTTTTAGACCAAAAAAATTAAATCCTAAACTATTAAGAAAACTTGAAAAGGGAACATATTCTCCAAATGGTACTAAATGTATTTTATCGTATAAAAAATTTATAGATAAATTCTCATCTAGAACAACTATACTATTATAAAAACTATTTTTTTCTTTTTTAAATGTCCCTGTAATTAAATATTTATTTTTTTTTAAATTTATTTTTAATTTCTCAAAAATTTCATATTTATAAATATCTTCAACATCTAATAAAGCAGTTTCAGGCCAAAATATAGTTGTTTTTTTTAATGGTAAGAACTTACTTTCAAAACTTAGGTTTGTTATTTTTTTATAATTTTCTTCTTTTTTTGAAAATTCCAATTTATCCTTCTGATTTATATTAGGTTGTACAACTCTTATTAAACTGTCATTAATTACTTCTAAATCTGAATTTTTTAATCTATTTGATCCATATAAAAAAATTGAAAAGAAAACAAAAACAAATGAAAAAATTAAAAATAAATTTTTTTTCTTTTTAAATTCAAAAACAAAAACACTTATTGATACAACTGAATAAACGATAAAGAAACTCAGTCCATAAACGCCTATTACGGAACAAATTTGTATTAAAATATTATAATTTGATAATGTGTATGCTAATAAATTCCAAGGAAATCCTGTAAATAAATATCCCCTTAAAATTTCACTAAAAGTCCAAAATATTGAAAAAAAAGCAATGCTTAGAATTAAATTAGTAGATTTGAATTTATAATTTAAAAAAGTTATTAATCCGAAAAAAAAAGCTAAAAAACTAGAAAATAAAAAAAGACATATTGGTACAATATATATAAATATTCCTTCTCGTATTAGAAATGAATTAAATATCCAATATAATCCAAAAAGAAAGAAGGAAAGTCCAAAAAACCAACCTATAAAAAAAGCTTTTTTTTTAGATTTAGCATAATAACTTTGTAGAAATATAAAAGTTAGTGATGGAAAAAGTAAAGGCCAAAAATTAAATGGAGGAAAACATAAAACTAAAATGGATCCAAAAAAAAAGGAAAAAAAATATTTTAAGTTCATTTATGATTTCTAACTAATATTGTTCGTATTCTTCTTGAATCAGCATCCAATATTTCAAATTCGCAACCATTAGAATGTTTTATAATTTCGCCTTTTAATGGAACTCTTCCAAAAATATGAAAAACAAGTCCTCCCATAGTATCTATATCTTTTATATCTTCATTATTAGAAAAAATATTTCCATATTTTTTCTCGAAATCCTCTATTAACATTCTTGCACTAATTTTTACACTTCCATCATCTTTAATTAAATCTCTAGAATTATTTTTGTTTTCTTTTTGGGCTTCGTGCTCATCTTTAATTTCACCAACTATTTCTTCAACTAAATCTTCTATTGTTACTAAACCATCTACACCTCCATGCGCATCTACAATAATTGCCATATGTATGTGTGAAGTTCTCATTTTTAACAATAAATCTAAAACATTCATAGAATCAGGTGCAAATAATATTTCCCTTACTAATTTTTTAATATTTCCAATTTTTTTGTTTTCCCAACATGAAATTACATCTTTTATATGAATCATTCCAATAATGTTATCTCTACTCTTATCAAAAACTGGGTATCTTGAGTGACTAGTTCTTCCGATAATTTTAACAAGTTTATTAATACTCGAATTAGTATCTACAGATATGATATCAGTTCTTGGTATCATTATATCATTAACTAATTTTTCAGGTAACTGAAAAACATTTGAAATAATTTTTTCTTCATTAATTTTTAGAGGTTTTTCTGCTTTAAGTCTTTTGTTTAATAAATTTTCAATATTATTTTGAATATTCGTATTTTTTTCTTTATTTAAAAAAGATTTTAATTTATTAATAAATTTGCTGTTCAATCGGAATTTTGAAAAAATTAATAATAATTAATGTTAAGTGAATTTAATATCTTTGATTCAATATTTACCATTTTTTTTTCATCTTTCTTTGTTTTATGGTCATAACCTAATAAATGCAATATCCCATGAACTATTAAATGTCCAATTCTATCTTTACTACTTATTTTAAACTCTTTTGCTTCTTTTTTACAAGTTTCATATGATAAAAAAACTTCTCCTAAAAAATCCTCTTTATTATTAAAAAAGTTTTCATTTGGGAATGATAACACGTTTGTTGATTTTTTTTTATTTAAAAAATAAGTATTTAATTTTTTTAAGAATTTATCATCAGCTAAAACAAAATTTATATTTGTTTTTAAATTTTTAAATTTTTTAAATTTTGGTTGTAAAAAGCATTCGTTTATAGTGATTTGCGTCAAGTTGTATATAAAATTATCAATATTATTTTTTGATTTAAAAATTTTTTTATCCAACCATTTCTTACTTTCAAGAAAAATGTTTATTTTATGTTTAAATTTCATTTATCATATGCTTTGACTATTTTTTGAACTATGGAATGTCTTACAACATCCTTTTCTGTCAGATAAACAAAGGAAATATCTTTAATCTTTTTCAAATTATTAATTGCATCTTTCAAGCCACTTTTATTTTTAGATGGCAAGTCTATTTGGGTTATGTCACCTGTTATAATCATTTTTGAATTTTCACCAAATCTAGTTAAAAACATTTTCATTTGAATTGGTGATGTGTTTTGAGCTTCGTCTAATATTATGTAAGAATTATTTAATGTTCTGCCTCTTAAATATGCAATAGGGGCTATTTCAATTTGTTGATTTTCAATTAACTTTGTAACACTATCTTTAGGAAGATTTTCATCAAGTGAATCATATATGGGTCTTAAATAAGGATCGATTTTTTCTTTTAAATCTCCAGGCAAAAAACCTAATTTTTCTCCAGCTTCTACAGCAGGACGAGAAACAATTATTTTGTCAACAAAACCAGAAGTAAGCATTGAAACAGCGTGGCTGACAGATATAAATGTTTTACCGGTACCTGCAGGTCCTATTACAAATACAATTTCTTTATTTAGTATTTCTTTTATAAGCTTGCTTTGACCATTAGTACGAGGATAAATTTCTTTTTGCGGCGTTTTTATAAAAATTTTTGAAAAGTTATTGTTTTTTTTCATATTTAAAATTATTGATTCTACATCTTTTTTTTCAATAATTTCAGATACTTTAGCCCTTTCATATAATTCTGATAGTGTATTTTTTGTAATTAAAATATTTTTTACATTCCCATTTATTGAAATAATATTTCCTCTTGGAGCTAAAACAACATTTAACTTTTTTTCAATTATTTCAAGATTCTTATGAAAAACTCCAAACATAATTCTTAAAATACTATTATCTTCAAACTTAATTATATTTTTTTCCAAATTTTTGGCCAAATATTTAATTTAAAATTTTTATATTATAGAAATGGCTTCTAAACTTTTGTAAAAGCTTTTTTTAATTTTTATATTTTCGATTCTTCCTTGCAAATCTCTTTTATTTTTAATTCTTACTAATTGCATGTATTGTGAATATCCAACAGATTGGTTTCTATTTGTATTTGATGAATTGTTAAATAGTACTTCTAATGGTTTTTTAACAAAATTTTTATTAAATTTTTCTTGATAAAATTTTAATTTATTTTGTAGAATATATAATCTTTCTTTTTTTTCATTTTCATCAATGTTATTTTTTAAATTATAAGCAGTAGTTCCTGGACGTGGGCTATAGGTAAATGAAAAGGATTGTACATATTGCACTTTATCAACAAGGTCAAGAGTTTTTTGAAAATCCTTTTTTGATTCTCCTGGATATCCAACTATAAAATCAGATGAAAAAACTATATCTTTTCTAATCTTTTTTATTTTATTTATTATTTTTAAATATTCGTCAACTGTATAATTTCTATTCATAGCTTTTAAAATTTTATTTGACCCTGATTGAATAGGAAGATGTAAAAAAGGCATTAATTTTTCTAAATCTCCATGGGCATTGTAAAGATCTTTGTGCATATCTTTAGGATGAGCGGTCATATATCTTATTCTTTTCAATCCTTTAATTTTTTCTAATAAATAAATTAATTGTCCTAGATTAAATTCTTTATTACGAAAACCAATTCCATGATAAGCATTTACGTTTTGTCCTAATAATATAATTTCTTTTGTTCCATTTTTTGTTAAAAATTCTGCTTCTCTAACAATTTCTTCTACAGGTCTTGAATATTCTGGGCCTCTTGTATAGGGTACAACACAAAATTTACAAAATTTATTACAACCTTCTTGTATTGTTAAATAACTTGAAACTTCATTAATATATTTTTTTTTTGGAAGATTATCGAACTTTGATTTTGGATCAAAATCAAGTTCTATAAATTGTTTATTTTTTTTTTTAACTTTTTTTATTAAATTAGGCAATCTTTGATATGACTGACTTCCAACAATTATATCAACAAACGGTGCTCTTCTAAATATTTCCTCTCCTTCTGCCTGAGCTACACATCCAGCAACAACAGTAATCATATTTTTATTATCTTTAAATCTATTTTTATTTATTTTGTAAATTTTACCTAATTCAGAGTAAAGTTTGTGTTTTGATTTATTTCTTATGTGACAAGTATTTATTACGTAAATATCTGCCTCTTTATCTACAAAGGTATTTTTATATCCAAGGCTGCAAAAAATATCACTTATCTTTTTACTATCATATACATTCATTTGGCAGCCAAATGTTTTTACTTTAAATTTTTTTAACATAATCTATTAAATAAAACATTTATTTCTTATATAAGCTATTTATTAAATTATAATTTATTTTTTTCCAACAATATAAAGCTAATTTTTTTCTATCATATTTTTTATTAGGCAAAAATTCTTCATTAAAAATAACCTCAACTTCTATACTTAACCTTTTTAGGACGTTAAAAATGTTTGGAATTAAATTCATATTTGAATGCCAAGTTATATTTTTTCTATCTAATTTATTCATAGTTGCTCCATTAATTTTTTTATAAACAATAGTCATTGTTTGAATAGATATTTTTGCATTTAAATTTTTTTCAAAAATGTTAAATAATGAGCTCTTAAAGGGCAATACTCTATTTCCATCACTGCTAGTTCCTTCTGGAAAAATTACTAAATTCCTTTTTTTTTTCAAGTGTTCTATAATTTTTTTATCTTGATTTTTTAATGATGAAATTTTTCTATCAATAAAAATTGAATTTTGAAGCCTAGCTAAAATACCAAGTAGAGGCCATTTGGCTATTTCCTTTTTTGCAACAAATGATGTTTTAAACAAACTTCCTAAAATAATTATATCTAAATAACTTGCATGATTAGAAATTAATAAAATAGGAAATTTAATAGAAACCTTGCCAAAAGTTTTCACTTTGATTCCAAAAATTATTCTACAAATTTTATGATAAAAATGTGGGATTATATAAGTATAATTTTTTATAAAAAAAACAATTATAAATTGAAAAGGTAGGAGAGCTAGGGTAAGCAAGAAAAAAATTATTAATCTTATAAAAATTAAAATCACTTAATAAATTTACTTTTATTTTTTAAAAAATTTTTCAGAAAAATTATTTTTGAACTTTTTTTTCCTTTCTTATGAAAATTTGTATATCTTTTCTTTAAAGAATCTGATTTTAAAACTATGCAAATATCAATTGTATTAAATTGTTTATCAATGAAAGCTCCATCCCCTACATATGCTCCAAGTCTTAAATATCCTTTTAGGAGCGGGGGTAATGATTTAAATATCTTATAAGAATTTAAATCTTTTTTTTGACAGTGTTTTAAACGAATATTGTTTTGCGATAAAGCCTTAGGTCGGATTGATTCTGGGGCTAAATAATAATAATGCAAAAATGATAATTGTTCTTTATATTTTTTGTAATTTATTCCTGGAAAACTTGCACAACCAAACATAATTTTTATTTTGTAATGTTCCATATATGCAGAAATAGCTTTCCACAATAATTTTATTATTGGTTTATCTCTATAATTTTTATCAACACAAGATCTTCCAAGTTCTAAAATTTCTCCCTTCTGTTTTAAAATTTTTTTTATATCAAATTCACCTTCTGTATAAAACTTACCATGAACCTGTGTCATTGGTCTTCTTATTAATCTATAAGTTCCAATAATTGATTCTCGCTTTGATTTTCTATTATGATCAATTACTAAAAGATGATCACAAAAAGGGTCTAACTCATCAAAATCTTTTTCATATAAAATATTTTTAATTGTTGGTTTAGCTTTTAATTCTTGATAAAAAACCCTAAATCTTAAATTTTGAGCTGCATCAATATCTTTAAAATTTTTAGCTAAACGAACTTCAAAATTTTTATATTTAACAGATTTTAATTTTTTTTTATTCTTCTTCTATCTAAAATATAAGAATTTGATAATAGATTTTTTATTGAACTTACCGGCTTTACTAACCAATCTTTTTTACTCGAAAAACCCTTATTCTTTTCTGGCCTCAAGCACATTCTTCTTTTTTTTGCCTGGTTATATTTGTATTTTAATATAATTTTTTTTCCTTAATTGATTAAAAATTTTTTATTTAATTTTTTTACAGGCTTCTTTTAAACCAAACAATTCTAGTTTATATCCTATTACTTTATAACCCATTTGATCCGCTATCCTTTTTGATAATTTTTCAAAACCTGGATTTTGGAATTCTACAACTTTTCCTGATATTATATCTATTAAATGGTTATGTTCCCATTTTGTTACTGATTCATATCTTGATTTTTCATCACCAATTCTAAACTCGTGTTTTATTATAACTTTAGCTTCTTCAAATAGTTTTACAGTACGATAAACAGTTGCGAGGCTTATTTTACTATTTTTTTTATTTGCTCTTTGATAAATTGTGTCGACGTCAGGGTGGTCCTTGGAATCATTTATTACTTTTGCAATAATTTCTCTTTGGGAGGTCATTTTTACCCCATTTTGTTTACACAAATCAGAAACATCTAAATGTTTTATATTTTTTTCCATAGTTAAGATTTAATATTAATAATTTAATTATGAAATTAAAATAAAATTAATTTTTTTTGGCATAGTGTTTATAAACATAAATTGGGTTTAAATCCCTTATTAAATTAATATTATCTTTTTTTTTTATCAAATTAATTAATATACTAGCATTTGCGAGTTTTCTTTTGTAAATAAATATATTTTTTTTTTTTTTTTTAATTTCTTTAACTAATTGTATATCTAAATCACCGCTGAAAATTACATTTTCCTTAAAAAAAAAACTAGGTAAATTATTAATTGAAAAAAAAGAGGTTTTATTTATTGGTTTTTTTTTTGAGTCAAATATTTGAAAATAATAATCTTTTTTTTTGCTCTTAATTATAGTTACTATTTTTTTTTTCTTAATATTGTCGTTTATTGAGTTAGCCAAAATATCCATATTGTTAAACCCAGAAATTTTGATTTTATATGGTATTGCTAATCCTTTCGCAGCTGCAATACCTATTCTCACCCCTGTAAAGGAACCTGGGCCTAAGGATATTAATATATGATTAATTTCTTTTACATTTAATTTACTTTTTTTCAATGATTTTTCTAATATAGGAATCAAAAATTTAGAATATGTTTTATTTAAAATTTTTGATAAATTCAAAATAACTTTATTATTTTTTAATATGGAAATAGAAAATTTTTCTGTACTTGTATCAAAAGCTAATATATTCATTTTTATAGTATTTTAATATATTTAAAAAAGTATAATTATGGATCTAATAAAAATAACAAAAAAAAAATATCCGATAGAAATAGATCTTCTTTACGCTACAAAAAAAAATTTTACTGGTAAACAAATTTATAAAAAAAAAGATTGTTATTTACATAAAGTAGCTATCCCTTTTTTTGAAAAAAGTATTGAATTAGCATCAAAATTAAATCTTAAATTAAAAATTTTTGATGCTTTTAGACCAGCTGAAGCTCAGTGGAAATTATGGGAACATACCCCAGATGAAAATTTTATAGCTCATCCAAAAAAAGGTTCTCCACATTCACGTGGGGTAGCAATTGATTTAACTTTAGTAAATAAAAATAATTCTGAATTAAATATGGGAACGAACTTCGATAATTTTTCTACAAAATCTTTTCATGGAAATATAGATATATTGAAAGAAGCTCAAAAAAATAGATTTATTTTATTAGGAATAATGTTAGCAGCAGGGTGGGATTTCTACAAAAAAGAATGGTGGCACTACCAACTATTTAATTCTAAAAAGTATAAATTAATAAAAAATTGTATGTTAAAAAAACCTATAATGTAAAAATGTTTAAATTTGTTAAATTTCTAGTAAGTTTTCTAATTATATTAATCATATTTATTAATAATTCACTTGCTAATGAAAATACGGCTGCTGTTTTTGTATACCATAGGTTCGATGAAAATAAATATCCCAGTACTAATACAAGGATGTCACAATTTAAAAAACACATTGAGGAATTAACAAATAATAATTATAACGTAATTCCTATTAACCAAATGGTAGATTCTTTAATAAACAAAACAAGTTTGCCAAAAAAATCCGTGGTTATAACGATGGATGATGCTTTTTTAAGCATTTATAAGAAAGCTTGGCCTATTCTTAAAAAGAAAAAACTACCATTTACAGTCTTTGTTTCTACTAACTCACTTGAATCTCCGTCAAAAAATTACATGAACTGGGATCAAATAAAAGAAATGGCAGCTAATGGTGTAACAATAGGCCATCATACAAAAAATCATTTCCATCTTGTTAATAAAGATAGAAAAACAATAATTAATGAAATTGAAGAAGCCAATGATGATTTTTTAAATAACCTTGGATTTGTACCAGATATTTTTGCATACCCATACGGTGAATATTCCTATGAAATAAAACAAATTACTAAACAATATTTTAAAGCAGCGTTTGGTCAACACTCTGGCAGTATCTATGATGGGGTTGATATTTTTGAATTACCAAGGTTTTCCTTAAATGAACAATATGGGGACTTAAAACGTTTTAAATTTGCTGCTAATTCCTATGGTTTAGAAATGAAAAATATACTACCTGAGGATAAAACAATAAGAAATGTTAATCCTCCTTTATTGGGTTTTACATTATTGAATAATATAGAAAGTACAATAAAGTGTTACCCTTCACATAATATAAATGCAGAATTAGTTAAATTAGGAGAAAAAAGATTTGAAGTTCGTTTTGATAGAGAATTTCCAAAGGGACGTACCAGGGTTAACTGCACAACAAATGATAAAGGTAAATGGAGATGGTCAGGATTTCAGTTTTTTCGTCCTTAACGTTGAGCACTTTTATACTCAATATAATCAAATTTATCTAAATTATTTTTGTTTATAATTTCTTGAACACTATAAATATATTCATTACCTAATTCAGAATATTTTTTTAGTTGATTAACTAAAACTTTTCCTTCAAGAGTTTTACCAAATGATCTTAATTCATTTCTAAATTTTCTAAAATTTTTATAAGCAAAATGAGTATTTAAATTATTTAAATAAGCATCAACAGAATCATTTAAGTTTTCAAAAATCCTTACTTTAATTAAAGGATTTTCAGAATCATTAGGCTTAATTCCATTTGCTTTAATACCGACAACTTTTTGTCCAAAATAAGCATTACCTTCTTGAGCAAATCTGGATGTTCCCCATCCACTTTCAATTGCAGCCTGGGCGATTGCGAGAGATATTGGAATAATATCAATTCTTTTTTTTAGTTCTGCTAAATCATTATTTTTAACTTTATACTCGTTAAATAATTTTTTTAAAATAGCTGCCTCTAAAACATTCAAATTATTAGCTTTTATTTTTTTTTCTATTTCGAAAAGAATATGTCTTTTCTCTATAATATTTTGATTTGCATCACGTACAATTGGAAATAAATCATTAATGAATTTTCTTTTTCTTTCTTTTACTGAAAGATTTGCAAAATTATTTTTAATAGTTATTTTTGAAAGTTCTTTTGTTTCTATATTATATTTATAACTTTGTGCCTGATTAAATCTTACATTTTGAACTTGGGAATTATTTTTCCCTTGATTTTTTACTGCTATTTTCTCAATAAAAAAATTGCAAATAAGGAATGTTATAAAAAATCCTATTATGTATTTATATGAAATATGGATTTTTTTTGAATTACTCTTTTTTCTCATTTTTCTCATTGTACTATATATAGTATATAATTTTTATTATACTACAAAAAGTTGTTATTTTCAATTAAAATCAGTTAAAAAAATGCATTAAATAGCTCTTACTTCTTTAACTTCAGTAAAATAATGCTTCAACAAATTTTCAATTCCTTGTTTTAAAGTAGCTGTTGAACTAGGACAACCCGCACACGCACCTCTGAGTTGTAGATAAACTATACCTTTATCAAAGCTTTCAAAAATTATATCTCCTCCATCTCTAGCAACTGCAGGTCTAACTTTTTCTTCAATTATTTTTTCAATATTTTGTGAAATTTTATTTTTTTTATTTTTTTTTTTTTCTTTTTTTATAACATTTTTCTCAATTAAAATTTTGTTTAAAGAAAGAAAATCTAAAATAAAAGTAAGTATTTTTGTTTTTAAATAATTCCAATTTACATTTTTATCTTTAGTTATAGCAACAAAATTTTCACCAATAAAAATTCTATTTACTCCTTTTAATTGGAAACAATCTTTAGCAAATTTAAACTTTTGGGCTTCTTTTTCATTTTTAATTTCAATACCACTTTGAGAAATATATTCTTTACCAATGATAAATTTTAAAGTTTCTGGATTAGGGGTTATTTCTGTTTCGATATTCATACTGAAAGATATAATATATTTATATTAAATAATCAATAAGCCAATAATTTTTTTTATTTCTAATAAATTTTTAGATGAAATATCATCTGCTTTTTCTTTACCTTCTTTTAAAATTTTATTTAAATAATCTTTATTTTTTAAGTAATCATTCATTTTTTTTGAAATTGGTTCAATTTTACTTATTACCAATTCAGTTAATATTTTTTTAAAACTTAAGAAATCTTTTCCAGACATTTCTTCAATTGTTTTTTCAAATTTTTCATTTTTTAATGCTGAATAAATACCTAGCAAATTTGTGGCCTCAGGCCTATCTTTAAGTTCTTCCTTTTTAGATGGTAATGGATGTGGATCTGTTTTGGCTTTTTGTATTTTTAAATTTATTAAATCATTAGTGTCTGTTATATTTATTCGTGAATAATCAGATTCATCTGATTTACTCATTTTATTTTTCCCATTTCTTAAACTCATAACTCTTGTTGCTTCCCCAAAAATCTGTGGTTCAGGTAGTGGGAAGAAATTATTATTGTAGGTTTGATTAAATGTATTCGCAATATCTCTTGCTAATTCTAAATGTTGTTTTTGGTCTTCGCCCACTGGAACATGGGTTGCTTTATAAGCTAAAATATCAGATGCCATCAAAACTGGATAACTGAACAAACCTAAAACAGCTGTCTCTTTTTTTTTTCCTGCTTTTTCTTTAAACTGCGTCATTCTGTTTAACCAACCAATAGGGGTAAAGCAACTAAGTAACCATGTTAATTCGGTATGTGATGAAACTGAGCTTTGATTGAAAATAATAGTTTTTTCAGGATTAATTCCAGAAGCTAGGTATGCCGCTGTTACTTCTAAAGTATTACTTTCTAATTCTTTAGGGTCTTGTTTAATAGTAATAGCATGCAAATCAACAATACAAAATATACATTCAAAATCTTTTTGTAGAGAAACCCAATTTTTAATTGCACCTAGATAATTTCCTAAATGTAAATTTCCTGTTGGTTGAACCCCTGAAAATATTCTATTCATATATTTATTTAAACTTATATATTTTATAATTTGAAATAATATAAATTTTAATAAAACTTAATAATAATAAATTATTTCCATTAGTTATTATAACAAAGATTGATAAATTCTAAATTTTGTTA
>CAZWXP010000014.1:0-8784 GCA_964637965.1 uncultured Alphaproteobacteria bacterium | reverse complement strand
AAACAACGTAATTTTGAATTCCATTAATTGGCAAAAAATATTCAAAATTAATTACTACGTTTTTTTTAAAATATTTTTTTTCTATCTATCAATATTTAAAATTGGCTATTCTTCTTCTTTAGAATTATAAGAAGGTAGATTCCAGGAATTGCGGCAATAGAAGTAAAAATAAAAAAAGGAATCCAATTAATTTTATCTACCAAATACCCGCCAGGTGAGGAAAGGAATGTTCTACCAAATGAAGCAAGAGCAGATAAAAGAGCATATTGTGTAGCGGTATAACGAACATTACAAAGACTAGATAAATAAGCAATAAAAGCAGCCGTTCCCATTCCACTTGCTAGATCCATAAAACCAATAGTTACAATTAAAAAACCAATGTTGTATCCTATATAGGCTTGGATAGCATAAAATAAATTAGATAACATTTGTAAAATACCGCATAAAAGCAAACTTTTAAAAATTCCAGATTGAGTAACAATAATTCCCCCAATAAATGCCCCTGCAAGAGTTGCTGCTAGCCCAAAAATTTTACTAACGTTTGCTATTTCAATTTTGCTAAATCCCATTTCAATATAAAAAGGATTGGCCACAACGCTAACAAGAGCATCTCCAAATTTATACAAAACAACAAACAATAAAATTATTACCCAATTGCCTCTTTTCATAAAATCACGAAATGGGTTAATTACAGAATTATTGAACCACTGCAAAATATTTTTTTTCTTTTCTATATCAATTAAGGATCCTTGCTCTGGTTCTTTAGAAACTAAAATTGCAAACGTACCAATTAAAATTTGAAGAGACATTAAAATATAAACTATCGACCATTCATAAAATGAAGCTAAGTATAAGGCTCCGGCTCCCGCAGATAACATTCCTATTCTATAACCAAATACAATCATTGCAGCACCAGCCCCGTAAAATTTTTTCTCTAAACTTTCAACTCTAAATGCATCAATAACAATATCTTGACTAGCTGAAAAAAAGGCAACCAAAAGTGCTGCTAATGCCGTTAATTTTGGATCAACTGATTGATTGCTATATCCAAGAAAAATTAGAGATAAAATTAATAAAATTAGTGTTAATAAAATCCAGCTTCTTCTTCTACCTAAATAATCTGTAAAAAAAGGAATTTTTAAATTATCCATAAAAGGCGCCCATAAAAATTTAAGACTATATGGAAGACCAACCAAAGCAAAAAAACCAATTGTTGTTTTTGTTATTCCTATTTCAACCAGCCAAACAGAAAGAGTTGATAATGTAAGTAGAAGAGGTAAGCCAGAAGCAAATCCCAATAACATTATTATTAATAATTTTTTATCGGTATAAATAGAAAAGTTTTTTAGTTGTTGAGATAAAATCATTTTTTTAATCTTTTAATTCTTTTTGAATTAAGTCTGAAAGATTAATTTCTGGTCTAGCGCCAAAATGACTGATTATTTCACCAGCAGTTATAGCTGCGATGTTTCCGCTTTTTAAAATCGAGAACTTTTTTGAAAGTCCATATAAAAAACCAGCTGCAAATAAATCTCCCGCTCCAGTTGTATCTTTAACTTTATCAAAAATTTTTGGCTCTATTTTTGTAACTTCTTGGCCATTACAAATTTCAGCACCCTTCTCACCTCTTGTAATTGCTGCAATTTCAGTGATTTCAGATATTTCTTTAATACTTTCATTCAAATTTTCTGTTTGAAAAAGTTTTTTTGCTTCAATTTCATTAGCAAATAAAATATCAATATGTTTTTTTACTAAATCTTTAAATTCATCTCTATGTCTTTCAACGCAAAAAGGATCGGAAAGAGTTAAAGAAACTTTATTATCTGATTTGTGCGCAATTTCTGCTGCTTTTATTAAACTTTCTTTTGCTAATTGTTCTTCCCAACAATATCCTTCAAGGTAAGTTATCTTTGAATTTTTTACTAATTTTTCATCAATATCTTTAGGAGACAACAAAGAACATGCTCCTATATACGTGTTCATAGTTCTTTGAGCATCTGGAGTAACAAAAATAAAACACCTTGCAGTACCAGGCCCTTCTGTGGTCGTCTCTGTTTTATAAAAAACTTTATTATCCGCTAAACTTTTAGAAAAAGATTTGCCAAGATTATCATATTTTGTTTTTCCAATAAAAGCAGGATTACCAGATAATAATGCAAAACCAACTGTAGAATTTGCAACGGAACCGCCAGCTATCTCTATCCCTTTCTTAAGTAATGAATAAAATTGTTCTGCTTTTTTTTCATCTATTAGAGTCATAACACCCTTTTTAAGATTATTTTTTTTTATAAATTCTTCATCAACTTCATACAAGACATCGACTACTGCATTGCCGATTCCTAAAAGATCATATTGTTGCATTTTTTTTTAAATTAAAATTCTTATTTTCAAATAAACATAAATCATTTACTGCACATCTATAACACTCTGGGCTGCGTGCTTTACAAATATATCTCCCATGCAGAATTAACAAATGGTGTGCGTTTTTTTTATATTTTTTTGGAACATTTTTTTCTAATCCTAGTTCCACATCAATTGGTTTTTTTCCTAGTGCTATTTTTGTTCTATTGGATACTCTAAATATATGAGTATCTACTGCAATTGTTGGTTTTTTAAAAGCTACACTTAATATAACATTTGCTGTCTTTCTTCCTACACCCGGGAGAGTTTGAAGTTTTTCTCTTGTCTTTGGTACTGAACTATTAAAATTTTTTATTAGAATTGTACTTATTTTAATAATATTTTTTGCTTTTGTATTATAAAAATTTATAGTTTTAATCAAATTTTTTATTTTATTTTCACCCAATTTAAGAATTTTCTCAGGAGTATCAGCAAGGTCAAATAATTTCTTTGTTGCTTTATTAACGCCAATATCAGTCATTTGTGCAGATAAAACCACAGCAAGTAATAAAGTAAAATTGTTTGTGTAATTTAATTCGGTAGTAGGTTTTGGATTTATTTTTAATAATCTTTTAAAAAAAACTGTTATATTTTTTTTTTTCATTTTTTTATAATTTAAGTCTATATAATAGTTTTAATTTTTTTGATTAACATTGCTAATGTTGTTTCGTTTATGAAAAAAAATAAAAAAATTTTAATAGCAGGAGGGGCTGGATTTATTGGTTCTCATATATGTGATAAATTAACATTACAAGGCCATAATGTTTATTGCATAGATAATTTATTAACTGGGAAAAAAAAAAATATTGAACATTTAATAAATAAAAAAAATTTTAAATTTATAAAAAGAGACATAAATCAAAAAATTCTCCTTAACGTAGATGAAATATATAATTTAGCATGCCCCGCTTCACCACCAAAATATCAAAAAAATCCTATTGAGACTGTAAAAGCCTCGGTATTAGGATCAATAAATTTATTAGATTTAGCAAAAAAAAATAATGCAAAAATTCTACAAGCTTCGACAAGTGAAATTTATGGTGACCCAAAAGAACATCCGCAAAAAGAAACATATAATGGAAATGTAAATCCTGTCGGTGTTAGGTCTTGCTATGATGAAGGAAAAAGATGCGCTGAAACATTATTTTTTGATTATCATAGAGAAAAAAAAGTAAAAATTAGGGTTTCAAGAATTTTCAATACTTATTGAACAAAAATGGATTTTTTTGATGGTAGAGTTATTTCTAATTTCATTATTCAATGTTTAGAAAATAAAAATTTGACAATTTACGGAAAAGGAAAACAAACAAGATCATTTTGTTACATAGATGATATGGTTGAGGCTTTAATTAAATTTATGAATTTAAAAAATAATTTTACTGGACCTTTAAATTTAGGCAACCCATACGAAATAAATATTTTTAAAATTGCAAAAAAAATTAAAAGTTTAACAAATAGTAAATCCAAATTAATTTTTAAAAAATTACCTAATGATGATCCTGTTAAAAGAAAGCCTGATATTTCTTTAGCAAAAAAAACTCTAAAATGGTTACCAAAAATTAGCCTAAACGAAGGTTTGTTAAAAACAATTAAATATTTTCAAATAAAAATATAGCAAAATTATTTTTTTAAAATTTCAGCAAATCTTTCTACAAAAAAATTTTTAGATTCTTTTTTCATATTAAATTTAGTATAAATTTCTCTGCCATAATCTGATATTTCTTTTATTTTTTTATTTTGATTTAAAATATTATTAATACAGTCATTAAAATCTTCCATATTCCAATTAAAAGATACATAAGATTTATTTTTTATATAATAATTTGGCCAAGTTTCTACTAAAGACATATCCGGTTTAATTAAGCAAGAATGACAGATAAATGTTTCAAAATCTCTAATACATATTTCTCCCCAACCAAAAGGAGATATGGACAATTTTGATACATTAAGTTCTTTAAAATATTGTCTTCTATTCAATCTGTTTGTATTTGTAATATTTTTAAGTAGTGATTCAATTTTTAATCTTTGTAACTTAACAGTCTCTCTATAATAATCTATTGATAATCTACAAGAAATATCTCTGGATTTAGAAATATTAGAATTTATTATTCTTGGATCTTTAATAAAAGAATTTATTTTTAAAAAAGAATATAATTTGTGAAAAATAGGAGAATATAGGTCAAAATTTGTTAATCCCATATTCCATGAAACTTGTATTTTTTTTAATAATTCTGTTTTTTCAATTTTTTCACTTTTTAATTCTTTTGAATCTTTAATTTTAAAATATCTATTATTAAAGTCAGTAAAAAATCTTCCACCATAATGAGGTTTTTTATATAAATTTAAATTTTTTAATCTCTGTCCCTTCCAATAATTATCAAAAATTATTAAATTTTGTTTTTTAATTTGACCAGTGCTATCAGTTGTATCTACAAAAATTTTTTTTGTTTTTTTACTTAAACTATTTATTTTTTTTAAAAAACTTTTTTTTTGGAAATCTAAACTATTTAAAAATCTATTTTCCACTAGCAATACATCGCATTCAAAAAAATCTTCTGTTGGGTTATAAAAAATTTTTATTTTAAAACCTTTATCTTTTAATGAATTTCTATATTTTATTAATGGACTTATAAATGCAAAGGTACCAATGTGCTTATAAAAATCTTTAATTAATAAAATGTGAATTAACATTTTTTTTTTATTTTAAAAGTATATTAACCAAAAAAATTATTTATATAAAAATGTTTAATAAAAATAAAAAGTTATATGAAATAACTTTATACCCATACAGAAGCATGAATAAATTAGGTTTTTTCATACTAATGTTTACTTTAGCATTGATTAGTTTTGTAGCAGGTATAATGTTTATATTAATTGGTGCTTGGCCCGTTTTTTGTTTTTTTGGTCTTGATGTTTTATTAATCTATATTTTTTTTAAATTAAATTTTAGAAGTGGTAAAAAAAAAGAAGTTATTATTTTAGATAAAAAAAATTTAATAATTAAATTTTATAATCCAAAAAAAATAGAAAAAATTTATAAATTAGATCCCAATTGGCTAAAAATAAATTTAATTAAATTAAAAAATAGCACAAGTAAATTACAAATATCTTCAAAAAATAAATCGGTTATTGTTGGTTCTTTTTTAAGATACCAAGAAAAAAATGACATTATTTGTTCATTGCAAAAAGCTTTAAAAAAATATCATTTTAGTTATGCAAAAGTAAATGTTTCAAACTAATAAAAGCTCTTTGAGTTTTATTCTGCTTTTTTTACTTGGTTTAATATGGGGAAGTTCATTTCTTTTTATTAAATTTGCTGTTATTTCATTGCCCCCTTTAACAGTTGTTCTTTTAAGAATGGCTGTAGCTAGTTTGTGTTTATTTATTTATTTAAAAATTCGAAAAAAAAATTTACCTTTAGAAAAAAATGATCTTATAAATTACTTCGCCATTGCAATTATTGGAAATGTCCTTCCTTTTTTTTTAGTAAGTTGGGCAGAAATAGCCATTAACTCAAATATTACAGGGGTCATTATGGGACTTATGCCTATAACTACTGTATTTTTAGCTTATTTTTTTGTTAAAGAAGAAAAAATTAATATCTATACATTTTCTGGAATTATTTTAGGATTTTGTGGTTTATTTTTTATTATAGATATTAATTCGAATCAAGGTAATGACTTGCTTCCACAATTAGCTGTAGTTATAGGTACAATAAGTTTTGCAGTAGGTACAATTTATATAAGAAAAATTCCAAATTTTGATCCATTATATATGTTAACAGGATCAACATACTTTGCTTTTTTTATTTTAATTCCCCTTGCTTTTATTTTTGATAATCCATTAAATATATATTTAGCAAACCAAGGTATATTATTTTCTGTAATTTTAGGAATACTAAATACTGCAATAGGTGGCCTTGTTTTTTTCAAATTAATTAAATTATCAGGAGCCACGTTCACATCTACAGTAAATTTTATTACTCCCTTCGTAGCTATAATTTGGGGTTATATTTTTTTAAGTGAATCTTTAAATACAAATCAGTTCCTAGGATTTATTTTTATATTAATAGGAATATATATGGTTAAAAAATCAACTAATTCCTAAGACATCGGACATATTAAAAAAACCTTTTTTTTTATGATGTAACCAAACGGCGGCTCTTATAGCGCCAATAGCATAAATAGAACGATTAAACCCTCTATGTTTTAATTCTATTTCCTCACCATTATTTGTAAAAATAACAGAATGATTTCCAACTATACTTCCTTGTCTTTTGCAATAAAAATTTATTTTACCTAATTGTTTTTTTCTTTTTTTATTTGGCTTTATTGTAGATTTCTTTTTTAAATTAAAATTTTTCGCTTTTACAACTGCATTTGCAAGCGCTAAGGCTGTACCTGAAGGGGCATCTTTTTTATTTTTATGATGTATATCCAAAATTTCAACTGAAGTATTATTATTAAATAAAATATTTGATGCTTCATCTACAAGTTTTATCATTAAATTTATACCTATGCTCATATTAGGCGCAAATACAATTGCAGTTTTTTTTGATGCATTTTTTATTTGACTTATTTGTTTAGAATTTAAGCCCGTTGTTCCAATTACTAATTTTTTTTTGAGTTTTGTAGCATATTTAACAGTTTCTAAAGTACTTTCAGGCAAAGAAAAATCTATAATTGCATCTGCTTTTCTAAAAGCTTCTTCTTTATCACTTGTTATTTTTATTTTTTTAATATTTTTATTTATACTAGGTGAATTTTTTTTTTCTATTGCAGCAAGTAAATCAATATTTTTAAAATTCTGCATTTCTTTAATAAGCTGCTTTCCCATCCTACCAGCACATCCTACTATGACCAGTTTAATTTTTTTCATAATTTTGATTATATATTATTTTTTATTCCAAAGATCTTTTAATCTATCAAAAAAACTTTCTGATTGCGGGCTTGTTTTTTTTTTATTTTTATCGCCATCAAATTTTTTCAACAAATCTTTCTGATTGCTAGACAAATTTACTGGTGTTTCAACAAAAGCTTCCAAATACAAATCCCCTGATCCACTTTGTCTAACTATTGGCATTCCTTTATTAGATAATCTAAAATTACTTCCTGATTGGGTTCCTGATGGAATTTTTACTTTTACTATCGACCCATCTAAAGTTGGGACTTCTATATTTCCCCCTAAAGCTGCAGTTATCATTGGTATAGGAGCTTTACAATATAAGTTCTCCGCATCTCTTTTAAAAATTGAATGAGGTTTTTCTTTTATAAAAATATATAGATCACCAGATGGTCCTCCCTGGTATCCTGCTTCTCCCTCTCCAGATAATCTTATTCTAGTTCCATTTTCTACACCTGCAGGTATTTCAACTGATAGACTCTTCTTTTTATCAATTCTTCCTGTACCTTTGCAAGAATTGCAGGGATTTTTAATAATTTGGCCCTGGCCTCTACAATCAGGACAAGTTTGTTGTATAGTAAAAAAACCTTGAGATGCTCTGACAGAACCATGTCCTTCACAAGTCGGGCATGTTTCTGGTTTTGAATTTGCTTCATGACCATTACCGCTACAAGTCTCACATTTAATTTTTGTTGGTACATGTACTACAATTTTTTTTCCCGAAAAAATTTCTTCTAAAGGAACCTCCATATCGTATCTTAAATCAGCGCCATATTCTCTTGTATTTGTTCCACCACCTCTTCTTCTACTTCCCCTTCCAAAAATATTTCCTATATCTTCATCAAAATCTCCGAACATTTCTTCAAAAATATCAGAAAAACCACCTCCAAAATTAAAATCTTTGAATCCCGTGCCTCCATTTTCAAATGCCTGATGACCGAATTGATCGTATTGTGATTTCTTTTCTTTGTCTTTTAAAACATAATAAGCTTCATTTACTTTTTTAAAGTGTTTTTCAGCTTCTTTATCACCCTTATTCCTATCAGGATGATATTGCATTGCTTTTTTTCTATAAGCTTTTTTTATCTCTTCATCGCTTGCTGAATTGTTTACCCCTAGAGTTTCATAATAATCTTCTTTAGACATGATTAAACATATAAGTGTTTAATGTTAAAAAATGAAGAGGTTAGGCTGATTTTTTATTATCTTTTTTATTTACTTCTTCAAATTCTGCATCTTCTACTTTATCCTCTTTTTTACCAGAACTTTTTTTTTCTCCTTTTGGTGAAGCACCTTTTCCTTGATTAGCTTGTTGTTTTTGTGCTTCTTGTTGAGCTTCTTTATAAATTATTTCTCCAAGTTTCATGGATGCTTTTGTTAAACCATCGATTTTTGCTTTTAATTCTTCTTTGTTATCGCTATCTTTTATTTTTTTTAATGCTTCTAAACTATCTTCAATTTTTTTCTTTTCTTCTGCACTAA
>CAZWXP010000013.1:0-3378 GCA_964637965.1 uncultured Alphaproteobacteria bacterium | reverse complement strand
ATTTTAAAAATTTTTTGTCATCTCTTTAATAATTAAGTCACCCATAACATTTGTCCCAACTTTTTTTGATTTTTCATCCATTAAATCTTCAGTTCTAAAGCCATTATCTAAAACTTTCTTAACAGAATTATCAATAATTTGAGATATTTTTTTATTGTTGAAAGAATAAAAAATCATCATAGAAAAACTTAATATTGTAGCAATTGGATTTGCTATATTTTTTCCAGCTATATCAGGAGCACTCCCGTGAACTGGTTCGTATAAACCTGATAAATAATTTCCATTATTAATTTCACCAAGAGATGCGGATGGCAACATACCAAGAGACCCTGTTAACATAGCTGCAGCATCAGATAATAAATCTCCAAACAAATTATCAGTTAAAATAATATCGAATTGTTTTGGATTTCGAATAAGTTGCATCGCACAATTGTCTGCATACATATGTTTTAAATCTACGTCAGGATATTCTTTTTTTCCTAGTTTTTCTACTTCTTCCCTCCATAATTTACCACTTTCCATAACATTTGATTTTTCGACAGAGGTTAAAACTTTTTTTCTTTTTTTTGCTAGTTCAAAAGCAACTTTAGCTACTCTAACAATTTCATCTGTTGAATATACTTGAGTATTTAAACCTTTCCTTTTTCCATTGCCCAAATCTTCAATACCTCTTGGCTCTCCGAAATAAACCCCTCCTGTTAATTCCCTTACAATTAATATATCTAATCCTTTTATAATTTCAGACTTTAAACTTGAAGCATGTATAAGAGGATCAAAAGATATGGCAGGTCTTAAATTAGCA
This sequence comes from uncultured Alphaproteobacteria bacterium, assembly GCA_964637965.1. Taxonomy (GTDB): domain Bacteria; phylum Pseudomonadota; class Alphaproteobacteria; genus CAYOOR01. The sequence goes on along the minus strand of CAZWXP010000013.1, from coordinate 2,576 downwards.
AATAATTGCAAATCGCTTCTAAGTCTTAATAATCCTTGTTCAGGTCTTTGGTCAAATGGCAAATTATCCCACTTCGGACCCCCTACTGCACCCAAAAGAACAGCATCAGATTTTCTTGCTTTTTCAATAGTCTCATCCTTTATAGGTGTTTTGAAAGCATCTATAGATACCCCTCCTACAAGTCCTTCTTCTATTTCAATATCAAGTATTTTTTTCTTATTAAGCAAATCTATTATTTTTTTTACTTCATTTACAGCTTCTGGCCCAACACCGTCTCCAGCCAAAATTAAAATTTTTTTTTTATCCATTTTTTTTTCCTAACCAAGGATACTTTTTTTTCATATCAAATTCATATTCATCAATTAATTTTTTCTTTTCTAAAGTTTTTGATATATCGTCAACACCTTCTAATAAATTGTTTTTTAAGTAAGCTGGAATATCAAAATTGATAGTTTCATTTTGTTTAGTTTTAATACTTTGACTTTGCAAATCAATTTCTAATTCACAATCTTTTGAAGAAGAAACAATTTTTATAATCTTATCAACTTTTTTTGAATCTAAAATAATAACTAAAACTCCATTTTTAAAACAATTATTATAAAAAATATCTGCAAACTCTGTCCCTATCAAACATTTAATTCCGAAGTCTTTTAACGCCCATACAGCGTGTTCTCTTGAAGAACCGCAACCAAAATTTTTTCCTGTAATTAGAATTTTTGATTTTTTGTAGTAAGGTTTATTTAAAATAAATTTATTATTTTCGCTACCATTTTCATTAAATCTTATGTATGAAAATAAATCCTTCCCCAAACCTTTTCTGCTTATTGTCTTCAAACTTTCTGCAGGAATAATTAAATCCGTATCTACATTTATTCTTGTAAAAGGCGCTGCAATGCCTACTATTTTTTTAAATTTTTCCATTATTAAACTAAATAAATTCTCTAACGTCTATCAAATGGCCTGAAATTGCTGCTGCGGCTGCCATTATTGGACTTACAAGATGTGTTCTTCCGCCTTTACCTTGTCTTCCTTCAAAATTTCTATTTGATGTTGAGGCACAACGTTCACCAGGTTTTAATTTATCTGCATTCATTGCTAGACACATGGAGCATCCTGATTCCCTCCACTCAAACCCCGCTTCTTTAAAAATTTTATCTAAACCTTCTTCTTCTGCTTGTTGCCTCACCAAACCGGAACCAGGCACCACCATTGATTTAGTTTTTACACTTTTTCCTTTAACTATATTTGCAGCTTCCCTTAAATCTTCTATTCTTGAATTCGTACATGATCCTATAAATACTTGGTCTAGTTTTATATCTTCTAACTTTGTACCTGGTTTTAATCCCATGTATTCCAATGAATTAACAATAGACTGTCTTTTATTTATATCTTTTTCATTTTCAGGATTTGGTACCTCGCCTTTTATAGAACAAACGTCTTGTGGTGATGTACCCCAAGTTACTTGAGGCTCAAGCTTATTAACTTCTAAAACTTCCTCATTATCATATATTGCTTTTTCATCACTTGGTAAACTTTTCCAAAATTTTAAAGCCTCATTCCAATTTTCTTTAGGAGCAAAATTTCTTCCTTTTATATAATTAAAAGTTATTTCATCCGGCGCTATAAGACCTGCTCTTGCACCAGCTTCTATAGACATATTACATATTGTCATACGCCCTTCCATAGACAAATTTCTAATTGCATCTCCTGCGTATTCAATAACATGTCCCGTTCCGCCAGCTGTGCCAATTTTTCCAATTAAACCAAGTATTAAATCTTTAGCTGTCACTCCTTTTTGGGTTTTTCCATTTATATTTATTCTCATATTTTTTGCTGGTTTTTGTAGCAATGTTTGAGTAGCAAGAACATGTTCTACCTCTGAAGTTCCTATTCCAAATGCTAAAGCACCAAATGCTCCATGAGTTGAAGTATGACTATCGCCACAAACTATTGTCATTCCAGGTTGTGTTAATCCTTGTTCAGGACCAATAATATGGACTATACCTTGCCTAATATCATCGATTGGAAAATATGATATACCAAAATCTTTTGTATTTTTTTCTAAAGCTTCAAGTTGGTTCTTCGACAATTTATCTTCTATTTTATCTCTATTAAGAGTTGGAACATTGTGATCTGGAACAGCGAAAGTTTTATCTGGCTGCCTCACATTCCTTTTAGACAACCTTAATCCTTCGAAAGCTTGGGGGCTTGTTACCTCATGAACTAAGTGTAAATCTATATATAATAAAGAATTGCTATCATCTATATTATCAATTACATGATTAGCCCAAATTTTATCAAATAAAGTCTTAGATGATTTATTTTCACTCATAATAAATAGTTAGTGATTATTTATTAATCTTCTTTATTTTTATTATTATCCTTAGTTTCCTTGTTATCTGAAGATTTTTCTTCTGGTTTGTCTACTTTTTTTTCATTATTTTATAATTTTTTATCAATCACTTTTTCTTCATTTTTTTTTTTGGAAATCTTTAAATTATTTATATCTTCTGTTATTTTAGCTTTTTTACAAGTTAATTTCATTAAATATATTAATTTAGCTCACCTAAAGTTAC
>CAZWXP010000012.1:0-4302 GCA_964637965.1 uncultured Alphaproteobacteria bacterium | reverse complement strand
TCCTATAACACCTCTAGCATCTAATATATTAAAATAATGGCTAGCTTTAATACAATTCTCGTACGCAGGTAATGGTAAATTTTTATTTAGCAATTCTTTACATTCATTTTCCACATATTCAAAACATTTAAATAAATATTCTGTGTTTGCCAATTCAAAATTATATTTTGAGAATTGTTTTTCAGATTCAAGATAAATGTCTTTATATTTAATTGTTTTTTTTTCTTTTTTATTTATGTTCCAAATAATATCAAAAACATTATTAGTTTTTTGAATAAACATTGCTAGTCGTTCTAATCCATATGTTATTTCAACTGAAACTGGATTGCATTCAATTCCTCCTATTTGTTGAAAATAAGTATATTGACAAATTTCCATACCATTACATCTTATTTCCCAACCTAAGCCTGAGGCTCCTAAAGTAGGACTTTCCCAGTCATCTTCTTTAAATTGAATATTGTTTTTTTTTGGATCAATACCTATAGATTTTAAACTTCTTAAAAAAATACTTTGTATGTTTTTAGGAGATGGTTTTAATAAAACTTGAAATTGATAATAATGTTGAAGTCTATTTGGATTTTTTCCATACCTTCCGTCAGTTGGCCTTCTTGTAGGCTGAACATAAGCAATGTTTCTAGTTTTTTTTCCTAAAGCACCTAAGACAGTTGCAGGATGAAAAGTCCCCGCTCCTACTTGTAAGTCTATAGGCTGAATTATAGTGCAGTTGTTCTTGCCCCAAAAATTTTGAAGATTAAATATTATATCTTGGATTGATAAAACATTTTTTTCAGAAGCCATATCTTCCCCAAATGTTTCTGCTTTCCATATATGTCATCATATCATTAATAATTTTTTTTGTGTCTACTAAATCTTTTGAATAAAAAGATTTTGAAAAAATACTCTTAAGAAAAGTTTTTTTAGGTTTTATTAATACATATCTTAATTTTTCACCAAACTTTTTTTCCATTACAGTCTTTAAATCACCTATTCCATCTACTAAACCTAGCTTAATTGCCTCTTTTCCAACCCAAAAACTTCCAGAGAAAATATTTTTATTTTGTTTATTAATATTTTTAATTCTACTTTTTAAAACTATATTTTTAAAATTTTTAAAAATTTCCATTTGAATACTTTTTAATTTTTTTACATCTGATAATTTTTGTTTTTGAAAAGAATCTAAAATTGATTTATATTTTCCAGTAGTAAATATTCTTCTTTCAATTCCATATTTTTTTATTAATTTGTTAAAACCAAAACTTGCATATATAACTCCTATGGAACCTACAATAGAATTTTCATCAACATATATTTCATCCCCTGCACATGCTATATAATATCCTCCAGATGCTGCAACATCTTCAACAAAGAAAATGACTTTGGTATTATTTTTTTTTGCAAGCTTTTTAATCCGTTTATATATTAATGAAGATTGAACTGGAGAACCACCAGGTGAATTTATAATTATAGCTACAGCAGCTGAATTTTTTATTTTAAATGCTTTTTCAAGTAAATCTTCGATTGAAGATATTGTTATACCTTTTCTTAGTCCTCCTATATTTCCAATAATTCCAGAAATATAGATTACAGGTATTATTTTTTTCTTTTTAAGAAAATTCAGCATTAATACATAATATAAACTTTTTTATATTGAGAAAACGAAAAAAAAAATTACTGTTATTACATTGTGGTTTTATTATACAAATACGATCTAGAAAGTAATTTAAATAATCAAAAAAAATTTGATAATTTGCGTCAATTGGTAATTAAAGACCTAATAAAAGTAGATAATATAATCAAAGAAAAAATCAGAAATAAAATAAATCATATTCCTAAAGTTGCCGATCATTTATTAAAAGCAGGTGGTAAGAGAATACGTCCTATGCTTTGTTTGGCATGTGCTCGTTTATGCAATTATAAAGGAACAAAACATATAAACTTATCTGCATGTGTAGAATTTATTCACACTGCCACATTACTACATGATGATGTGATAGATGAAAGCAAAAAAAGAAGAGGTTTTAAAACAGCTAATAATATTTGGGGCAATAAGATGAGTGTTTTAACAGGAGATTTCTTATTAAGTAAATCATTTGAGCTTATGACAGAAGTAGAAAATATAGAGGTACTTAAAATTTTATCTAAAACATCATCAATTATTATTGAAGGCGAAATATCACAAATGCTTTCAAATAGAAATATGGCGACAACTGAAGATAAGTACTTAGAAATAATTAAATCAAAAACAGCCCATCTTTTTTCAACAGCATCAAAAATTAATACCTATTTAATAAAATACCCTGAAGAATATAAGAATGCTTTAGATAGTTTTGGAATGAATTTAGGAACTGCATTTCAGCTTATTGATGATCTTTTAGATTATAAAGCTGTTGAAAATAATTTTGGAAAAATGGTTGGTGATGATTTTAAAGAAGGAAAAATGACACTTCCAATTATTCTAGCTATTCGAAGAAGTAACAAAGCTGAAAATGATTTTTGGAAAAAAACAATTCAAAATGGGCAAATAACCCCAGGTGATTTTCAAAAAGCATGTTCAATATTAAAAAAAAGAAAAATTCTGAATGATATTTATATAAGAGCTAAACATTATGGAGCGATAGCTAAAGATGCGCTTGGAATATTTAAGGATTCAAAAGAAAAAAGAATTTTATTAAAATTAGTTGATTTTACCGTTAATAGAAACTTTTAATTAAATATTGCGTGCTTTTCTCCAATTTTTAAATACAATTTTCGATACTTCTAGAGGTTTTATCAAATCCATACCTTCTTTTCTTGGAATTGAATCCATTCCTTTTAAGTGAGGGTCTCTTAGAACGCCTTCTTTTGGTAGAATTGAAATTAAAAATTTGGAATTATACAAATTTGGATAAAAATTCCGATATACCGTTTTTGTATATGGAGGTGTTCCTCCATGTATAATAAATGTTTTAATACTTAAGGAGAGCGCTAGATTTGAACTACCAGTATCATTTCCTACATAAAAATCTGATAACGATATTAAACTAATAGTTTTTTCAATTGTAAAACAAGCGTTAATAATCTTACTTTTGAGACTTGTACATTGAGACATAATTCTTTTTGCATACTTTTTTTCATTAGGTGCTCCGATTAAAAAAAAAGAACATTTTTTCTTTTTGTCCAAAATCTTAATTAAATCTATAAAATTAGACATTCTCCATGTTCTATGAATATCTGTTGAGCCAAAACCGATAACTATCCATGGCTTAGGATATTTAATATATTTTTTTTTTATTTGACCATTTATAGATTTTAATGATTGTAATTTAGGTTCTACAGAATCTAAAAAAATATTATTTATTTTTAAAAATTCAAAAGATTTCTCAATTGGAAAAGATTTATAGAATTTTTTACTTAAAAAATTTTTGCAATTAAGCCATATTTTCTGTGATCCAATGCCATACCCTAATCTTTCTTTTATAGAAGAAAAAAAAGCAATAATTGCAAACCTAGGGCTTCTATGAAAAATCCATATTCTTGATATTTTTTTTTTTTTAAAAAGACTTCGTAATTTAAAAAATTCTTTTATAGAAGAAAATAAATCGTAATTGTTTTTTATATAAAAGACATCGATTTCTTTTTCAAATAAAAGTAATTCTTTAGCAAAAGTTCTTGATTTTGTTAAAACTATAAATTTAGATTGTCTATTTTTCTTTTTAATAGCTAAAATAAATGGTAGGTGTGTTAAAAAATCTCCTATGCCATAATATGGCAGTACTATAGCTTCTGATTTCATATAATGTTTTTAATTAACTTCTTTTGCCAAACTCATTGAAATTATCTTATCAGGATTATCTACCATACCGTTATCTCCGCTACCTTTTTTTATTTTATCTACAAATTCCATACCTTCAATTACTTGGCCCCAAGCAGTGTATTGACCATTTAAAAAAGAAGACTCTTTAAAACAAATAAAAAATTGGCTATCAGCGCTGTCAGGGTCTTGGGCTCTTGCCATTGAAACTGTGCCTCTTATATGTGGTAAAGAATTAAATTCTGCAGGAATATTTTGGCCTGAGCCACCGGTTCCGTTTCCTTGAGGATCGCCTGTTTGAGCCATAAAACCATCTATAACTCTATGAAATACCAGGCCGTCATAAAATTTTTCATTTATTAATTCTTTTATTCTTTTTACATGTTTAGGAGCCTGATCTGGTTTCATCTCGATAACAACTCTTCCGTCTTTGAGTTCTAAATAAACTATATTTTTTAAATCTTCCGCCATCGCGTTATTTATAAAAAGTAAAAAAAATAAAATTTTAAAAA
>CAZWXP010000011.1:0-15402 GCA_964637965.1 uncultured Alphaproteobacteria bacterium | reverse complement strand
TAAATAGCTGTCGCAACATCTGATGCCTCTGCTCTAGTAGGAGTTGGGTAATTTACCATCGAATCAAGCATTTGAGTTGCAACAACAACAGGTTTCCCAGCCTGTCTACATGCATTGATAATTCTTTTTTGCTCGCTAGGCAATGTTTCTAAAGGAGCCTCTATTCCAAGGTCACCTCTAGCAATCATAATGGCGTCAGAAACTTCGATTATTTTATGTAAATTTTTAAGGGCAACGGGTTTTTCAAGTTTAGTTAATACAGATGCTTTGTTTTTTATTATTTTTTTGAAATTTAAAACATCCTTTTCTGTTTCTACGAATGATAATGCAATCCAATCAACACCTAATTTTAATGATAATTTTAAATACTATATATCTTTAGTTGTTAAATAATTAGAAGTTGATTTTAGGTTAGGTATATTAAAACCTTTATTACTAGATATAAAACCACTAAATTTTACTTTTGTTTCTATATAAGTACTATTCTTTTTTGTAACAATTAAAGTTAGTTTACCATCATCAACTAAAATTTTATTTCCTTTTTTTATTTTTTTAAAAATTTCTTTATGTGGTAAAAAAGCTCTATGTTTACTTCCTGGAGCTGGATCTAAATCAAAAATAAATTTTTTACCATTTTTAAGGAAGATTGGCCCGTTATTAAACTTTCCTACTCTTAATTTTGGACCTTGAAGATCCATTAGAATCCCTATAGGTCTATTTACTTTTTTTTCTAAAGCTCTTATTTGTTTAAATCTTTTAATATGAGTAGATGCAACGTCGTGACTAAAATTTAATCTAAAAATATCTGCTCCAGATAAAAAAAGTTTTTTTATTGTTTTTGTATCTGAACTTGAAGGGCCTAATGTTGCGATTATTTTAGCTTTCCTAATTCTTCTCATATTTAAAATTTTGAATTACTAATTAATAAATAGTAATTTTTTTGTTTCTTTACATGTTTTTTTGTAAATATTACTTATATATTAATGAATTTTAAAAGAGATAATAAAAAACATGAAAAACAACTTTTTTTCAGTAGGACTTGAAGAAGAATATTTAGTTGTAAACAAATACAACGGCGAGTTAATTGTAGACCCGCCAAAAGGTTTAATGAGAGATTGTAAAAAGAAACTTAAAGGTCAAGTTAAGCCTGAGTTTTTAAGATCTCAAATAGAAGTTGGAACAAAGGTTTGTAATTCAATTAAAGATTTAAAAGATAATTTAATTTTTTTAAGAAGTAATGTAAGTAAAATACTTAAAAGATATGACCTTGAATTTCTTGCTGTATCTACACATCCATTTTCTGATTGGGAAACTCAAAAGCACACTCAAAAAAAAAGGTATTTTAATTTAGCTGATAAATTTCAAATTGTTGGAAGAAGGTTGGTTATTTCAGGCATGCATATTCATGTTGGTGTTCCCGATAATGAGTTAAGAATTGATCTAATGAACCAAATTTCTTATTTTTTACCACATTTATTAGCTTTAAGCACTTCATCACCTTTTTGGAGAGGGGAATTAACAGGATTAAAATCTTATAGAGTTAGTATTTTTGATGAATTACCAAGGACAGGACTTCCTGAAGAATTTGATAGTTATGATGAATATAAAAGACATATTAAAATTTTAATGAATGCAGGCATATTAGATGATCCTAGTACTATTTGGTGGGATTTGAGACCTAATGTAAAATTTCCAACTCTTGAAATGAGATTATGTGATACATGCACATCATTAAATGACGCAATTTCTATTGCTGCATTATATTTATGTATTATTCATATGGCATGTAGGTTAAGAAGAGAAAATAAAAGATGGAGAGTATATTATAAAATGTTTATTAATGAAAATAGATGGAGAGCATAAAGATATGGAACTGAAAAAAGTTTAGTTGATTTTGGAAAAAGTAAACTTGTATCATATAAAAAATTAGCAGATGAATTAATTGATTTGGTAAAAAAAGATTCAAAAATATTTAATTGAGAATAGGAAATAAAAAAAATTAAAAATATATGTAAAGTAGGAACTAGCGCAGATAAACAAATTAAAATATTTAAAGAAGAAATGAAAAAATCAAATAATAAAAAACTAGCATTAGATAAAGTTTTAAAATTTCTTGTTAAGGAGACAATAAATTTTTAAATTATGGATAAAAAAAAAAAAGTCGAAATTGAGTCAGAAGTTTTTAAAAGATTAGTAAAACATTTTCAAAAAATAACAGATATACAAAATATCGATTTAATGAATTTAGCTAATTTTTTTAGAAATTGTTTATCAAAATTGTATCTAGAATCTGCAAAAAAAAAGTGAATAAAATTAGATTATGAAAAGGCAAAAGAGATAATTTATGGAATGCCATATGAGAAATGGAAAAAAAAATATCAAAAACCTTTACCAGAAGATGAATAGAAAACTTATATTATGAAAATTTTAGTTACATGAGCGGCTTGTTTTATAGTTTTTCATTTGTGTGAAAAATTATTAGAAGACAAACACCAGATTCTAGGAATTGACAATATAAATAATTATTATGATGTAAAATTAAAAAAAGATAGATTAAAAATCTTATTACAAAAAAAAAATTTTAAATTTAAAAAAATAGATATTTCTGATACTAATTTTGTAAAAAAAATATATCCCATACCAAAAAATTTTAAAGTAATAATACATGTTGCCGCACAAGCGGGAGTCAGATACTCCATTACCCATCCATATAAATATATTGAGAGCAATGTTAAGGCTCAAGTATCAATATTAGAATTAGCAAAAAAAATAAAGAGTTTTGAACATTTAATTTATGCGAGTTCCTCATCTGTTTATGGTGCTAACAAAAAAATTCCTTTTTCAATAAACGATAAAGTCGATAATCCAATATCTTTATATGGTGCTTCAAAAAGATCTGGTGAATTAATTGCAAAGTCCTATTCAAAGATGTTTAAAATAAATTGTACCGCATTAAGATTTTTTTCTGTTTATGGACCTTGGGGAAGACCTGATATGGCAGCATATATTTTTACAAAAAATTTATTTGAGAACAAAAATTTAGATTTATTCAATTTTGGCAGAATGGAAAGAGATTTTACATTCGTTGAAGATATTGTAAATGGTATTATTCCACTGGTTAAATTTAAGAAAAGAAAAAAAGATTTACATAAAATATATAATTTAGGAAATAATAAACCTGAACCACTTATGAAGTTGGTGAATTTATTAGAAAGATTCTCTGGAAAAAAAGCAAAAATAAAGAAAAAAGGAATGCAATTAGGAGATGTTCGTCATACCTATGCAAATATTAAAGACAGTAAAAAGGATTTAAAATTTAAGCCACAGACAAATTTAGAAGAAGGGCTAGAAAAATTTGTTAATTGGTATAAAGAGTATCATAAAATTAATTAGTTATATAATTTATCAATATCTTTTTTATATTTTTCATACACTTTGTTTCTTTTAATTTTCATTGTAGGAGTTAAAAAAGTATTTATTTCATTTTGATTTAAAACAACAAAAGTAGATTTTCTTATTTTTTCTATTGGAGATAATTTTTTATTTATTTTTTTAATATGTAATTTAATTTTTTCCCCTTCATCCATAGCATCATTTGTAAGGCTTTCTTTATCTATTTTAATAATTACTAAAGCAACTAAAAATGGTTTATTATCACCAAATATCAGCACTTGAGATGTAGTTTCAAGAGTTGAGAACAAACTTTCAATTTTTTGTGGAGCAATATTATCACCTCCAGTTGTAACAATTATATCTTTTTTCCTATCAGTTATTATTAAATGATTATCTTCATCTAATTTTCCAATATCTCCTGTATACAGCCAATTATTTTTTATTTTTTCTTTAGTTTCTTTTTCTTTTCCTAAATAACCTTTCATTAAAGTATCACCTCTTACCAAAATTTCCCCATCGCTTGCTATTTTAACTTCAACTCCTTTTATCGGTGGTCCTACTGTTCCAATTTTATTAAATTCAGGCCTGTTACAACTAACCGTTGGAGATGTTTCTGTAAGACCATATCCTTGTAGAATTTTTATTCCTATTGATTCAAAAAAAAGATTTACATCGTAGCTTAGTGCACCACCACCTGATACTAAAAACTTTAATTTAGTTCCAAAAATTTTTTTTATTTTATTATCAAAAATAATTTTAAAAAAAAATTTAAAAAAACGTGTTAAAAGTAATAATTTTTTTTGATTTAAATAAATTTTTTTTCCTAAGCTTAGATTAAAATTAAACAATTTTTCTAAGATTTTATTTTTTGAAAAGTTGTTTAATATTTTTTTATAAATAGCTTCGTAGAATCGTGGTACGGCAGCTATATAAGTTGGATTAACCTCTTTAAAATTAGTAAATAATTTATCCATATTTTCTGCATAAAAAATTTCACTTGATGTAAGTAATGGCATAAATTGACCAGCAGTATGTTCATATGAATGAGATAAAGGTAGAAAAGAAATGTATCTCTCATTATTAAAGTTTATTTTTTCGAAAATGTCTAAAGATCCAATTAGATTAGAACGAATTGCTTTATGCGTTAAAATTACACCTTTTGGCACACCGCTCGTTCCAGAAGTATAAATAATACAGGCAGGGTCATCCCCCTTTATTTTTATATTTGCATATTCTTTTTTTATTTTATCTTTCCATAGTTCTTCTATAAAAATTATTTTTTTATTTATATCATGGCTTATTTTTTCATAGGAAAAAATATTTCTAATTTGTTTATAATTCTTAATTGCAGGTAAAAAGTTTAAAAATAATTTCTTATTTGAAACAAAAACAATTTTTGCTTTACTATCTTTTATCAAGTATTCGTAGTCTTTTTTTGTATAAGTAGTGTAAGCGGGAACAGTCACACCTCCTGCAAGCATTATAGCAAAATCAGTAATAAACCAATTAGGGTTGTTTTCTGAAACAATTATAACCTTGTCACCTTTTTTTATTCCTAGTTTAATAAGTTTAGATGATAGTAATAAAATTCTTTCCCTTACCACCCTCCAGGAATATGATTTATATTGATTATTTTTTTTGTACCAAAGAAGAGGTTTGTCTAATTGTTTTTTTGCTTCCCCAAAAAATAATTCTGGTAGCGTTTTCCAATTAAATTCTTTTTTATCATGTATCATATAAGCAATTGATATTTAAATTGTTCTATATATTTTATTATAAATTGTATATTTTAGAATTATAAATAGGCAAATTGAACAATATTTTAGATAAAGATTAGTTTTCTAAATGAGCAAGTAGATACATCCAATTAACTGGGGAAGTCGGAGGTTTATTAGCTAAATTAGGTGCCTATAGATATTTAGGCGTAGATATTAATAAAGATCAACATGCTTTAAATTTAAAAAAGAATTTAGGAGAAATAAAAGGGCCATTTATGAAAATAGCACAACTTATTTCTATGATACCAGATGCTATACCAGTAGAGTATTCAAAGCAATTAATGCAATTGCAATCACATGCACCTGCAATGGGAGAGTCTTTTGTTAAAAGAAGAATGGCAAATGAACTAGGTAAAAATTGGTTAAAATTTTTTTTAAATTTTAATACTACGGCATCCTATGCAGCATCACTTGGACAAGTTCATAAGGCAAAATTAAAGAATGGCCATGTAGTTGCATGTAAACTTCAATATCCTGATATGCAATCTGCAGTTAGCGCAGATTTAAATCAATTTAAATTAATTCTAAATTTGTTTGAGAAATATAACAAAGCTATTAAAACTAAAGAAATTTTTTCAGAAATTAAAGATCGTTTAATCGAAGAAATTGATTATGAAAATGAAATAAAAAATATAAAAATTTTTGAGAAAATATTTAAATTAAATAAATTTGTAAATATTCCAAAAATTTATAAAGATTGTTCAACAAAAAAATTAATCACAATGAGGTGGCTTGAAGGGCAATCATTAGATAATGCAATTAAATATTCAAAAAATAAAAAAGAATTTTCTGAAAGAATAGCTAAGAATATTTTTAATACATGGTATACACCTTTCTACAAATTTTGCGTTATTCATGGTGATCCACACTTCGGCAACTATACTTTTAAAAAAAATGGTGATTTAAATTTATTTGATTTTGGATGTGTAAGGTTTTTTTCTATTAAATTTGTTAAAGCAGTTTTAGATTTGTATTATGCACTTGAGAAAAAAGATGAAGATTTAACCATTGAAGCATATAAAACTTGGGGATTTAAAAAAATTAATAAAAAATTAATTAAAATTTTAAATTTGTGGGCTTCATATATATATGGGCCGTTATTAGAAGATAAAAAAAGATTAATTCAAGGAAAAAACAATAAAGGTTATGGGTTAGATGTAGCAAATAATGTTTATAAAGAATTAAAAAAAATTTGATGTGTAGATCCCCCTAAAGAATTTGTTTTAATAGATAGAGCGTCAATAGGAATGGGATCATTATTTATGAAATTAGATGTTAAATTAAATTGGCACAACTTATTTAATGATTTAATCAAGGACTTTGATGAAAAAAAAATATTGAGGGAACGAGACAGAGTAATAAATTAATATCTTCTTTGGAACTTTCTCTTTCTTCTTAAAACCTCTGAAGCCACTCTTTTTCTTTTAACTGAAGGTGGTTCATAGTGTCTTCTTAATTTCATTTCTTTGAATAGACCTTCTTGTTGCATTTTTTTTTTAAGAATTTTTAATGCAATCTCTAGATTATTATCTCTTATAATTATTTGTACTATTTTATTTTACCTTTATTTTATTATTTAATTTATAATTAGTTTGATATGAGAATATGAATAAATGAATAAAATTCAATTATTTTTTTATAAAAAATATTAATAATAAGGTTTTACAAAGGATCTTTTCTTACTTTATCACTTTGTTTTTTTCTGAAATCTTTTAATTTATTTTCTATTTCTTCATCACTTACAGCTAATATTGTAGCAGCAAAAAGTCCGGCATTTTTTGCTCCTGCGGAACCAATAGCTAAAGTTCCTACTGGTATTCCAGGGGGCATTTGTACAATTGATAATAAACTATCTAGCCCTTTTAAACTTTTACTTTCTATAGGAACTCCTAAAACTGGAAGATGAGTATGTGCAGCTATAACACCTGGTAAAGCTGCTGCCATACCAGCTCCTCCGATAAATACTTTGACGCCATCTTTTTCTGAATTTAATATATATTCTCTAAGTCTATCAGGAGTTCTATGGGCAGAAATAACTCGAGATTCGTTTTTAATTCCTAACTCATTAAGAACATCTGAAGCAGGCTTCATTTCTTCTGCATCAGATTCACTCCCCATTATTATTGCTACTTTTATTTTACTCATATCTATTACACTTTCTCTAATTCATCATTTTCATTACTACTTTTTTCATTAGACATTTCTTCTATAACATTGTTTGTTTTAGTTTCATCATCTTTTTTATGTATTTCTGATATTTTATTCAAATCTTTTTCATTACAAAATCCTAATTTCACAGGATCTTTTGTAATAATATTTTCATAATTCCAGTGACTTTTATTTCTTATTGAATCAACGGTGTTTTTAGTTGTTCTTATAAGTCTGCAAATTTCATTATCAGTTATACTTGGAAATTCTTTCAACAACCATTTAATTGCGCCAGGTCTTTCTTGTCTCTTAGCTATAGGAGTATATTTTGCACCTTTTGCTATTTTTTTTGGTTTTGGCAATTGTGTTTTAGTTAGTTTTAAATTTAGTTTAGAATTTTTTTCACATTTTTTTATTTCATCAATAGTTAAAATTTTATTATTAATTGGGTTTATTCCAGGCATTTTATTTACAACTTCACCATTTGCTATTGATTCAATTTCTAGCATATGTAGTTCGCAAAAATCAGATATTTGTTTGAAAGTTAGTGAAGTATTTTCTAATAACCAAACTGCTGTAGCTTTAGGCATCAAAATTTTTGCCATTTTTATTAATTAAAAATTAAATGATTATTGGTTTCCAAAATATATTAAATAGTTAATGCTATCTTACCAAAATTCAATCCCTTATCCATAAAAATGTGTGCATCTTTTACTTTAATTAATTTAAAAGTTTTACATAGTATTTGTTTTATTTTTTTTTTTTCTATTAATTGCCAAATATTTTTTTTTAAATCCTTTGCAATTTTTTCTTTTTCTTCTAGTGAGCCAACTCTAAGTGTAGATCCAGTAATTATTAATCTTTTAAGCATTATCATTAATAAATTAACTTTTACGACCGAGCCTGTTAGCCAACCAATGTTTATTAAAGTACCATTTCTATTTAAAATATTAATATTTTTTTGAACATAATTTCCTCCAACAATATCTAAAATAAAATCAACTCCTTGATTATTTGTTTTTTTTTTTACAAATTTTTCGAAATCTATTTTTTTCGTATTTACTCCGTAATCAGCGCCAATTCTTTTGCAATTTTGTATTTTTATATCAGATCGTGATGTTACAAAGACTTTTAAGCCAAAATTTTTAGCAAATTGTATAGCCGTTGTACCAATACCACTAGATCCTCCATGAATTAAAATCTTTTTATTTTTTTTTACTTCACTTCTTATAAATAAATTGAACCAAACTGTAAAAAAAGTTTCAGGGATTGTGGAAGCTTCTTCAAAACTCATATTTTTTGGTATTGGTAGACACTGAGAATAGGGAGCTAAACAATATTCCGAGTAACCGCCTCCGGATACTAAAGCACATACTTTATCTCCTACCTTTATGTTTTTTGTGTTTACACCAAGTTCAACTACTTCTCCTGATACTTCAAGACCTAAAATATCGCTAGCATCTTTTGGAGGAGGGTACCCTCCTTCTCTTTGTAAAATATCAGGCCTATTAACTCCTGCCGCTTTTACTTTAATTAAAACCTCATTTTTTTTTGGTTTTGGCAGCGGTCTAGACCCTATATATAATACTTCAGGACCTCCGTATTTCTTAATTTCAACTACTTTCACGTAATTATTTAATTTTTATCTTTGTTAATTTGTGGTTTAGTTTGAACTTTATTTTCTTCTACTTTTTCGGCTTTATTTTTTTTATAATTTTTAAATTTTTTTGCAAATTTTGAAATCTGTCCTTGAGTATCAACTAATTTTTTCTCGCCTCCACTCCAAGCAGGGTGTGATTTGGGATCAATATCTAAGTTAAGAATATCTCCTTTTTTACCCCAGGTAGATTTTGTCTTAAATTTAGTTCCATCAGTCATTACAACTTCAATTTCGTGATAATCTGGATGAATATTTTTTTTCATAAATATAGACTATATTTTTTTTTTATTTTTTTTCAAATTCAATTATTACTTTATTTTCTTTATTTTTAGAATCTCCAAATGATTTAACTATTAAATTTCTTGCTGGCACTCCTTCTTTTAAAAGAATAGTTCTTATATTAATGGCTCTATCGAGCGATAATCTTCTTGAAATATCTTCTGTTTTGTTAGTTTTAGCATATGAAGTAACTTTAAATTTTACTTTATTTTTTTCAGTTTGATTGTTAATAAATCTTTTTATTTTATTTATATCATCCTCTTTAAGGTTTGCAGTTTCTGATTTAAAAAATATTTGAATTTCATTTGGTATTTCTTCTATTACCCCTTGAATTCTTGCAAGTTTTTTATCTATTAAATTATCAGTTTTAACTTCTTCATTTCCTATATTCTTTTTTTTAATTACAAAGTTTCCTTTTTTTTTAGTTCTTATATCTTTATCTATTTTTATTTTTTCTTCTTTAAAATTTTGATTTAAATTATCAATAACTGACAAATTAGTTTCAATACCTTGTTTATATGGTTTGCCAATTTCAACAGGATCTATGGCTAACAAAGAAGTATTAGACCACAATAAAAATAAAATTAAAATTGATAATACTTTTTTCATTTTTTTGTTATAAGCCCACTTTCTAATTCATCTATTAAATCATTATTACACGCATATACATTTCCTGTATATAAATAATTTTCATTCTTGTTAATATTTCCTACATACCCACCAGCTTCTTTTACTAAAAGTACACCTGCTGCTATATCCCATGTTTTTAAATTGAATTCCCAAAACGCATCATATCTTCCAGCGGCTACATATGCTAAATCCAGAGAAGCGGCCCCATATCTACGAATTCCTGAAGAATTCTTCATTATATTTTTTAAAATTTTTAAATAATTTTCATGAGAACTTTCCATTCCTTTCCATGGTATTCCGGTTGAAACTAAAGCATCTTTAAGTTTAGTTCTAGCAGATACTCTAATTCTCTTATTGTTAAGAAAGGCACCAACACCTCTTTCTGCCCAAAATAATTCATCTTTGATTGGATCATATATAATTCCTGAAATTATTTCTTCATTCACCATTAAAGCTATAGAAATTGCAAAATGAGGTAATCCATGAATAAAGTTTAATGTTCCATCTAACGGATCAATAATCCATTTTTTTTCATGTTTTTTTAAATCAATTTCTGAATTTGTTTCTTCGGAAAATATTTTTATATCCGGGTATGCTTTTTCTAATATTTTTATAATTGTTTTTTCTGAATTTAAATCAGCAGATGTTACGAAATCACCTATTCCTTTTTTTGAAACTTGTAAATTTTCAACTTCTCTAAAATCTTTAATTAAAATATTTCCAGCTTTGTAAGCTGCTTTTGTCATAATATTTATTATTGGAGTTTTTAAAGCCATAATTTTTTTTACTTAACTTTTTCTACATAAGAATTGTCTAATGTTTTTACTACTATTTTCATACCTTTTTCAATATGAAGAGGCACCATAACTTTTAACTCATTCTCAAGAATTGCAGGTTTAAGACCTGAGGTTGCTGTTTGTCCTTTAATTACAGCCTCTGCTTCCTTAATTTCCAAAATAATTGTTTCGGGTAGTAAAATGTTTATAGGTTTATCATCTTTTAATTCAAGAGAAACATTAATTCCATCTTTTAGATATGGCAGAGTATCAGTTAAAATTTTTTCTTTATTTATACTTATTTGTTCATAATTTTCTTGATCCATGAAAAAATACTCATCACCATTTGAATAAAGAAATTGGAATTTTTTTTGTTCAAGGTAAGCTTTTTCAATATTTTCATCAGATCTAAATCTTTCATTTCTTTTAGTTCCTAAATTAATGTCTTTTAATTCAACTTGAATAAAAGCCCCTCCTTTACCAGGTTTTGTATGTTCAAATTTTAAAACTTTCCAAAGTTTATTCTCAAATTCTAAAATATTTCCAACTTTTATTTCATTTGCCGATATTTTCATTTTTTTTTGTTTAAAATTTCGTTAAATAAATTTACAGCTTCCACTGGACCTTTTTTAAAACTCCAAACCCCAGAACTTACCGCTAACAAATCACATTCTGATTCTACAATTTTTTTACAGTTTTCTGAACTTATACCGCCAATAGCAACACATGGTAGATCAAAATTTTTTTTAAACCAGTTTATATTTCTAATCGTAGCTTTAAATTTAGTTTTTTTTGTTTTAGTATTGAAAAAAGAACCAAATGATACATAATTCGGCTTAAAATTCATTGCTTTTTTTACAAAAGATTTTGAATTATGACATGTTATCCCTAAAAATTTTTTATTTGATATAATTCTATTAACTTTATTTTTTGAAATATCTTTTTGTCCTAAATGTACTCCATCACAGAATTTTAAAATTTTTTCATTAGCAAAATCATTAATAAAAAAAATAGTTTTATATTTTTTACAAATTAAACTTATTTTCTTTAAAGCATTTAAAATTTCTTCTTCAGATTTATTTTTTAATCTTAATTGTAAAAATTTTATTTTCTTTGTTTTTAAAACTTTATTTAAAATTACTAAGTATCTTTTTAAAGACAGATTTTTTGTTAGAAGTTCTGAGGGAGTGATAAGATATAAATATTTTTTTTTCTTTTTAAAAAGATTATCCATTTTCCAAGCTTGCGTCCCACTTACCATGACAAGCTAAAGAATTCATTTTAGCACGATGTAAAAAGATATCTTGAACTTTATTTTTATTTTCATTTTTTCCAGCCCAAGTTTTTAGAGCATCTTCTTGTAATGCTCTTCCATATGAAAAAGATAAATTCCACGGAGCATTATTTGACTTATTAATTTCATTTAAAATCATGGTTGCGTTTATGCTACTTAGTCCTCCAGATAAAAAAACAATACCTGGAACTTCTTTTGGAACCGTTTCATTTAAACATTTTAAAGTTTTTTCTGCTATTTTTTTTAAGTCTAATTCTTCTCCACTTTTACTTCCAGGAACTATCATGTTTGGTTTTAACAACATACCTTTTAAGTCTATACTTTTTTCTTTTAAAGAATTGAAAACTTTTGTTAGTGTTTTTACTGTTACATCGTAACATGTATCTATTCCATGTTCTCCATCCATGACAACTTCTGGTTCAACAATTGGTACTAATTTATTTCTTTGGCTTATTAATGCATATTCAGCTAATAAAGAAGAATTTTTTTCTATGCAATTATTTGAGGGTATATTGTCTCCGATATTGATTACTGCTCGCCATTTTGTAAATTTTGCTCCGTTTTGAAAAAAAGGTTTTAAACGTTTATCCAATGTTTCTATCCCTTTGGTATAAGTTTCAATTGAATCTTTATTAATTTCTTCCAAACCTAGATCAACTTTTATTCCTGGATAACAATTAACATTTTCTAGTTTTTCTTTTAAAGATTCATTGTCTGAATTTTTTTGAAAAAAAGTTTCTTCAAATAAGATAACGCCAGATATATATTTGTACATATCAGGGGTTGAAAACAATGTATCTCTATAAAAAGATCTTGTTTCTTCAGTAGATTCAACTTTTATAGAATCAAATCTTTTTTTTATAGTGTTTGAGCTTTCGTCAGCGGCTAAAATTCCTTTTCCATTTTCAACAATTTTTTTTGCAATAATTTGTATATTTTCTTCTGACATTAAGTATATTTTGAAATGTAATTTGTTAGATCAATCAATCTATTTGCAAAGCCCCATTCATTATCATACCAAGAAACAATTCTGCAAAGTTTTTTTTTTATAACTTTGGTTTGAGTTGTGTCAAAATTTGAACTATAGGGAGAATGATTGAAATCTATAGAAACTAATGGTTCGCTCGTTATAGATAAAATATTTTTTAAATCTTTTTTTGACGAATTAATACATATTTCATTAATCTCATTTTCTGAAGTATTTCTAGAAGTATTAAAGACAAAATCAATTAAACTTACATTTGGAGTAGGGACTCTAATTGCTGTTCCATCAAGTTTTCCATCTAAAGTAGGTATAACTAATCCTATAGCCTTTGCAGCACCTGTTTTGGTTGGTATCAAAGATGTTGCTGCTGATCTTGCCCTTCTTAAATCACTACTATGAAAAGTATCAACAATTCTTTGATCACCCGTATACGAGTGGATAGTTGTCATATGTCCTGTTTCTATTCCAATATTGTTATTTAAAATTTTAGCAATTGGAGCTAAGCAATTTGTTGTACAAGATGCATTTGAAATTATTTTATGATCATTATTTATTTCCTTATGATTTACTCCATATACAATAGTAATATCAGGATTATCTGATGGGGCAGAAATAATTACTTATATTGCACCAGCATTTAAATGTTTTACTGAATCTTGTTTTGAAGTTAGAATTCCAGTGCATTCTACTACAATATCAATTTTATTTTTTTTCCAGGGTAATTTTGATGGATTTGTTTCAGAAATAATTTGAGTTCTACCTAAACCAATATCAAATGAATTTTTATCATTTTTAATTTTTTTATCATATATTCCGTGAACAGAATCATATTTAAATAAATGTATATTTGATTCTAGATCTGCTAAATCATTTATAACTTTTACATTAATATTTTTTGCACTTTTATTTTCTGTTAAAGCTCTTAGAAAAAGCCTACCAATTCTACCAAATCCATTTATTGCTATATTAACCATTATTTTTTTTACAAATTTTCAATGCTAATTTTACTATTTCTTTAGCATTTAAACCAAAATTATTATATAAAATTTCTCCTGGCGCTGATGCTCCGAAACTATTCATTCCTAACATATATTTTTCATTTAATATATATTTTGTCCATCCATATTTTGACGCAGCTTCAATAGCTATTCTTTTTTCGATAGGACCGAGTATTTTATTTTTATAAGTATCATTTGTTTTATCAAAAATTTCCCAACAGGGCATTGATACAATAGTTACATTTAGAGACTTTCTTTCAAGAATTTCTTTTGCTTCTATTGCAATGGACACCTCAGATCCTGTAGATAAAATTGTGATATCTCTATTATTTTTTTTTGTTTCTGCAATTATATATGCTCCTTTTTTTGACATGTTCTCTGATACTTTTTCTTTTCTGACAATAGGAACATTTTGCCTTGTAAGAGAAATAACAGATGGAGTATTATTTTTTAAAGCAATCTCCCAACATTCTAATGTTTCAATAGCATCAGCTGGTCTTAAAACGTTTAAATTTGGAATAGATCTTAAACTTGTAAGCTGCTCAATTGGTTGGTGGGTTGGACCATCTTCTCCTAAACCTATAGAGTCATGAGTCATAACATAAATAACTTTTTGCTTCATAATTGAGGCAAGTCTTATTGATGGTTTGCAATAATCTGTAAAAATTAAAAAAGAACCGCCGTATGGAATTAAACCACCATGAAGAGATATTCCTGTCATTGCACCAGTCATAGCATGTTCCCTAATGCCATAATAAATGTATGTTCCTTTAGGATTCGAACTGTTAAATGTTTTTTGATTTTCCCCTTTTGTTAAATTAGATTCAGTTAAATCCGCTGATCCTCCTATTAAAAATGGTATTTTTTTTTGTAATAAATTAATTGCTATATTAGATGCTTTTCTAGTAGCAATTTCTTCATTTAACGAACAAAATTTTTTTTTAATTTTTTTTAATTCTAAAAAAGAATTTTTATCAATTTTTTTATTAAAATAATTATTAAATATTTTTTTATTCTTTGTATTTAAATTTTTTAATGTTTGATTCCATTTTTTATTTTCATTAATTCCTTTTATTCCTATATTTTTCCACATTTTTAATATTTCTTTAGGAATTACAAATGATGGATATAGCCAATTTATTTTTTTTTTTGTTTTTTCTACTTCATCCGACCCAAGTGCGGCACCATGACTTAAATTTTTTCCTTGTTTATTTGGTGACCCATATCCAATAATAGTTTTACAAGCAATTAGTGAAGGTGTTTTTGTTTTTTTTGCTTTATTAAGCGCATTATAAATTTGTTTAAAATTGTGCCCATTTATTTTTTGCACATCCCAATTGCACGCTTTAAATCTTAACAAATGATTTTCAGAGGTAGATAAACTTGTTGGCCCATCAATAGATACACTGTTATCATCAAATAAAACAATTAACTTATTTAATTTTAAATGGCCAGCCAAAG
>CAZWXP010000010.1:0-5359 GCA_964637965.1 uncultured Alphaproteobacteria bacterium | reverse complement strand
GCAAAAACAATTAAAATTGCTGAAATTAACGCTGCAAAAAAAATGGTAGATTATATATTTAAAAAAAAATTACTCTCATAAAAAGCAAATAAACGATGAATGAATTATTATAAAAAAAAAAAAATATAGAGAAAGTTCATTATTAATTTCTTTTTTTTCTTTAAATCACGGTATAAATTCTGGTCTTGTTAAGGGAGTCTTAAAAAAAGATTTTGGAACATATGAAATAGGAAATAAAGTTTATATCAAGTCTAGTTTTAGATTAGACGAACATTTATGGAATTGCAGATTTGAATTAATTAAAAATAATAGTGTTAATTATTTTGATAACCAAAATAAATTAAACGCATTACTTACAATTTGTTCAATAATAGATCTTACTTTGCCTAAAAATCATCCTCAAATTAATATATATAATAAAACAAATGATTTAATAGAAAGTTTGTTATCTAAAGATTGGGTTAAAAAATATGTTTTTTGGGAATTATTTTTATTATCAGAGCTAGGTTACGGACTTGACCTTGAAAAATGTACGGTTTCTGGAGAAAATACAAATCTTATCTATATATCTCCAAAATCTGGTAAAGCAGTTTCAAAAAAAGAAGGTGAAAAATATAAAAGCAAATTATTTAATTTGCCCAAATTCTTAATAGATAAAAATGTAAAACCAAGTAAAGATTCATTGAAACAAGCTATATTCTTAACAGGATTTTTTATAGATAAATTTTTAAAAAGAAATAATAAAAAATTACCTTTTTACAGAAAAAGAATTTTAAATTAAAAGTATGAATAATTCAAAAAAAATAATTTTCATAATCGAGAAAATTACTTTAAAAGTTGGAACCACAGTTGCTTGGTTGGTTTTATTTATGACATTAACAGCTTTTTCAGTTGCTTTGCTTAGATATTTTTTTAATTTAGGATTTGTTTGGATGCAAGAGTCATATATTTGGATGCACGGATTAATTTTTTTATTAGGATCATCTTATACTTTATTAGATGATAAACATGTAAGAATAGATATTTTTTATAGTAAATTTAATGAAAATTACAAAGCATATATAAATATTTTTTTTTCATTCCTTTTTATTTTTCCATTTATTTTTGTAATTAGTAAATATTCATTTCCATACATTCTAAAATCTTGGATTAGTTTAGAAAAATCGCGAGAAGCTGGGGGACTGCATTTCTTATATCTTTATAAAACTTCTATAATTTTTTTTTGTTTCTTATTATTTATTCAAACAATAGCATTAATTTTAAGATGTATATTAGTAATCAATAAAAGAGAAAAAAAAATATTTTTCAAATTTTAAAAAAGAAAAAAAATGACAGCACAATTATTAAGTATTTGCATGTTTCTTACAACATTCCTTTTTTTATTATTTGGTTTTCCAGTTGCATTTACATTAGCAGGTACAGCTATTTTATTTGCTGTTGTTGCATCCTTATTTAATTTTTTGAGTCCAGAATTTCTAGCTTTAATACCTTCAAAAATTTTTGGGACTATGACAAATGAATTATTGGTTGCTGTTCCATTATTTATATTTATGGGTTTGATTTTAGAAAAATCTAAAATTGCTGAGCAATTGTTAGAGACTATGGCAAATCTATTTGGAAAATTTAGAGGAGGTTTAGGTTTTACTGTTATTATCGTTGGAGCTTTATTGGCAGCATCGACAGGCATAGTTGGGGCAACAGTTGTTACTATGGGTTTATTAACATTGCCAACGATGTTGAAGTGGAGGTATGATAAAAAACTTGCCTCTGGATTAATTTGTGCATCGGGAACTTTAGGACAAATAATTCCACCATCCATTGTTTTAATCTTACTAAGCGATGTTCTACAGGGTGCATATAGTCAATCACAACTTCTTCAAGGTGAAATTCCATCAAATCCAATCTCTACAATTGATTTATTTGCTGGTGCTATTTTTCCAGGAATTCTTCTAGTCAGTTTATATTGTTTATGGCAATTAATTATTGTTTATTTTAAACCTGAGTATTCACCTTCAATTGTTAAAAATAAAAAAAAATTAACAATCCAAAAGATTTTAAATGTAATTTTTCTTCCAATATTTCTTATTATAGTTGTATTGGGTTCTATCTTATTGGGCATTGCTACACCAACAGAAGCAGCTTCTTTTGGAGCCATAGGCGCTATAATTTTAAGTTTTTTTAATAGTAGCTTCTCATTAAAAATTATTAAAGACTCTATTTTTGATACAACAAAGATTAGTTCTATGATTTTTTTAATACTTATAAGTGCAAAAATTTTTTCACTTGTATTTATAGGTCTTGAGGGTAGGGAAATAATAAGTAGCTTTATTGAAAATCTTCCAGGGGGAACTTTTGGTGCTGTTTTCTTTGTAATGGCTTTAATTTTTTTTCTTGGATTTTTTTTAGATTTTATTCAAATAGTTTTTACTATAGTTCCTATTATTGGTCCTATTATTTTACAAATGAACATTGATCCATTATGGTTTGGTATAATGATTGCAGTAAATCTTCAAACAAGTTTTTTAACCCCACCTTTCGGTTTTGCACTTTTTTATTTTAGAGGTATAGCTCCCAAATCTATAAAAACTACGGATATATATAAAGGCGTTTTACCTTTTGTTGCTATTCAAATTTTTGTCTTGTTATTAATTGCAAAATTTCCAAAAATTGCAACATGGTTACCAGCTTATATTTACTAAAATGAAATGGAATTATTTTTTAATATAATGAAATTTAGATACAAACCAGCAATTATATCAAGCGTAATAAATAATCTTGCTACATACCCCCAATTTTTATTTTTTACGTTAAAAGCACATCTCCAGATTGAAACAAATGACCATATAACATAACTTATCATAAAAATTATGCTAAGAATCTTTATTGACCACGTTAAACCAATGCTAGTAAATATAGTTGAGAATAGAATAATTATAGTAGCAACTATAATTCTCCCCAGAATACCAATTAGCCAAAAGGCTTTCCAAAGTTTCTTTTCACCATACCAATAACTAAGAAAAAGTTTTTCAAAATCATTCATATTTTAAATATTTTAATCTAGATTCTAAAAATTTTTGTTCTGAAATTTCAGATCTTTTTATTGATGCTTTTCTAAAAGTAATAATGCTTTGATAAACTTTCTTACTTAAGTTATCAGAAGAAGTTAATTTATTTAGAACTTTATTTGACAATATCGCTAATTCTTTTAAGACATTATCTGGGAAAACTTTGAGATTAACTTTATGTTTATTAATAAGTTTTTCCAAAGCTAAGTTATTACCTGCAATCATTACTTCTGTTATTTTTTGTGTAGCTGCTTTTGCAGATATTTCAATAATTTTTTTTAAATCTTCTGGTAAAGAATTCCATTTATTTAAATTTATAAAACAATCCAAGACACCGCCAGGTTCGTGCCATCCTGGATAATAATAGTATTTTCCAGCTTTATGAATTCCAAAAGCTAAATCGTTATATGGTCCGACCCATTCTAAAGCATCTATGGCACCTGATTGGATTGAAGTAAGTAATTCACCTCCGTGCAGATTAACTACTGTACCTCCAGCAGCTTTAATAACTTCACCACCTAAACCAGGAATTCTCATTTTTAAACCTTTAAAATCTTCAATTGTTTTTATTTCTTTATTGAACCAACCGCCCATTTGTGGCCCAGTATTTCCACAAACAAAGAATTTGCATCCCATTTTTTTGTATATTTGGTCTGCTATTTTTTGTCCTCCACCTTTTTCAAACCATGAATTTTGTTCGTTAGGCGTTAGCCCAAATGGAATTGCAGATAAATATTGAGAAGCAGATACCTTGCCTTTCCAATAATATGGCCCACCATGGCCCATTTCAATTGCTCCACTTGAAACTGCATCCATTGCCTCAAAGGCAGGAATTATTTCACCTGCGCCAAAAACTTTAACATTTATTCTTCCACCTGATGCTTCATTAATCATATCTGCAAAAAATTCAGCTCCAGTTCCAAGACCAGGGAAATTTTTTGGCCAAGTTGTAACCATTTTCCAATTATAAATTTTTTTTGCAGGTAATTTTTTTGGAACAAATGTAGATAAAGCAGCTACGGTAGAAAGAAGCACAGTTTTTTTTAAGAATTTTCTTCTATTTTTTTTTTTTTTCAAAAAGTTTTCCACTTTTTATTTTTAAGGATTTCTATTGGCTTAAAGTTTATTTTGTAAGACATTTTTTTACATTCTTTTATATAATATCCCAAGTACAAATACTTCATTTTTTGTTTTTTTGCTTCTTCTATAAGTTTTAAAATTAAGAAACTTCCTAGACTTCTATTTTTAAATTTTGGATTATAAAATGAATAGTTGGCTGAAAATGAATTTTCATATATGTCATATAATATTCCCCCAAAAAATTTATTATTTTTATAAATGTGAAGAATTTTTGTTTCGACAGGAGATATTTCTAACATTGTTCTAAAATCTAAATAAGACATATTAGCCATGTCTCCTTCTGAGTGCCGTTTTTTTAAATATTTTTTAAACAATTTATAATATTCTTGGTTTGATTTTGGTTTTGTTATTTTTAATTTTAAATCCAGATTTTTTTTTAGAATCCTTTTAAAATTTTTTGAAAATAAAAAATTATTTACTTTGATACGGGTTGACATACATGCATTGCAATTTTTACAGTTTGGTTTATAAAAAATATTTTCATTTCTTCTAAAACCTCTTGAAACTAATTTTTCTAATGTTTTTTTCCTTACAAATTTTGTTAAATCTGTAAATAATAAATATTCTTTTTTGCCAGGAATATAAGGACATCTTCGCGGAATAGAACTACGGAAATTAAAATTATTGAATATTTTTGTTGGTTTATTCATTTTTTAAATTTTTGGCAATGTCAATAGCTCCATAACAAAATATTGCAGATGCCCCAGATCTTTTTATAGCAATTAAAATTTCATACAAACATTTTTCGTAATCTATTACTTTTTCTTTTTCAGCAGATTTTAACATTGAAAATTCTCCACTGACTTGATATGCAAAAATAGGGATATTAAATTTTCTTTTAATTTTACTAATTATGTCTAGATAAGGTACTGCAGGTTTAATCATTATCATATCTGCCCCTTCATTTATGTCCATTGCTACCTCTCTAATAGCTTCATCAGAGTTCTTATAATCCATTTGATATGTTTTTTTGTTATCTTTACCTAAAGTTTTTGATGAACCAACAGCATCTCTGAAAGGCCCATAGAAGTTTGAAGCAAACTTTGCAGCATAGGATAAAATAATTGTTTTATTAAATCCTTCATTATCCAATCAATCTCTTATAAGTCCAATTCTTCCATCCATCATATCCGAAGGAGCTATGATATCTGCTC
>CAZWXP010000009.1:0-11645 GCA_964637965.1 uncultured Alphaproteobacteria bacterium | reverse complement strand
TTTTGTTACACACGATTTAGGGGAAGCTATTGAATTAGCAGATAGAATTTTTTTTCTATCAAATCTTCCTTCAAAAATTGTATTAGATTATGAGATTAATTTAAGGAGACCTAGAAATCAAAACAGTAAAAAATTTATAGGATTGAAAAGACTGTTAAGCTCTGCAACAAGATTAAAAAAAAAATAATTTTGTATCGATTTACTTAAAAATCTATAATAAAAAAAAAATAAACAAATTCTGATTCAAACAGTAAATTACTAGTGATATATGTGTTGTAAAAATATCACATTTTACTACTTTTTTTGATTTATTTAAAACTAAGAATAAATCTAAATTTCATATTAAATGCATGATTTTGCTGAATAATATGTAGAATAAAGGACAGGAAGTATAATGGCATAATTAACAAAAATAATTGATTATGTTAAATCTATTGCGTTTTCCTTTAAAATTTTCATATTATATAAACATAATTTTATTAACTTTTTTCTTTTTAGGGAGGCTTATTAAATGTTAGAAAAGAAAAAATTACTTATAGGTGCAGCTGGTGTTGCTTTAGCAGCAGCGATGACTGCTCCTGCGAATGCTAAAGTTACATTAATGGCAGAAGAACCATCAGGATGGCAATTCTCTGTTGATGGAAACGTTAATGCATTCTACGTATATTCAAACGGTAAAGGTGCTAACTTAGCTGGCGGAGAAACAGCAAGAACATCTACCGGTGATAACTCACGTATTCAAACTGGTCTATTACCATCAAAATTTGGTTTTGGTGTACAAGGACCAGCTTCAAACGGAGTTCAACTAAGAGGTTACTTTGCTTTGTATCCTCAAATCCAAAATAATAGTACTAAAACTGCACGTGGTGCACAGGTTGATATGAGAGAAATCTATTCAGCTGCATCAGGTGATTTTGGTGAAGTTTTATTTGGAAGAACTCTTAGTTTATTTCAAAGAAATGCAATTGTGCAAGACATGACATTATTTGGTGTTGGTGCTACTGGTGATAATACAGAAAACGGTGGTACAACTCTAGGTCGTATTGGTTTTGGATATGTATATCCGGACTTTAATGCATCTATGAGATATACTACACCAAGTTATAATGGAACTACTATATCCATTGGGCTTTTTGATCCTTCACAAATTACTGCTACTACAGGTGGTGGAGCATCAGGAGCTTTAACTGCTGATGAACCTGATTTTCCAAGACTTGAAGGTGAATTAAATATTAATTTATCTGGAATCAGCGAAGGTTCAAATCTAGCAATCTCTGGAATGTACCAAGAAGCACAAGTACAAGCTCAAGCTAACGGTGGCGGTGGTCCTGAAGTTGAGGCTCACGGTGTACACGTTGGTGGTACTTTAGTAGGTGGCGACTTTGCTTTAACAGCTCACTATTATAATGGTGAATGTTTAGGCTCTACTGTTCAATTTGACGGTGGTGGCGCTATGTCTAGTGATGGTATCTGTAGAGATCATGATGGTTACTATGTACAAGCTACATATAACTACGGCTCAGGTAAAGCTGGAATTTCCTGGGGTGGTAGCTATCAAGACAAAGCAGGTAATGATGGAGTAAATGATCCAGTTGATTCTCAAGAAATGTTTACTGTGGGAGTCTATCATAATCTTGCTCCGGAATGGCTAGCCGTTGCTGAGTATTCACATGCTGAACAACAATGGCATGATATGGATGCTGGCGATGAAGACGGCGAAAGTGATATCTTCTCAGTTGGTATGTTTTACCTCTGGTAAAAAGAAAATATTACTTTTAGTATAGCCTCCAAAAGGAAAATATTTTAAAGGTAGGTCTTTTTAATAAGGCCTACCTTTTTTTATATATACAATTAATTCCTAAATAATATAATTAGAATAGATTGATTTCATTTTTGGATTTTTGAAAATAAAAAATGTTGTACAAACTTTTTAAAAAGAATTATCAAAATTTAATATTATTAATATTTTTTTTGTTATTTCTTTTTCCGCAAAATAATTTTGCAAAAATTTCTGATAAAAATGCGATAAGAACTGTTTGGTCAGAATTACCTATAATGCCTGGTGCTCCAAAGTATTTTATAAGAACTGAAAAAATTGAAAAAAAAACTAAAAAATTAAACAATCATCCTATACAAATATCTGATGATATTCTCAGAAAAATGCTTAAACAACTTTCTTATAAATATGATAGAGATCAAAAAGAGATTCCTTTATTCTCAAGTAGGGAACTAGCATTATTATCAGAATATATTCCT
Organism: uncultured Alphaproteobacteria bacterium; assembly: GCA_964637965.1. GTDB lineage: Bacteria > Pseudomonadota > Alphaproteobacteria > CAYOOR01. The sequence goes on along the minus strand of CAZWXP010000009.1, from coordinate 9,389 downwards.
CAAGCTCTAACGATGGCAAAACCAAATCATGACGTTACTTTTGTTATTAAAGGACCTCATTCAAGTACTAGATGGACTTGGAAAGAAGAAAGATTGACAGCTGGAAGAATATTTGTGTCTAATAACCAATTAAATTTAATAATCGGCACTGTTCAAGGTGATTTGCAACCAACTTTATCGGAGAGATATCAGGGAAATGTCTGGGAATCAACTAAATTAGTTTATGATATTGGACATAGAAGAAAAGCAACTAAATTCGAAGGTATGATTGTTGTTTATAATCAAGATCAAAAAGGCATATATAGGAAATCTAATAAAAGAAAAGATTGGTTTGTTTTTACAAATACTGCTTACAAAGCTGCAAAGAAAGATATAGATGATACTGCAATTGATAAACAAATGTCTAGAGATCGATATAAAACATTACAACAACAAATAGATGTGTTGCAAAAAAAACTTGATACGAATCAACAACCTAGACAACAAAAAAATGTTTCCCCTCCTCCTCAGCCTCCTAGACAACAAAAAAAACCAAATGTATCTAAGAAAAAACAAACAAATAATAATTCAATCGTTTTAGAGCAACGTTTAAAAACAATTGATAATTTATATAAAAAAGGAATTTTATCTGAAGAAGAATATCAAAGAAAAAGAAAAGAAATCTTAAAAGGAATTTAATATTAAATAAAAAAAGAAGCTTTTTGTTTAATTTATATATGTACCCACCAATTAAGCCTTTTAAATCATTTTTTTTAGAAACTAAAGATAATTTACATTCAATATATGTTGAAGAATGTGGAAATAAAAATGGTATTCCCATAATATATCTTCATGGTGGTCCAGGCGGGTCAATAGATCCTAAAAATAGAAGATATTTCAATCCTAAAAAATATAGGATCATTCTTTTTGATCAAAGAGGTTCTGGAAAAAGTAAACCTAAAGGTTCTATAGCAAAAAATACAACAAAAGACTTGATAAATGATATGGAAAAAATTAGAAAAATCTTAAAAATAAAGAAATGGATTATTGTTGGAGGATCTTGGGGGTCAACCTTAGCTCTTATTTATGCAATAAAAAATAACACTAAGGTTTTAGGTATGGTTCTTAGAGGTGTGTTTCTTGGTACTAAAGAAGAGGCATATTGGGCGTTTCATTATTCTTCTAAATTCTTTTATCCCGAAATAATAGATGCGATTGAGAACAAATTAAAAGAGAAAAATAAAAAAATATTTTTAAAACTAGGAAAAATGCTAGAAAGTAAAAAAAAAAATATAAGATCTATTTCATCTATAATATGGGAAAAATATGAAAGAACATTGTCAGTTTTAAACCCTGGAAAAATTAATTTAAATAAAATAAAAAAAATTAGAAACAAAAAAAATCTTCCGAACAGTCCTTTTTTGGAATGGCATTACACAAAAAACAATTTTTTTCTAAAAAAGAATGAAATTATATCTAATGTCAAAAAAATAAAAAAAATACCAACGATTATAATTCAAGGTAGGTACGATTTAATATGTCCTCCAAAATCTGCTTTCTTACTAGCAAAAAAAATGTCTAATTGTGAAATTAAAATAATAGAAAACAGTGGTCATTCGGCATCTGAGCCAAAAATTAAAATAAATATTTTAAAATCTATAGATAAAATTTATTATAAAGTAAGAAAAAGAAAGTAATTTATTAACTAATTAATTATTCCCTAAATAGAATAGAGCAACCTACAACTGCGTCTTTTCCGCTATCCAAATAACATGTTTCAATCTTAATCTTTTTTAGTATTGTACCAATAACCTTTCCGTCATCATCGCTACTGTCTGCCCAATAAAAGGTTTTATGATCTGATTTAATTACACCAACAAAAGCCTCTTTACCGCCTTTATGAATAACGTACCCTTTAAAAAGTCTATTTTTTTGTTCAGTAATTTCTATTATATTTTTACTTTTTAAAAAACCTTTTTTTAATGTAGATTTTATATTCTCGCCTTCCCACTTTCCAATAAGATTAGGAATTTTTTTTGCATCCACTGAAATTGGCGAAAGTAAAAAAATAAATAAAAAAAAATTCAAAAAAATTATTTTTTTCATAATATAAGTAATTTGTTAAATTATAATAAAATGTTTAAAAAAATTCTATCAGTTTATTTACTAATTGCAATTATTTCACTTTTTGGATGTGAAGAATTTTATAACTTTGAAGCTAATAAATTAAATAAAAAAGCAACAGATATAATTAAAGAATCAAATATAGAAAATACCACAGATGAAAAGATTAAACTTTTATCTAATGCATTAAAAAAAATTGAAAAAATTCAAAGAAAATACCCAAAAACTAAAATTGCAAGATTGCATAGAAAAGAAAAGAAAGTAATAAATCTTAATTCGCGTATTAATGAATTAAAAATAATATCGAGTAAACAAAAGTTAGAAAAAGAAAAAAAAGAAAATATAAGTAAGATTAACAAAAATATTAATTTAGCATCTATCGAATTTAAAAATGGTAATAAATCAAAAAGTTCATTGAACTTGCTTAAAGCAGCAGTGTTATCCATTAAGGAAATAGGGGACGCAAGAACTAAAACAAGATTATCAAACTCCATAAGTGAATTAAGAATACTTCTGAATGATAAAGAAAACGCATTTAACAGCATAGTGAATTCTGAAAAATATATTAATGAAACATATACAGATATACCAAAGAAAATTAAAAATTATTCAAAAATATATGGAATGCTTCAAAAGCTAAAAAAAGAAAATAAAAAAAATGAGATAGAAAAGAAAATATATTCAATTATAAATAATGAAATTTCAAATAATGATAATAAAGCTGTAGCTTTTTTAGAAATGGCAAAAACAAATTTAATACTAGGTAACCTAGAAAAAGTTAAGATTGATTTAAAAAAATCGTCGGAAAATGCAGAAAAATCAAGTACTTATTTGGAAATTGCAAAAATATTTTATGAGATAGATGACATAAAAAAATGTAAATCTTTTTTGAATAAAGCAAAAGATGTAACCAAAAAAAAAGATCGTGAGTTTTGGATTATAAGAGCATTAATTAATATAGCAATATTTGAAAATTCAATAGAATTGAAAAAAGAAAGTAATTTAACTTTGATAGATGCAAAAAAATATGTTCTTGATAATAAGCTTGATGAAAGAATTTATATTGAATTAATTGGAGCTTTTACAAAAATATATAATTTAAACGAAACAAAAGAATTATTGGATCTAATGAAGCCGGGTTATGAAAAAGCGCTCGCAATGTCATATATTGGTAGAGAACTTGCTATCAAAAAAAAATTTGTGGAAATGGAATATTTCTTAAAAGAATCTATAAACTTAGTTCCTGATTTGGTTGGTGGAAAATACGCCCTTGGTTTACCAGGGTTCTCTACAAAAGGAAGAGTTTTTAAAGAAGTTGCTAAAACATATGCTTTGGCCGGAAAATTTAAAAAATCTCATGAATTACTAGGATTAATAGAAAGTGATAGATTTTACAAAGAAGGAATTTCTGAAATTATTATAATTCAATCACGCAAAGATAAAGATGGTGCAAGAAAATTATCATTAAAAATGTTAGATCAAGGTGGAAAAATTATTGATAACAAACTTATAGGAAATATAGTTTATGCTCTTGCAATTAGTAACGATATTGAAAATTCACTTAATATTGTAAAAAAAATGGATATGGGTTTTGATTTTTCACAATCTCTAATAAATATTGCCAATGAAATTAGTCTTCAACAAGTAGGTCGTTAAGCTTCGTATCAATAACATTATATTTTTTTGATGGTAACTTGTAAGACCAATTTTTGATATTATTAACAAAAATTTTTTCTTTATTTTTAAGTTTTAAAACTGAATTATTATCAAGATCAATATTAATCCATTTGTCTTTATTATTATTATAAATATTTGCAAAAATATTTGTTCCATCAAATAATTCAAATTTAGCTTCAATAAGCATATAGCCTTTATTAGAATCTTGACGTTTAATAACGTCAGAAAAAGTTAAATTACTAAAGAAATAGCCTATAAAATTTGCAATCAAATCACTTTTTGGAATTTGTTCTTTAGTTAGATTATCAATTAAAAAATTTTCATTTTTGTCATCTTTAGTTAATGAGAATGAATCTTTTTCATTATTTAAATGTTTTACTGATACTTTTTTTACATCTTCATAATTTATATTTAAAATCTTTGTTTCTAACCAATCTTCCACAAGGGATGACATATCTAAGCTTCCCAATGTTAACCAAGTTTCTTTATCATTAATTTTTTTTATATAAACACCATTTTTTTTTTTTTTTCCTAAAATAAATTCGACTAATATTTTTTCGTTATCACTAATTATAGATATATGCTTAGATTTCCCATCTTGATCTTTTGGATAATCAAGATCTAGCCTTGAATATAATGATTCATCTTGTGTTTTTTTTTCAAAAAATCTTAATTCTGAAATTTGAATTAAATTTTTTCTTACTATTTCATTTCTTACTTTGTAACCTGATTTAGAAGACATATACCAATTATCCAGATCTTTTGTAATTGATATTTTTTTTTTACCGTTATCAATATTTATTTCTTTTATATCATTTAATTCTTTTTTAATATTCTCAAATATCACCTCTCCTTTTTTTAGAGATGCTTCGTATCTCGGTTGAATTAAATAAGACAATAATGCTAAAAAAAATAATGAAATTGTTATTAAGAGTAAATTTATAAAATTTCTGTTTGTCATTTTCTTAATCTGTTTCTCTTATAATATGCTTTTGATGTCTTTTTCTTCTTTGAATAAAACCAATAAATAATGAAATTATAACTAATAAGATTGGAACAAAGAAAATATTAAAAAATTTTAATATACTATCTAATTTTTCTATATCCTTTCTTAATGCATTCTGTACTTTTCTTAATTCAGATCTAACTAAAACCATTTCATTTCTAAATTCTTCAATTTTTATTGTTTCTGATTCAGTCAAAATATTTTCACCATCTTCATCTGAATTACCTTTTTGTATATTTTCTAACTCAATTTGATACTTGTTCAACTTCTCAAGAAGTTCCTGTTCTTTTGATCTAAATTTTTGTTCAGCTTCTTTTTGAATCTTTTCAACTTTAATAAATGGTGATGATGAGACTCCTTTTCCTCTTAAACCAATTAAATTTTTGGTACCAATTAAATATTCTAGTAAATTAACTGTAAAATCTGCATTATTTGCTATTGGCATAACCTCACCACTTTGTTCATATTTAAGCCAAAATTCGTCATATAAAAGATCTGAGTCACCTAGAACAACTATGGTACTTGGTTTGATTGACTCAACCACATGTTCATTCTTATCAAAATCATCCTTTCTATTTGTTTTAGGAGGTCCTTGAGGAAAATTAGATGTAAAGGTACCTTTTATTTCAGCAACTAATGTGAGTTCTTCGTTTGATGGAACAAAATTTCTTAATAAATCAGTTGGATCAGGATTAAGCTTGACATCATTTACATCAATTTGCATTGATTGCTTTGTGCTCCAGACTAATCTTTTAAAACTAATATTATTATTTTTTTTGTTGTTTTTCAAAAATCCAGATGTTGCGAATGTTAACCTTTGAACTTTAGATGTAGCTTGATGTGAGTCATCCATATGATCCTTTTTTATATCGATCCATGCAATATAATCTGTAACAGATGGCTGATCAGATTCTCCTATTTGAACTCTTCTAGCAGAAAGCAAATCTCCTACAACTTTATCTTGCACCAATTCTAAACCCCATTTATCTAGAAGCTCTTTTAAATCAGAGCTATTACCGTTTTCTTTTTGTACTGGGTTATTATTAGGAGAAAAACTTTCTGTCTCAGAATTAGGATCGACAAAAACAAGAAGCTTTCCTCCTTTTAAAACAAATTGGTCAATTGAATATAATAATCCTTCTGGAATTTTTTTTGGATGAACTAACATTAATAATTCAAGATTTTCAGGTATAAATTTTGTTTTTTCATGAATTCTTGTAATTTCAAAAAATTCATTCATCTGATTATATATGGCCCAAGGAGGTGCAGCAGCAGCATCTTGAGACTTTGCCAAAGGATTAAATGTGCCGAGCATTGGTAAATCTGTATATAAACCAACTATTCTTCTATTCGGATTTGCTAAGTTTGTAACAATTTTACTTAAGTCATATTCTAAAAATGGGCTCCGGTCAGGTTGAAAAAAAATAATTTTTTCTTCGTCATCAGTGCTATTAGTTGCAATTAGTCCAAAATACCCGTAAACCCCAGACATAATTTCAACTCCCTGCAGTCCATATTCAACGGCCTTGTCTTCTTCATTTGAAAAAGGTTTTGGATTAAAGATTTGCAACTTAATTTTATTTTCAGATAACAATACATACTGCTCAAGCAACTCTGTCACTCTATCATAATAATTTTGATAAACAGGATTAACATCTCCAATCTGTTTTGTATAAAATAATTTAAAATTAAGTGGCTCATTAATAGATTTTAGAATTGATTTTGTTCCATCAGATAAGGTATATACATTGGAATTTGTTAGATCAAATCTTAAATTCTTAAAAAAATTTTTATTTAAAACATTAAATGAAAGAAAAGAAATAATTGTTAATAAAATAATTAAAGGTAATTTGTTTTCTTTATATATTATTTTTTTTAGCATAAAAATTTAATTAAATTTTTTAAATTCAACAACAATAATGTTTAAAAAAAGCCAGAATATTATAACGCTCAAATAAAAAAGAAAATCTCTTATTTCAATAACACCTTTTGTTATAGATTCAAAATGTGTAAGAAAGCTCATAGAAGAAATTGTATTAACTAAAAATTCAGGAGCCCAAACTTTAAAGAAATTTAATACTATATCTACGCCACTCATGGTAAAAATAAAGCAAAGCGTTGCAGCGACAACAAAAGCTATAACTTGATTCTTAGTAAAAGCTGAAACACATGAACCTATTGACAAATATGCACCCGACATAAAAAAACTTCCTACATACCCTGCAAGAATAACTCCGTTATCCGGTTGTCCTAAGTAATTTACTGTAATCCAAATTGGAAAGGTTAAAATTAATGCAATAAATATAAAAAACCAGGCAGCAAAAAACTTTCCTACAACTGATTGAGCTGTTGTTAATGGTAAAGTCATCAAAAGTTCTATAGTACCTGACTTTCTTTCTTCTGCCCATAATCTCATTGTAACTGCTGGTATTAATAAAATATAAACCCAAGGATGGAAAGCAAAAAATGAATTTAAATCTGCCTGGCCTCTAACAAAAAAATTTCCTAAATAGAAAGTAAAAGATCCAATGAGTGCCAAAAAAATTACGATGAAAACATAAGCAAGCGGGGTAGAAAAATAACTTGCTAATTCTCTTTTTACTATATTAAAAAGTACATTCATAAATACAATTATTTTTTTAAGGTAATCTCTCTAAATATGCTATCTAAATTTTTGTTTTTAAAAGATTTTTTTAATTCACTAGGTTTTTTATCAATTATTTTTTTTCCTTTAGTAATAATACATGCACGTGAACAAACAGCATCGACTTCTTCTAAAATATGTGTGGATATTATTATTGCTTTTTTTCTACCCATTTCATTTATTAAATTTCTAACGTGATGTTTTTGATTTGGGTCTAATCCATCTGTTGGTTCGTCTAAAATTAGAATCTCAGGATCATGTATTAACGCTTGGGCCAAACCAACTCTCCTTTTGTAACCTTTAGATAAAGTGTCAATTGGTTGATTAATGACATCGGTTATTTCAGTTTTGACAACTACAATATCCAAAGCTTTGTTAAATTCATGTGAATTCATACCTCTAGTAAACGATACAAATTTTAACATATTCAAAGGCGTCATATCACCGTAAAGCGGCGCGCCTTCAGGTAGATACCCTATTAATTTTTTGCATTCAATTGGATTTATTTCAACATTCATACCTTTAATTTTTATTAATCCTTCAGTTGGTTTCATAAAACCAGTAATCATTTTCATAGTAGTTGATTTTCCAGCGCCATTAGGTCCTAAAAAGCCAAGAACTTCTCCAAGTTTTACATCCATACTTAGATTATCTACTGCTACAAAATCACCAAACTTTTTTGTTATATTTGAAATAGAAATCATTTATTAATATTTATTTAGTTTAATATGCCATAGATGGAACTTTTATTTTTTTTACTTTATTAACACTTTTTTGTTTATAAAATTTTGTTTCTTTTTTCAAGATTAAATGTTTCTTATTGTTCGCTAAATTTTCTTTATTTATTTCCTCACAAATTTTTTTAAATTTTAACGATCTTGTTAATGAACAATCCTTCTGAAATATATATGATAATGCATGGTCTGTTGTTGTTTTATCTGTAGCCACATACGAAAGAAAATCTGCGCTATTTTTTGAATAATTAACTGCATCGAAAATTGATTGTAAAGATATTGAGCAATTACTAAGAATAAAAAAAATTGGCAAAAAATATATTCTAAAATTTAATTTCATTATTTTTAATTATTTGTTTCAAAAAAGTATAATTGTTTTCCGCTATTTAAGTCATATATAATTATTTGATAATCCTGGTTTAATTTAATAGTTAATATTAATTTGTCATCAGAAATATTTGCATTTACTATTTCGCTATTTCCTTCTATTTGTATTTTCTTTAATTCTTCTTTTTGGGGAAAAATAAATGTTTGTTTTGAAAACAATCTATCGAATATAATGTAAATAATGGCAGATGTGCCAAAGAAAATTAATAATCCCATAATAATTACTATAAATTTTAAATATTTCATATACTTTTTTTTAAATGTGCTTTAAAAATATAAAAATTTTGTACGAAGATAAAGACTTAATTGTATTAGATAAACCTAGTGGATTAACCGTTCATCCTGGTGCAGGTCAAAAAAAACTTACTTTAACAAACTTTCTAAGAAAAAAATACGGAAAAAATTTGTCAAATTTGTCAGGAATACATAGGCCTGGAATAGTTCATAGATTAGATAAGGATACAAGCGGTTTATTATTAATTGCCAAAAATAACAAAATTCACAAATTATTACAAGAAAAATTCAAAAAAAAAGAAATAAACCGCTTATATTTAACTATTTCCTGGGGATTGCTTAAAAAAAATAGTGGAACTTTATCTATGAATATTGGAAGAAATCCAAAAAATAGAAAAAAATTTTCTATTTTTAAATATGGAGGAAAAGAAGCAATTACAAAGTACAAAGTAAAAAGAATTTTTTCTAATGTTGCATCATTAATCGAATGTAAATTATTAACTGGAAGAACACATCAAATAAGGGTGCATCTATCATCTTCGGGAAACTCTATAATTGGAGATAAAAAATACGGAAAAAATAAATCAAAATTACTAAAAAATGT
>CAZWXP010000008.1:0-4719 GCA_964637965.1 uncultured Alphaproteobacteria bacterium | reverse complement strand
AAATATAAAATAAAATATTAAATATTAAAGATCTAAGAAAAATTATAATTTCCATAATAAAAATATTAAATTACGTTTAATATACATGAAATATTTAATTTTATATTTTAAAAATATTTAAATGATTATCACTTGTAAAATTTGTACAACAAAGTATTCGATTAGCAAGAATGCATTAGGAAAGAATGGAAAAAAAGTTAAATGTTCTAATTGTGGAAACGAATGGTATCAAAAACTTAATATTGAAAAAAAAAAAATACTTACAGAAACTTTAGAAAAAACAGAAGTACCAATAAATTATGACAAAAAAAAGGATAATAATACTTCAAATTTTTTTCCTTCAGAAATCAAAAAAAAAAAAAGTTACAAACTTTTATATATAACTATACCTATTATTTTAATTTTATTTATTTATTTAAATAAAAAATATTTTAATTATGAGATTAAAAATTATTTTTTAAAATTCATTGAATCAGAATTTCTAATAAAAAAACAAAAACAAAACTCTTTTGATTTAGTTTTTAACCAAATAGAAAAAGATGTAAGTATTTTAAATAACAATGAAAAAATTATTAAAATTTTTGGAAAAATTAGTAATACTTCTAATACAGAAAGTTACAAAATACCTAAATTAAAAGCTTCTTTAATTGATAATAAAAATAATATTATAACAACTTGGTTTTTTAATGCGGAACAAGAGAACTTGGGTCCACAAGAAAGTTTAAATTTTAATACCAGTTATATCCATGATAATGAGGATATTGCTGACATAAAAATTGAATTTTATAAAGAAAAAGAAGAAGAATGAGTAAAACTGGAAAAACAGCAATAATATCAATTTATCCTGGAATTGGGGACATTATATGGCATTTACCTTTTTTTAGAGCTATAGCAAAAAGTTCAGAAGATAAAAAAATACATTTATTTACAAGAAAAACTACTTTAGCAAAAGAAATTTTAAAATATGACAAGGCTATTGATAAAATTTATTACTTAAATGAAACTAGAGAGTTTTTTAACACAATTAAAAATTTTCCAAAAATAATTAGAATATTAAAAAAAGAAAAATTCCAAACAGTCTGGATCTTCCATAGGAGTCCCAGATATGCAATTATATCAAGATTAGCAAAAATAAAAAATATCTATGGATTTGGACTCGGAACTCAAAGGATTTGGTTAACATCTAAAAAAAGTATTGGAGAGAATTCAAAAAAAAAAGATAATATTGAAAAAGCAAAAAGATTTTTGAGTCTCCACGGAATTAAATTTTATCAAGATTTTAAATTAAAATTACCAGAATTTGTTCTAAATTCAGAACTAAAAAAGTTTAAAAAATATCGCAAGCCATGGATTTCAATAGGATTTTCATGTAACAAAACAGCTTTTATGAAAAATAATTTACCTTATTCATTTTACAGAACTTGGAGACCAGAATATTTTTCAAAGTTAATTAATATTTTTTTAAGTAAGAATAAAAAAAAAACTGTTTTTTTAATTGGAGCTGAAAATGAAATAAATTTAGCTAAAAAAATAAAAGAAAAATGTTATTTATCAAATAATGTTGTAATTTCTTGTAATCCAGTGATTACAAATTTAGCAATTTTAACAAAAAGTAAATGTTTTGTTGGGAATGATTCTGGCCCTTTAAATTTATCTGGTGCAATAGGAATTAGATCTTTTGGTTTATTTGGAGCTTCTCCTCCAATAAAAAATATAAGTAATATTTATGCTCTAGTACCACCTAAAGGACCAGTTGATCCTCACAAATATGGATTTAATCCAATATCCCTAGAGGAAGGAATGGATTTAATAAAACCAGAATATGTATATGAAAAAATAAAAAAATTTATTTAATTTTTGATAACAAAGAAGGTATTTTTTCTCTAGAAATTTGATTAATAACTGTATCTGTTCTTCTAATTACTGAAAAATTATTTTTGTAGATAATTAATTCCATAATTATTGGTCTTGAATTGTAAGAGGATGACATTGATGATCCATATGCCCCAACATTTTTTAAACAAAGCAATTCATTAGTATTTATTTTGCTTAATAGTTTATCCTTCACAAAAGTATCAGCGGTTTCACATATAGGACCGACAATAGTATATTTGATTTTTTTACCCTTTTTTTTTACTAGAGGCTCTATATCGTGATAAGAGTCATATAAAGCCGGGCGCAACAAGTCATTCATACCCGCATCTACTACTACAAAAGTATTTTTTTTATTTTTTTTTGTATATAAAACCTTAGTTATTAACACACCGGATTCTCCTACAAGCATTCTTCCTGGTTCTAATATTAATTTACAACCGAGATCATTTGATAAATTTAATATCATTTTTGCATAATCATTAAAATTAAGAACTTTTTCATTTTTATAATTAATTCCAATCCCTCCACCTAAATCTAAAATTTTTATTGTTTTTCTATTTTTATTAACTCTTTTAACTAATGACTTTATTTTTAAAAATACTTTTTTAAATGGGTTCAAAGACATTATTTGAGACCCAATATGAACAGACAAACCAACAATATCTAGATTTGGATTAAATTTATAATCTGTAAAAATTTTTTCAGCAGTCTTTATATCAAGCCCAAATTTATTTTCCTCAGTTCCAGTAGTAATTTTTTTATGCGTCCTTGCATCAATATGAGGATTTATTCTAATACCAACTTGTATTTTTTTCTTAAATTTTTTTGCAATATTTTCAATAAATTTTAATTCTTCTTCAGATTCAATATTAATTTGTAAAATATTTTTTTTTATAGCGAATTCTATTTCTTTTAAACTTTTTCCGACACCAGAAAAAACTATTTTATTTGTTGGTATATTTGCCTTCAAACACCTTCTTAATTCACCTATTGAAACTACCTCTGCACCTGCTCCAAGTTTAGATAAAATTTTCAGTATAGCAATATTGGGGTTTGCTTTTACCGCATAACAAATAATTGCATTAGAATATTTAAAAGGTTTTTCAAATTCTTTAAATTTTTCAATTATTCCACTAGAGGAATAACAATAAAAAGGCGTCTCAAATTTTTTTGATAATTTTTTTACTGATACTTTTTCAATAAACAAATCATTTTTTTTAAATTTTAAATTACTCACTTGGATACTCCTTAGGATAGTTTTTTCCAGGTTTTTCTAATTCACCTTTTTTACCACAATTTGTAATGTTAATAAGAATTAGTAATATACAAGTAATATAAAGTAAAATTTTCACAATAAAAAAAATTAAAAAAGTTCTTTTTTTGCATTTTGAATGGCTTTTTTTACTTCTTTAGGTGAAGTGCTTCCTGAACTTCTTTTATAATTAATAGAGTTTTCTATCTTTAAAAAGCTTTTGATTCTTTTTCCTGAATTGTTTCCAATTAAGCTTAGATCACTAATACTTAAATCATTAATTTGACATTTTTTTCTATTAGCTATATCAACAATTTTTGCAATCATTTTATAAGCTTTTCTGAAAGGTATATTGTAATTTATAACAAGCCAATCTGCTAAATCAGTTGCCATTAAATTACCTTTTGAGCACGCATTCAACATTTCATTTTTATTAACTTTAATTCCTTTTATAATCCCGTTTATTACTTCTATTGATAATATAAAATTGTCATAGCTATCAAATACTGGCTCCTTATCTTCTTGTAAATCTTTGCTATAACCTAAAGGTAAACCTTTAATCATTGTTAAAAGATTTAAAAAATTTCCAGAAAATCTTCCCATTTTTCCTCTAATTAATTCAGCAGGATCAGGATTTTTCTTTTGTGGCATAATTGAACTGCCTGTTGAAAAATCATCTGATAATGTAACAAATTTAAATTGATCACTAGACCAAATTACAATGTCTTCGCCAAATCTTGATAAATGGGAACCGGAAATAGCAATATTAGATAAAAATTCTAAAGCGTAATCTCTATCAGAAACAGAATCCATAGAATTCATAGTTGGTTTTTTAAAACCTAATAGTTTGGATGTTAAAGTTCTATCTATAGGGAAAGATGTTCCGGCTAATGCTGCCGATCCCAATGGGCATTCATTTATTCTATTAATACTATCTAAAAATCTATTTTTATCTCTTTTTAACATTTCATAATATGCCATTAAATGATGTCCCAAACTTACTATTTGTGCAGATTGTAAATGAGTAAAACCTGGCATAATGGTTTGAACATGTAATGCAGCTTTTTTGACAATAGTTTTTTGTAAATCCTCGATTTTTAAACATATTTGTTTTAAAGCTTCTATAATCCATAGTTTAAAATCTGTTGCTACTTGATCGTTCCTTGATCTTGCTGTATGGAGTTTTCCTGCAACTTCTCCAATTAAATTATGTAAGTACATTTCTATATTCATATGTATATCTTCAAATTTTTTGTTAAAAATAAATTTATTATTTTGAATCAAAGTTCTAATTTTTTTTAATCCTTTAATTATCAAATTATATTCTGCTGAAGATATTATCTTTTGTTTTTTAAGCATTAAAGAATGTACTTCAGATGCTTTTAAATCTTGAAATGCTAATCTTTTATCAAAATCAATAGAGGAATTGATTTTTTCTAATAAAGCATTACTTTGTTTTTTAAAGTTAGTTCCCCATATAGGGTTTATATTTTTTTTATTTTTTTTCATTATTTTTTGTTCATTACATAATATACTTTTTTTAGGTTAAAAGCTTTTTCTATGAAATTTTTTTTTATATCAATATTTTTAAT
>CAZWXP010000007.1:0-6580 GCA_964637965.1 uncultured Alphaproteobacteria bacterium | reverse complement strand
AATCATTAGAACACTTGGTATGTAATATTAATAAATTTTTGACTAAGAGATTAGAGGATAGAGGTGGATCAGAAGCCTTAAAATGGTTTTTAAAGACTATGAAAAAATATAAAGTACTTTTGACTATTATGCACTTTTATGTACAAAACAAATCAACTTACAAAGAAGAAATAATAAAAAACTTAAATAAATATTCTTATAAAACTATTTCACAAATTGTTGATGAAGCTTTAGAAAAAAAATTTATTAATTATATAAAAAATTCTACTAACGGTGATAATAAAACTAAGTTAATTGTACCTTCAGTGGATCTCCTAGTTTCATATATAAATTGGAACAATAAGCATATATCTAATTATTCCAATGCAATTAAAAGAATACCTCAATAAATTTCTCTCTAAAAATTAACTCGAACTTTTCCAATTAGCGGAATTTCACCAATAAATTTTTCTTTTTTTTTTACAGGAACTATAGGTGTAGTTGAACCTGTAGTAACCCAAAAGTCATTATTTAAAAAAATGTTTCTATTTTGTATTTCATTAATTAACCAAAATAATGAATTTATTGGATTGCCCAAGACATTTTTTGTGTGCCCCTGATAAACTTTTTTATTACTAAGATTTATTATTTTAGTTTTTGATTGAAAGTTTAAAATATTTTTTATTTTATATATTTTAGATTTTACAAAAGATACATTTAAACCAAAATCAACTATTGCCTGTCCAACGAAATTTATTTTTTTTAATTTTTGTCTGTATCCTACCAACTCTATGGCTGGTGCAATACCTTTGATATACTTCTTTAATTGATTTTTTCTATCTATTTTGACGTTGAATATTTCTTTGCTTATTTTGTAAGCAACTTCTAATTCAATACCTAAAACAATAGGGGTTAATTTAAGTTTTTTTTTACTATCAAAAGTTCGCTCTTTAAAAATATAAGAATAAAAAGGTTCCTTAGCTTTTAAAAGCTTCATTATTTTTTTATTTGTTGCACCAACTTTGAAACCTATTGGATGCCATTCAAGCTTTATTTCTGAAAAATTTTTAATTTTATTTGCTATATGAATATTATTAGTAATATTAATAGGTAATGGATTAATTAATATATTTTTTTTTCTTGCACTCGCAAGAGAAGTGGAATATTTGTTTATTTTTTTAAAAATTTTTTTAGAATACATCCCAAAATAAATTTTATTTTAAATATTTTTTTTCTATACCTGCTCCAACTGTGTATTTAGGATCAACAAAATTTCCTAATCTAACTTTTCCAACTTGGCTTAAAATCATATAAATATCCCAAGTGTCAAATTTAAAATCTTTTGCTAACCATCTAACTAATTCTCTATAAGCTATTCTTGTTGCATCTTCTAATGGTCGAGTACTGCCTATAGCCATTAACATATCTTCAGTTTCAAGCCTTGGCCATTCTATTGTATAGTTTTTTATCAGATCTACTTTAATTGTGGTTGTAGTTGGATATTCAACTGCAACACCACATACTTCTCCATCTCCTTGGCAAGCATGAGCGTCACCAATAAATAATCTTCCACCAGGACTTCTTACTGGAAGATAAGTTACGCTTCCTGGTCCCATATCTGGAAGATCCATATTTCCTCCATGATTATCTGGAGTTAAAGAATTAATTGAGTCAATTTCTGGTGAACAACTCAATGTTCCGATGTGAGGTTTGTAGGGTAAAGTAATTCTATCTGACCAATAAACATTTTTTTCATCTAAATCAATTTTTCTCACTTTTTCTGGCAACGGATTATTTAGAGTTGCTGTATAAGTTGTGCCTGTTAAAGCTCCAAATTCTTCAATCATACAACAAGTTCCTAAAGGATTATTTCCTCTTGGAACCATTTTATCAATATAAACTGCTAATGCATCACCCTTCTCAGCTCCCTCAATCATTATTGGTCCATTCTGAGGATTTAAAAAAGGCATTTCTAATTTTTCTGATGGTTTATCTGTTTCTTTTTGAATCTTTCCTTCAAATGCATCTCTAGTTTCAACAACCACAGTATCTCCCGGCTTAATATGCATAACAGGTTCTGAGTATGGTCCCATCGTATACTGATAAGTACCTTGAGTCTTTTCAGTCAAATGATGTGTTTTGCCTTCACTATCTTTTCCAACACCTTTTGTCATCATTATAGAATCTTTTAACCAGCTCATTTTCCCTCCTTTTTATTAATTATGTAAACTTAACAGGTCTCTTGCTTTTTCAACAGTATTTATTTCTGAAGACTTTAATTTTTTTGTCAAAACACCTTTTTCTACTAGTATACAGTCAGAATTTAACTGACTAATTAATGAAATATTTTGCTCAACAACAATAAATGTTTTTTTTGAATTTTTTGATAAATCCAACAAAGTATTTCCAATAAATTTTACAATTGAAGGCTGAATTCCTTCTGCAGGCTCGTCTAAAATAATAATTTCAGGATCAAATATTAGCGCCCTTGCAATTGCAAGTTGTTGCTGTTGACCACCACTTAATGATGATCCATTATCATTTCTTTTTTCTTTTAAAATTGGAAACAAAGAATAAATTTCCTCTAATTTATCTTGAGGACTAAATGGAAGTTTTTTTCTTGTATAAATTGGGAGCATTATATTTTGTTCAACTGTCAAAGAACTAAAGATTTCACGCCCTTGTGGTACATATCCTATCCCAGATTTTGATCTATGATCAGGACTTGAATTTGTTATATCTTCATCCTTAAAGGTGATTTTTCCCTCTTTTGCGTCAATGAGACCCATTATAGTCTTCATTAAAGTTGTTTTACCCATACCATTACTTCCTGTAATTGAAAGAATTTGACCTTGCTCAACTTCAAAAGAGAAATTATTAACAATTACGGTAGAACCATAACCAGATGATATATTTTCAATTTTTATTAATAAATTTTTATTCATTAACTTAATCCTAGATAAATATCGTTCACACCTTTGTCCGAAAGAACTTCATCTACACTTCCTTCTATAAACATTTTTCCTAAATGTAGTAATGAAACCTTTGAGGCTGTCTGTTTTACAAAATCCATGTCATGACCTACAACTACAAAGGTAATACCTTGTTTATTTAAATTTTTAACAATTTCTCCAGTTAATTTTGTTTCATCAACGGATAAGCCTGCTGTTGGTTCATCTAAGAAAACTAAATCAGGTTTAGAAATAGTTGATAATGCTATATCAAGCCATTGCTTCTTACCATGTGATAAATCCCCAGCTAAATTATTTTTATCTTTTTCTAGAGAAAAATCATTCAATAAATCATTAACTTTGAGAGAATCCTCTCTGTTATTTGCTAGCGACAAATTTTGAAGGACTGTTAACTCTGAAAAAACAGATGGAGCTTGAAATTTAACTCCCATACCTAAATTTATTCTTTCGTGAAGTTTCAATTTTTCAATATTTTGACCTTTATATAGAATGGTTCCTGCATTCGGAGTGTGAAAACCAATAACTAATTTAAAGAATGTACTTTTACCAGCTCCATTAGGACCAATAATAAATCTTATTTCTCCTGGTTCTACTGACAAAGAAACATTATCTACTGCAGTGAAGCCGCCAAATTTTTTAGTTACTAATTTAGTTTCTAAGATTGAAGCCATTTAACTTTTTTTATTAATTTATTTTTTAACATTAATATAATTCCATCTGGAAAAAACCTCGTAGAAATTACTAAGATTAAACCCATTACTATTATTGCAAATTGTTTTCCATTTATTGCTAAAGTTTGAGATAACCACACAAAAAATATACAACCTATAAAAACTGAAAAAAAATCTTTTTTTCCGCTTGCAGCAACGTAAACAACTGGCAATGCCGCAGAAACTAAACCCATCGAGTCAGGAGTTATATAACCTCCCCAATTAGTATAAAGAATTCCGCTAATACCCGCTAATAAAGACGCGATTGTAAACGCAATTAATTGTATTTTTTGAACATTATGTCCAAGACTTGAAACTCTTTCTCTATCTTCTTTTGAAGCAAGAAATATCAATCCCATTTTAGAATTTTTAAATTTATATAAAGATATTAAAATTATTATAGATAATATTAAAATGAAATAATACTGGGTCACTCCCTCAACTAAGCCAAAAGGAATATTTTCAAAACCTATTACTGGCATGCCTTGCATACCATTAAAACCATTCAATCTAGCATTACCAATAGTGTATTCAGGTCCTGCTGTTTGTTGCATAAAAGTTTCAAGAACTAATGTTATTGCAAGAGTTACTATTCCAACAAATACATCATAAATTCCACCGTAGAACAGAAAATATCCAACGATTAAACCAAAAATTCCTGTGAGTGTTAAAGCTAAAATAATAGACCACAAACTAACACCAGCAACTCCTAAGAAGTTTATACTTATTACTGAAAATCCATATCCCGCTAATCCAAAAAAGGCAGTTTGACCAAAACTTAAAATACCTCCCATTCCCCAAATTACAGCGAGACCTAACGAAATAAAAGTCCAGCACATAAAATAAGAAAAATTATCAAGATAATAACTATCAATAAATAATGGCAATGCTCCCAAGATTAAAAATGTTAAAATTTGTAATTTATTTTTTTTATAATTAGCTTTCATTTTTATTTATTTTTTTTAAGTATTAGGCCACTAAAACCACTTGGCAGATATCTTATGATTAATATTACGGCACATAGTATTGCTATTAACCCAATAGTTGATTTATAAAAGAATGTAACTGATGTCTGAACTGTTCCTAAAAATGCAGCAGCTGGAACTAATCCCACAAAAGGACTTGCACCTGCTGTAACAACTGTAATAAATGCACTTACAATAAAGGCTTGTCCTATACTTGGCACAATAGTCATTGTTGGAGCATACAATGCACCTGTAACTCCAGCTAAACCAGCACCAATAGCAAACGTAACCGTATAAATATTCTTAACATCTACACCCATTGATGAAGATATTGAAGGGTTTTCAATTGTTGCTCTTGCCAGTGTACCAAAGCTTGTCTTCATAAATAAATAATACAAGAGAAATAAAAGAAACAACGCAAAGAAAATTAGAAAAATTCTGTATTCTGAATAAGAAAATTCTCCTAACTGAAAATTGCCCATAGGAGTTTGTAGTCCCTCATAAGAAGGTCCAAAAATAACTAGAAAAGATTGCGAAACGATTAAGCTTATTCCCCAGGTGGCAACGACAGAATCTAACGGTCTTCCATATAAATATCGGATTATGAATTTTTCTAATATTAAACCAAAAATTATAGTTACTATAACTCCAAATGCCATTGCAATAGGCAACGGTAAGTTAAAAACTTTTCCAGAAACAACTGTTCCGTACGCTCCAACTGTAATAAATTCTCCATGAGCAAGATTAATAATTTTCATCATTCCAAAAATAACTGCTAATCCAATCGCCGCTAAAAGTAAAAACGCAAGTGAGTCACCAAACTGATAAAAAATATTAAAAAGAAAAACCATAAACTTAATTTATTTTAATTTGAGGGACTTAGCGATATAAAAAATATCGCTAAGTTTTTAAGTTAATTTACTTATTGTTTTGGTGGATTTGTCGGAGTATACTGAGAGTAATCAGCTTTATTTGCTAAATCACATCCTGAGTCTCCTAACCAATAAGGTTTAATATCCTTCCAAATTTTTGGAATTGTTACCTCATGACCTTTTCCAACTCTCACTAAGAAAATCGTATGACTTCCATGGTGACTTTTTGGATCTATAGTTACAACACCTGATGGGCCATCAAATGAAATACCACTTTCTAGAGCTTCAACTACTTTCATAGTATCAGTAGTGCCTGCCTTAGTCACTGCTTTAGCATAAATGTTTATAGCATTGTATGCGTTAGCTGATTCCATATTTATATATGGTTCATCTGGATATAATGCTCTAAATCGTTTCACATAATCTTTACTTTTATCATGAAACTCACCAGATTTAATTACATCATGAACTTCCTCGATATAATTTACAGTTACATACATATTTTCTAACGCTGGTGGAGCAAATCTTCTATGTTCATATGCTTGACCTACGTTAATTGAAGTTGCCATTGGTATATTCAAACCTGCAGAAGCTTGTTGCTCATAAAATGAAGCTTGTTTAGCTCCAACTAAAAGAGTCATCAAAACATCTGGTTTCGCTTTTTGGATTTTTTGTATTGTTTGACTAAATTGAGAAACATCAAGTGGTATAAATTCTTCACCTACCATTGTTCCACCACTTTCCTTAACTATTTGTCTAACCCATTCAGCTGAAATCTGACCAAAGTTATAGTCAGCAGCAATTGTGTAAACATTTTTTCCATACTTCTCCATCATCCATGGAACCAATGTACTAAATTGTTGTTCAGGAACTGCTCCAGTTACAAAGGTTGTTTTACTACATACACCACCTTCATATTGGTTGTTGTAAAAGTAAAGCATTTTACCTTTTTCCATAATACCTCTTATGGATTCTCTAGATGCACTAGAAAATGCACCAAATACAACATCAACCTTATCCTTCTTTATCAGTCTTCTAGCAAACTCCTGGAACCTTCTATTGTCAGACTGAGTATCATACCT
>CAZWXP010000006.1:0-2624 GCA_964637965.1 uncultured Alphaproteobacteria bacterium | reverse complement strand
ATTTGTGAAATATTTTTATTTTTTTCTAATTTTTCTATAAGAGGCATAATACTTAATAGTTCACCAACGCTTGAACCATGAAGCCAAATTAATTTTCCAGAAGTTCTTTTTTTAGAGAAAATTGTAAATTTTTCTATAAATCTAATTGGATGCTCTTTTTTTTTGATCAATCTAAAAATAACTATTAAAGGAGAAATCAACAAAGTTAAATTAATTAATATTCTATATAAAAATAACATTAATCTTTTCTTAGTTGCTTTTCATAAAAATTTTTATAAATTTTTGAATTTTTTAAAAGATGTTCATGATTACCTTGGTCTACTACATTTCCTTCATCAATAACAAAAATTCTATCAGCACTTAAAATTGTTGATAATCTATGAGCTATTATTAAAGAAGTTTTATCTTTAGTTAAATGAATTATTGCTTTTTGAATTTTATTTTCAGTTTCTGCGTCGAGTGAAGATGTTGCTTCATCTAATAATATTATCTTAGTTTTTTTTAAAATTGCTCTAGCAATTGATAACCTTTGCTTTTCTCCTCCAGAGAGTCTAACTCCATTTTCTCCAATCATGGTATTAAATTTATCTTTTAAATTTGAAATGAATTCAGTGGCATATGCAAGCTCTGCTGCTTTATATACATCTTCATCAGAAGCTTCTAAATTTGCATATCTAATATTATTTATAACTGTGTCATCAAAAAGAGTAGTATCTTGACTTACAATTGAAATATTTTTCCGTAAAGAATTTAAATTTACATTGTAAATTGATTGATCATCAATTTTAACATCACCGGATGCAGGATCATATAATCTAGGTATCAGATTTAGTATTGTAGATTTGCCAGCTCCACTATGTCCTACAAATGCAGAAATTTTTCCACCTTCTATATTTAGATTTATTGAATTTAGAGTTTTGCGCTCAGATTCTTTAAGATATGAAAAATTAATATTATCAAAAATTATATTTCCATTTTTTAATTTTAATTCATTACAATCTTTTTTTTCAGAAATTTCATTTTTTATATCTAAAATAGGAATAATTCTTCTTCCTGCAGATAATCCCATATTTACTCCAATATTTAATGTAGCTAAGGATCTTACTGGTTGATAAGCAAGCATCATTGCTGCCAAAAATGAAAAGAAATTATTTATTTCAAGTTCATTTGATAAAATTAACTTTCCAGAATAAAAAATTAAAAAGGCTATCATAATTCCAGTCAAAGTTTCCATAATTGGTGTAGATCTTACAAAAACAATATTAATTTTTTTAACTTTGGCTGCGAGATTTGAAATAAATTCTTCTGATCTTTTTTTTTCATAACCTTCTCTTTGAAATATTTTTATAAGTTTATGATTTTTAAAAATCTCTACTAAGTGCTTATTCAAAAAACCCGATCTTTCTTGAGCCTGTGTTGAAACTTTGCCCATTCTTTTTCCAAGGCTTTTTGCTGCTACTGAAGCCAAAGGTATCATAACAATTGCAACAAGAGACAATTTCCAGTTTTGATAAAACATAACAGTCAATAAACCAATTAAAGTTAGAGAGTCTTTAAAAAGATTTAGCAAATTAATACTTAAAACGTTTTTTATTAATTCAACATCATAATTTAAACTTGATATATATTTTCCAGAGTGTTTACCTTCAATAAACTGTGTATCAGACTTTATAAAAGCTTTAACCATATCTGACTGAATATTTTTTTTTACATCTTCAGCAACATTAATTAATAATACTTTAGCTATATATAAGGATAGACCTTTGGTTGCAAAAGCTACAACTATTAAAATCGGTATTAAATAAATTAAAGTTTGATCTTTATTTATAAATAATTTTTCAATAGCCGGGTCTAATAGCCAAGCAATGGAAGAAGTACTTCCAGCAACAGCAACAGAAAATAATACAGCTAAAAAAATCTTTTTTAAATGTTCCTTTGTATACTGATTGTAAAATCTTTTTAAAATTTCTAAATTTTTCATAATAATAAATTATTTTTTTCGACCAAGATTATTATAAAAATAATTAAACCTAAAAAATTATTGCTTTTAAATTTTAAGTGACACGAGTTTGGATTGTTTATTTTAAGTTTATTAATTTGAAAAATAAACAAATGAGCAAAAGGCAACATCAAAAGTAAAAAATAATTATTTTCAAAGTTCATATGCAGTCCAGTTATAACTAAAGAAGAAATAAATACAAAGTAACAAAAACTAATAAAAACTTTAGAGTTATTTTTAAATTTTATTGAAGTTGATTTTACTCCAATTATTTCATCATCCTTAATATCCTGATATCCATAAATCGTGTCATATCCAAGTGTCCAAAATATGGCCCCTATGTAAAACACTATAGGTGTTAAACTAATGTTTTCTTGAATTGAAATCCATCCTAATAATAAACCGTAATTAAAAGTTATTCCTAAAAAAAGCTGGGGCCAGTAAGTAAATCTTTTCATTAAAGGATAAGTGAAAGCCAAAGGCATAGATAATATTGCAATAATAATTGTTAATTTATTAAAGTTAATTAAAACTAATAAAGCCAAACCACATAAAACTAAACAGTATATTATTGCAAGGAGGACAGAAACTTTTCCAGAAGCTATGGGTCTATTTTTTGTTCTGT
>CAZWXP010000005.1:0-25096 GCA_964637965.1 uncultured Alphaproteobacteria bacterium | reverse complement strand
ACCGTCAGAGTGTGCGATTAAAGTTTTATGAAAAGGAATTTTTACACCACACAAAATTAAATTCCCTTTTTTATTGTTAAATCTATGGAAATCTATCCCTAATCCAATCAAGTTTGATTTATTTTTTGAATAATATAATTTTTCAGCTAATTCTAGATCTTTTTTATCTGTAATTTTAATATTTTCATTGCTTCCTTCTATATATTTAATAACTTTACTTGAACTATCAAATAACGATGAGTCATCTGTAAAATTTTTATTATTTAAACTTCTGTGTTTATCAAATAAATCTTTAAAATTAAAACCCTGAGGTGTTTGTATAATAAACATTTTATTTCTATCTATAGGTGTAATTCTATTATTGTTAATTTTTTTTATAGTATCTTGAATTTGTATTCTAGGTATAACCACTTTATATCTTTTTAATTGTCGTAATATTTGGGAAATTAAATTTGTTTCTGTAAATGGCCTACTTGCATCATGTACTAATATGTTTCTAGGATTAAACTTTTTAATGAATTTTAATCCATAAAATACTGATTTTTGTCTAGAATCACCTCCGTAAGTAAAAAAAATTTTCCTATCAACAAGAATTTTATCAAAATATTTCTTATGTTTTTTATTTAAAACTAACAATATTTTGTCAATTTCTTTATTTTTTAAAAATATTTTTATAGTGTGGTTTAATATAATATTATTAAAAAGCTCAGTGTACTGTTTAGGAGAGTTTAATTTAAACCTTTTACTTTCACCGCAGGCAAGGATAATTGCAATATTTCTTATATAATTATACTTTTTTATTGCCTTTTTTTTAATCATTTAGTTAAATTGCCTATATATTAAACATTTCTAATGGATACATTAATTAAAAAAACAGATTTAAACTCTGATTTTATTCTAAATTCCTTACAGTGCCCAATAATAGTTATAAATTCGGTAAAAAAAACGATTATTTATTGTAACAATGCTACAGAAATTTTCTTTGAAACAAGTGGAAAAAATATAGTTGGAAAAAAAATTAAAAGTTTCTTTAAAAAAGATACTTATTTTTTAACTTTAATTGAAAAATCTATAAAAACTAATCGTAATATAAGTGAAATTAATGTTTTAATACATACAGAAAAAAAAAAGCATAATGTTTCAGCGTCAATTTCAAAAATAGAAAGTAATAATAATTTATTTACAATTACTTTAAATGATCTATCCAAAAATCTTGAACTTTCTAGGCAATTTAATTTTGAAAAATCAGCTCAATCTGTATCTTCTTTAGTTGGGATGTTGTCTCATGAAATAAAAAATCCTTTATCTCGTATAAAGGGTGCTTCTCAAATAATTCAAAAAAGAGTTAATTTTAAAGGGAAGGATTTAAATTTAATAAAACTAATAAACAATGAGACTGAAAGAATTAAAAAATTATTAAATTCTTTAGAAAATTTTACTGATGATAGACCAATTAAAAAAACAAGTATAAATGTCAACCAAGTAATTCGTTCTTCTAAAGAAACTGTTGAAGCTATTTTTAATAAAAAAAATATCAATTTTATTGAAAATTATGATCCATCTTTACCAAACATTAATGGAAATAATGAACAGTTAAATCGTTTGTTTGTAAATTTATTAAAAAATGCTGTAGAAGCAATTGATGATACTACTGGAATAATAAAAATAACCACTAGATTCCAACTTGGTAAATTACCTATAAAAGTTTTTATTGAGGATACTGGAGTAGGTATACCAGATAAATTAAAAGAAAATATTTTTGAACCTTTTATAACAAATAAAATCAATGGAAAAGGTTTGGGTCTTTCAATTTGTGCAAAAATTATTCAAAATCATTTAGGAAGCATTGAGTTTGACACCATAAATAATAAAACAATTTTTACAGTAATGTTTGACAAAATAAATAATTAAAAAAATAAAATTTTATGAACAAAAAAAAATTAATTTTAGTTGCTGAAGACGATGTTTCAATAAGAACAATTTTATCAACTGAACTTGAAAATAAATATGAAGTAAAATTGACTGATAATTGCGCCCAATTATGGAGCTGGGTTTCTGATGGGTTAGGCGATTTGATAATTTTAGATGTAATGATGCCAGATGAAAACGGTCTTGATTTAATACCAAAAATAAAAGAAATAAGGTCCGATGTTAAAATAATAGTTATAAGCGCTCAAAATACAATTTTAACTGCTATGCAAGCTATTGAAAAAGGTGCTTATGAATACCTTGCAAAACCTTTTGACATAAATGAACTTAATAAGGTAATCGAAACAGCTTTTCTAGATAATGAAAAAAATTCATATAATGATAATAAAATAATAAAAGAAAAAAAAAATGATAATGAGAATATTCCAATCATTGGTTCTTCTCCTTTAATGCAAAAAGTTTTTAAATCTGTAGCTAAATTAATTAATACAGATTTAACAGTTATGATCTTTGGTGAATCTGGTACCGGAAAAGAACTTATTGCAAAAGTCTTACACGAACATGGAAAAAGAAAAAATGGGCCTTTTGTACCAATTAATATGGCAGCAATCCCAAAAGAATTGATAGAAAGTGAGTTATTTGGCCATGAAAAAGGTTCTTTTACTGGAGCTTTTACAAAAAAAAATGGAAAATTTGAAGAAGCAGAAGGTGGGACACTTTTTCTCGATGAAATTGGAGATATGCCATATGAAGCACAAACGAGACTTTTAAGAGTAATACAGGAAGGAGAATTTAATAGAGTGGGCGGGCATGAAAAAATTAAAACTAATGTTAGGATTATAACAGCAACCCACAGAAATTTAAACGAACTAGTTCAAAGTGGTTCCTTTAGAGAAGATTTGTATTATAGATTAAATGTTTTTCCTATAAACATACCCCCTTTAAGATTGAGATTATCTGACGTAAATGAATTAGTACATCATTTTTTAAATAAAACTTTTAAAAAGGAAGGATTGGAAAAAAAAATTATATCAGAAGAAGCAATAGATGAATTAAAAAAATATAAATGGCCTGGTAATATAAGAGAATTGGAAAATTTTATTAGAAGACTTGTTGTTCTAATTCCTTCAAAAAAAATATCGAATACTGATATTTCTAAAAACTTATCTAAAACTAGTTCAATAATTTCAGATTCAAATTTAAATAATGGTCAAGAAAAAATGAGTCTTAGCTTATCAGTCGAAAAGCATTTAAAAGAATTTTTCAAACTCCATAGAGGAAAACTGCCGTCATCCGGTCTTTATTCAAGAATTATTAATGAAGTTGAAAGACCTTTAATATCAATTTGTTTAATTGCTACAAAAGGAAACCAAATTAAAGCATCAAAATTATTGGGATTAAATAGAAACACATTAAGAAAGAAGATTAAAGAATTAAAAATTAAGGTTCTTTAAAAATATATAAGAAATATTCTTTCATGAAAAAAGATTTAAAAAAAACTCATTATATACTTTTTAATACTGTATCGGCTTGGCTTGAAAAACCCTCAATTAACAGAAAAATAACTATTTTTTTAATAATTTTATCTTTTTTTGCATCAATTATAACGTATTTAGTATTTTCAAATTCCCTTCCATATATTAAAACAACTCCAACAATAGCAATTTCAACATTAACTATTGATATAATTTTGTTAGCTGCTCTTTGTTTTAAAGTAATAAAAAAAATTGTACAGACATGGATAGAAAGAAAAAAAGGTACCGTAGGTGCAAAAATTTCTTCAAAATTTATACTAACTTTTGCTTTATTGGCATTAATTCCAACAATTACCCTCGCTACTTTCTCTACATTTTTTTTTAATATAGGAATGAAGGGTTGGTTTAATGACAAAATGTTGAGTATGACAGAGCAATCAAATAGTATTGCTGAAGCATATCTTAAAGAACATCAAGAAAATATTAAAAATGATGCGTTAGCTATATCAAAAGAAATAAATGAAAAATTTAATACTATTTTTGTTGATTTAAATAAATTAAATAGTTATTTAAAATCGCAGACTGATAGTAGGGAATTAACTGAAGCTTTTATATTTAAAAAAGATGGGGTTGTATTGGCTAGAGCTGGTTTTACAGTTAGTACTACTCCAGATTTAATTACAGATTATGAATTAATTGAAGTTGAAAGTGGAAAAGTTATTTTAACTAGTAAAAGAAAAGATAGAGTCAGGGCGTTAGTAAAATTAGAAAAAATTCAAAATACTTTTTTATCAATAGGACGTTTTATAGATCCTCAAATAATAGGCCAGATTCAAAATGTTAAAGAAGCAGCAACAAATTATAAAAGACTATTTGATGAAAGAAAAAAAATTGAAGCTAATTTTTATATGGTTTTTATTTTAATTTCCTTATTAATTTTATTAATATCAATTTTGGTAGGACTGTTATTTGCTGATACACTTATTAAACCTATAACTAATTTAATAAAAACATCTAATGAAATTAAGTCTGGAAATTTATCTATAAAAGTACCTCAAATTTCTAGTAAAGATGAAATGAGCTTATTAATTAAAACATTTAATGAAATGACGGAAAAACTTAAGTTGCAAAGAATTGAATTAAAAAAGAGTGAAAGAAATGCAGCATGGTCTGATATTGCAAGAAGAATTGCCCATGAAATAAAAAATCCTTTAACGCCGATTCAATTATCAGCAGAATACCTTAGATCCAAATTCAAAAAAAAAAGTGATAAAGCTTATGCTGATACAATAATTAAAAAAGTTTCATCAATTGAATCTATGGTTGACGAATTTTCAAAATTTGCCAAGTTACCGCATGCAAAATTTGGAGTTTTCAAATTAAATAAACTATGTTCTGAATTAATCTTGTTTCATAAAAGAAGTAATAAGAAAATAAGTTTTACTTCCTTTAATTTAAATAAAGATTTGCTAATTAAAATTGATGAAACACAAATGTCTATGGCGATATCAAACTTAATACAAAATTCAATAGATTCAATCCACGAAACGCAATCTATAAATAAAAGATTTCATGGAAAAATAAATTTAAGTATTTATCTTAAAAATGATAATGTATATATTAAAATCGTTGATAATGGTGCTGGTTTACCTAAACATTTTTCAAAAAATAAAATCTTGGAACCTTACATAACAACCAAAAAAAAAGGTTCCGGACTTGGGTTAGCAATAGTTTTAAAAATAATACAAGAGCATAATGGTAACTTTTATATTAATGATAACAAAAAAGGTGCTACATCCGTAATAGAACTACCAAAAAAAATATAGTTCTATTATGTGTAATTTATGAAAAAAAATATTTTAATTGTAGATGATGAAAAAGATATTTGCTTAACTTTATCTAAAATACTTTCAACAAAAGGTTTTTCAGTAAAAATATCTCATAATTCTGATACTGCATTAAATGAAATTAAAAAATCGTCAATTGATTTAATTTTGTTAGATGTTTGGTTAGAAGGTAGTAAAAAAAATGGGTTACAATTACTTAGTACAATAAAAAATTATAACCCTAATATACCTGTAATATTAATTAGTGGTCATGCTAATATTGATATTGCAGTTAAAGCAATTAAAGATGGGGCATTTTATTTTGTAGAAAAACCTTTTAAATCAGAAAAATTATTTTTAATAATTGATAGAGCATTAGAGAATGCTTTTTTAAAAAAAAAATATGAAATGTATAAGGAAGAAAGTTTGAATGATGATGACGAATTTATTGGAAAAACACCTTTAATAAATAATTTAAAAAAAAAAATTAATCAAATAGCTATTACAAATGCAAGAGTTTTAATTACAGGTGAGTCTGGTACGGGAAAAAACTTTGTTGCAAAACTTATTCATAACTTATCAAATAGAGCAAGCAATCCTTTTATAACAATAAATTGTGCGCTATTAAATAATAAAAATTTTGACAAAACTTTTTTTGGCGATTTTAGTATGCTAGATAAAACTTTAGGATATATGCAAAAAGCTGGCCAAGGAACGATTTATTTAAAAGAAATTTGTGATTTAGAGCCACATATACAAGGCAAAATTACAAATTTTTTACAAAAAGAATCTTATTCTATAAGCTCAGATACTGGTCAAAAAAATGATTTTAATATGAATATAAGATTTATATCATCAACAAGTAAAGATATTAATCAAGAAATAGAAAAAAAAAGACTTCGTAAGGATTTCTTATATAGATTAAACGTTGCAACGTTAGACATTCCACCAATAAAGAAAAGAAGGGAAGATATACCTTTAATAATAAATCATTTTATAAATGAAAAAGAAAAAAAATATTTAAAAAAAATAAAATTATCGGATGATGTTTACCCTTTACTACAAACAATAGATTGGCCAGGTAATATTACACAAATTAAAAATTTTATTGAATGGATGTATATTTTAGTAAAATCATCAAACAAAAAAATTGACGTTATAACTAGTAATATGTTGCCAAATGATTTTTTAAACCAAAATAAAAATAGTAATAATGATGAAGAAAAGAAAGATTTTATGAATCTTACTATAAAAGATGCGAGAAAACATTTTGAAAGAGAATATTTGCTTAAGCAGGTAAATAGATTTGGTGGAAATATTTCCAAAACTGCAAATTTTATAGGAATGGAAAGATCTGCTTTACATAGAAAAATTAAGGAAATAGGTATAAAAAAATGAAAGTAATAATTTGTGGAGCAGGTGAAGTTGGTAAAGCACTGGCACAACATTTGTTAAAAGAAAACAATGATATTACTATAATTGACCAGTCAGAAGAAAATTTAAAAGAAATTAAAGAACAATTGGATGTAAACACTTATCTTGGTTTTGGTTCACAACCTGGTATTTTAGATAAAGCTGGAGCAAAAAATGCTGAAATGTTAATAGCTGTTACGCAATCAGACGAAGTTAATATGATTGCTTGTGAAGTAGCTAATTCACAATTTAATATACCTTTAAAAGTTGCAAGAATTAGAGATCAGCATTATTTAGATAAAGATTACGAGTCGCTTTTTTCAAAAAATCAAATTTCGGTTGACCTTATAATTTCTCCAGAAACAGAAGTTGCTGAAGCTATTAGAAGAAGATTAATTGCGCCGGGGGCATTTGAAATCATTCCTTTTAGTGAAAAAAAAATAGTTTTATTAGGAACTAAAATAGAAAAAGATTTTCCACATATAGATACACAAATTTTAAAAATTCAAGAGCACATTAATGAATTAAAAATGAATTTTTTAGCAATCTTTAGAAAAGAAAAAATTATTATACCTAATGAGAATGAAAAAATAAAACTTGGAGATTCTGTTTATTTAATAGCTGATACAAATAATTTGCATAAGGTTATGAGTTTTTTGGGACATCAGGAAACAAAAGCTAATAGTGTAGTTATTGTTGGGGGAGGGAATATCGGAGTCTCTCTAGCAAAGAGACTAGAGGAAAGTAAATTTGGTGCAAATACAAAACTAATAGAATTAAATAAAGAAAGAGCTGAAAATATAAGTGCGGAATTAAATGATACATTAGTCTTAAATGGAAGCAGTTTAGATCTTGATATTTTAAAAGAAGCAAAAATTTCTGAAACTGAAACTATTGTTTCTGTTACTAATCAAGATGAAGTTAATATTTTAACTTCTTTACTCGCAAAAAAACAAGGTTGTAAGAAAACTATTTCATTAGCAAACGATACAACTTATAGACCAATATTAGAACCTTTAGGCATAGATGATGTATTAAGTCCACAAGCAATTACTGTTTCTAGAATACTAAGCTTTATTAGAAAAGGTAGTATACGACAAGTTTTTTCTCTTAGAGAAGGAGAAGGAGAGGTAATTGAAGCAGATGCACTGGAAGCATCGTCAATAGTAAATAAAAAAATAAGTGAATTAAAGCTACCAAATGGCGTTAAAATAGGGGCTATATTAAAAAATGATAATGAGGTTTATATACCAAAACCAGATCTTGTAATAAATGATGGGGATAGAGTAATACTTTTTTCTTTATTAAAAACAATTAAAAAAGTTGAAAGTTTATTATCTATGAGATTCAGATTTTATTAAAAATGAAAAATATAACATATATAAACAATAAATTTATTCAACATAGTAAAGCAAAAATCAGTGTTGAAGATAGAGGGTTTTTGTTTGCTGACTCAATTTACGAATTAATTAGTGTTTTTAATAAGGAAATTGTAGATAAAGAACAACATTTAAAAAGACTCAAATCATCCTTAAAAAAAATAAAAATTAAATATAAATTTAATAAAGAAAAATTAGGAAAAATCATATCAAAATTAATTAAATTAAATAAAATTATCAATGGATATGTTTATATTCAAATAACTAGAGGAATTGCTGAAAGAAAACATGAATTTCCTAAAAATTACCAACCAACAATTGTAATATTTACAAAACATTTAAATATTAATCAAAAAATATATGATAAAGGCGTAAAAATTGTAACAATGCCTGATTTAAGATGGTTGAGAAGAGATATTAAAACAACATCTTTACTACCAAATATTTTATCAAAACAATTTGCAGTTGAAAAGAATGCTTTTGAATCTTGGTTAATAGATAATGGAAATATTACAGAAGGATCAGCGTCAAACGCATGGATTATTAAAAATTCAAATACTATTATAACGCATCCATCTAATAACAAAATTCTAAAAGGTGTAACTAGAGATACTGTAATAAAGCTTTTAAAAGACAATGGTTTCAAAATAAAATAAAAACCTTTTAATTTAATAGAACCAAAAAATGCAATAGAGGCATTTTTAACTAGTTCAACCTTATCTGTTCTGCCTGTTATAAAAATAGATAATTACAATATATCTAACGGTAAACCAGGTGACGTGACAAAAAAAATTATGAATTTGTATAACAACTATATTTCAAAAAATAAATCAATATTGTCCAAGGAATTAAAAATAGCTTGATTAAACAAATTGTTAAATTTCCTCCAAAAGCAATTCTTTTTGATTGGGATAATACCTTAGTTAATAATTGGGAACCAATATTTTTTGCATATAAAAAAACCCTTCAAGCTTTAGGTTTAAAAAAACAAAGTAAGGAAGAAACTTTAAAAAATGCAAAATATTCATTAAGGGAAACTTTTCCAAGAATTTTTAAAAATGATTGGAAAAAAGCAAAAAAAGTTTTTTATTCTGAGTTTAAAAAAATTCATCTTAAAAAAATTAAACCTATACCCAATGCTTTAAAAATCCTAAAAAAAATAAAAGAAAAAAAAATTAAATGTGGTGTCATAAGTAATAAAGATGGAAATTTATTACGTAAAGAAATTAACAAGCTTGAATGGAAAAAATATTTTAAAGTTATTGTTGGCGCTAATGAAGCAAAAAAAGATAAACCTTCTAAATATCCTCTCGTACTAGCATTAAATAAATTTTCTTTAAAATCTAACAAAAATATATGGTATGTTGGAGACAATGATATAGATATTGAATTTGCAAAAAAAAATAATTGTTTATCAATTTTTATAGAAAATAAATTGTTTAAAAGAAAAGATTTAAAACAAAAACCCGATTTAACATTAAAAAGAATAGAAAATTTAAAATTACACATAAAATAATTATGTTTTTATATTTAGAATGAATAAAATTCCATATTTCATTAATGAAAATAAATTTAAATCTGAAAATTTGAATTGTGTAATTATAAATCCAATTAATATTTTCGAAAAAAAAATAATTACAAAATATGATGAAAAAGAAATATCAAATCTTGCAAAAAATATTAGTTTAATAGTAAAATTCGAAAAAAATATAAGAATTAGAAAACCAACACCTTCATATTATTTTGGTAAAGGTCAAGTTAGTTCTTTTAAAATTTATTTAAAAAAATTTTTATCAAAATTACTATTAATAAATACTCAAATTTCACCTGTTCAACAAAGAAATCTTGAATTATTTCTTAACTGTAAAATCTTAGATAGAACAGGATTAATTTTAGAAATATTTGGTGAAAGAGCTACAACTAAACATGGTAAGCTTCAAGTTGAGTTGGCAACATTGTCATATCAAAAATCTAGGCTAGTAAGATCTTGGACACATTTAGAAAGACAAAGAGGAGGGTACGGGTTTATGGGAGGTCCAGGTGAAAGACAAATTGAAAGCGATAAAAGACAAATAAATAAACGCATAAGCAAAATAAAAATAGAACTTAAAAAAATTGAATCAAATAAATTAATACAACGAAGAAATAGAAATAAAAATATGAATCCATTTATCTCATTAGTTGGTTATACAAATGCAGGCAAATCTTCTCTTTTTAACTATTTAACAAAAGAAAATGTTTTTGCTAAAGATCAATTATTTGCAACCCTTGATACAACTATGAGAAAATGTATGCTAAACAGCAAAAATCACTTTGTTTTATCCGATACAGTCGGTTTTATAAAAAATTTACCTACCGAGCTAGTTGTTTCATTCAAAACTACATTAGATGAAATTAATTATTCTGATTATTTGTTACACATTATTGATATTTCAAATCCCGAATGGAAGAAGCAAAAGATAACAGTCGAAAAAATATTGGTTACAATATTAGGCGAGAAATATAATCAAAATAAAATAATAGAAATTTGGAATAAATCAGATCTTTTAAATAAAGATGATTTTTTTTATTACAACAATTTAGAAAAAAGAAAGAATAATATTGTATTATCTTCATCTAAATTAAAAATTGGAAAAGAAAAAATACTAAATTTAATTAATGAAAAATTAAAGAATAATAAGAAGTTTTCATTTTTTAATTTTTCCAGTTCTACTTATCGCAAAAAAATTGAAACCTTGTTGTAAAGGCATTAACTCAATTCTATTAATATTAACATGAGAAGGTCTGTTAACAGACCATAATATAGTTTCAGCAATATCTTCTCCATTTAACGGTGTCATATTTTTATAAACATCTTTAGCTTTTTTTTTATTACCCGAGAATCGTACAAGCGAAAATTCTGTATCAACCATACCAGGCTCTATATTTGTTATCTTAACTTTTGTACCTAATAAATCTGATTTTAAACCTAATGAAAATTGTTTTACAAAAGCTTTAGTTCCTCCGTAAACATTGCCCCCTCCATAAGGATAATTGGCAGCAACTGAGCCAATATTTACAATATGACCTTTATTTCTTTTTATTAAACCAGGTAAAATGGCACGTGTCATATAGACTAAACCTTTACAATTTGTATCAATCATAGTTTCCCATTTTTTAACATTAATTTTGTGTGCAGATTCTAATCCCCATGCAAGACCTGCGTTATTTATAAGAATAGATATTTTTTCAAACTTTTTAGGCAATTTAGAAATGGTAAGAAAAACTTCATCTTTATCTCTAACATCTAATTGGATAGGAAGGTTGTTTTTTGAACCTAATTTTTTTGCTAATTTTACTAATCTATCTTTTCTTCTACCAATTAATATAGTCTTGTAACCTTTTTTTGAAAAAAGTTTAGCACAAGATTTTCCTATTCCAGAAGTGGCTCCTGTTATTAAAACAATCATTCTTTATTTAATTATTTTTTTTACTAAAATGATATAAAAATAAAATAATGAAAGTATCAATTATTATACCTGTTTTTAATGAAGAAAAAACGATAATCAATGTCTTAAGAAAAATACAAGAAGAAAAGAAGAATAATAAAGGAATCAATTTTGAAATAATTGTTGTTGATGATTGTTCAAATGATAAAACAAGCTCCATATTAAAAAAAAATAGAGTTTTATATAACAAAATTTTTAGATTAGAAAAGAATTCAGGAAAAGGTGCTGCTGTTATAAAAGGACTAAATGAAAGTACAGGCGATTATATTTTGTTTCAAGATGCAGATTTAGAATATGATATATCTGAATATCACAAATTATTTCAACCAATAATAAAAAATTCGGCAGATATAGTAATGGGAAGCAGATTAAAAGCTTCTCCGTTAACTAAATGTTTAAATTTTTGGAATTTGGTTGGCAATAAAATAATATCACTACTTTTTGATATTCTATTTAACTCAACGCTTAGTGATATTTATAGCTGTTATTTAGTTTTCAAAAAAGAATTGCTTAAAAATAAAAAACTAAAATATAAAGGTTTTGATGGTCAGGCGGAGATTCTAACTCATATAGTTCCAAAAGCAAAAAATGTTTACGAGGTACCTATTAGTTATCATGGAAGAAGCTTAGAAGAGGGTAAAAAAATAAGGTATTATCATATATTTTCTGTTATTTATGTCATAATAAAAAATTGGTTTTATCAAAAAATAAATATAAAAAGTGACTAATTATTTATCATTCTTTTTAAAAAGATCATTTATTAAATAAAAAATATTTTTTATGAAAATACTAGTTTTAGATGTTTATAGAGATGTGGATCACAGAATATCAAAAGATACTAGTGGAGGGTATGGAACAGGCAATAATTTTGGAGATACTTTAATACCAAACCTTTTAAAGAAGTCCTTAAAAAAAATCCACGATTGGTCGCCAATGTTTGTCGCTTACACAATATCTGTGCTAAAAAAAAATGGTAACCAGGTTTTTTTTGAAAAAAAACTACCGAATAATTTTGAAAATTATGATCTTTACATAGTAGCAAGTTCAATAGTTTGTTGTGAGACAGAAATTGATGTAATTAAGAAAATCAAATCAATAGAAGGTAAGGTTTTTGCAATAGGTCCTTTTGCAACAAATCAGCCTAAAATTTATAATGATGCTGGCGCAACAGTGATATTAGGAGAACCGGAATTTTATTTCTTAAAAAAAAAGGAGTACAAAAATGATTTAAAAAAAAAAATTGTTTCATTTGATCACTCATATGAGCTGGATGATTTACCTTATCCAGATTGGAAAGCAATAATAACTGATCCAAAAAAAGTTAGTAAATTATTTGGAAATTATTCTACTATACCGATGCTTGCAACAAGAGGTTGCCCTTACTCTTGTTTTAAATACTGTGTTTATCCTTTGCAACAGGGAAGAAAAGTTAGACAAAGATCTCCTAAAAAGATAGTTGATGAAATGGAATATTGGAAAAATAATATGAATATTAAAATGTTTGTTTTTAGAGATCCAGTTTTTTCAATAAATAATAAACATACAATTAAATTCGCAAAAGAACTAATAAATCGAAAAATCAATATTAAATTTATTATTGAAACTCATTTAAGAATCCTAGACGAAGAATTAATAAAAATACTAAAAAAATCTGGATTAGCTGCTGTAAAATGTGGAGTAGAAAGCGCACACCCAGAGGTTCTCAAAGATGCTGATAGGTTTACAATAGAAAAAGATTTGCAGTTTAAAAAGATAAGAGAATTAGAAAAAAACAATATACAAGTTTCATCAATGTTCATTCTTGGCTTTCCAACTGATAAGGAAAAAACTATGGATAACACAATAAATTATGCAAAAAAACTTAATACTACATACGCACAATTTAGTGTTTGGACACCGTATCCTGGGACACCAATTTATAATGAATATAAAGACAAAATTATCACAAATTCTTATGAAGAGTGCGATCAATATAATTTAATCTACAAACATAAATCTTTAAATAAAAATATTGTAAGAAAATATTTAGATAAGGCTTATAGAACGTACTATTTTAGAATTAGATGGGTCTTAAAATTTATTAGATCATTTATATTTGCATAAAATTAACGCTTGCATTCCCAAGTATCAAAAAAATGATAACTTTTTTTTTTTTTAAAACTACTATGAAAAGTTTTAATAAAATCTTTTGAAAAATATTCTTTATTATTTTCTAAATTAAACGGGCTTTCGTCTTTTGGTATTAAGTAAACATCATTTATACAATTTGATATTTTTTCTAATGTTTTGCCTTGTATAGGTTTTGATACTGAAGTTAAAAACAAATGAGGTAGTTCAATAAAAAAATAATCGTTATGATAAATAAGAATAGGTCTTGTATATAAATTCAAATATCCTTCTAAGGAAGAACCGTATCCCATAGATATTTTAGCTTCTTTTGGATACATTCTAATGATCTTATTAACTTCTTCAGTTTGTCTAGATAACTCGTTTTTTTCTATATATTTAATAGTTTTAAACAACCCTTTCGTTGAAGAATGAGTGAAAAAAGATAGAAAAAATATTGTGAAAATAAATAACAAGCCTTTTAATTCTTTTTTATTAAAATAATTATTTTTTTTTAGTATTAAAAAAAATACAAAAATATAATTAGGTATTAATATAAAAAGATCTGCTGTGCCACCACCATCTCTAGATGAATATAAACAAAAAACTACAGATATTATAATCAACAATAAAAAGTAAATTTTTTCTTTTATTAAAATATATTGGAAATTATAAAAAAATAATATTGATAAAGGGATTATAAAATATAATAAAAACCATAAATTTTTTAATAAAATATTTAAAGTAAAATTCCCTATATCATTTAATATTATTTGTAACCAAAAAATGTAATTCAATAAAGATAAATTATCAAAAGACCAAATTAAAAAAAAAGAAATAAAAAAAGTTATGATTAAAATTAGAAAAATTTTAATTAGATTATAATTTTTCTCAAAACAATAAATAAGTTGTGGGAGTAGGGCTAAAATAAATTGAGGTTTAAGATTTATCAGCATAGCTGTCAATATTCCAAAAACAATAATGTTAATATTTGATTTAAATTTATTAGCTGATAAACAAAATAGTAGTGAAATTATTATTAATAAATAACCTAGAGAGTCATTTCTAATACTTAAAGGTGCAGCGTTTGTACTTAGATAAATCATTGAAACAAGCCCTGTAAAAAAAAGAGAAACTTTATTATCTTTTGTCATTTTTTTTGTAAGAAGAAAAAATGTAATTTGAGTGAAGATAAGACATAAATAATTAAAAAATTTTGAACTAAAAATTGACGGCCCGAATAATTTCATAGGAATATAATTAGATAAATAAATTAAAGGACCCCAGGGTCCAGCGTATCTTTCAGAGCTATTAATATCATTATATATATCTTTATTTATTTCAAAGAACCAAGAGATCGATGCGATTAACGGATCGTTTTGGTCAAGATATATGTTATTTATTAGATAGAAAGTGGATAAATAGAATAATATAAATGAATTTAGTAGTATAAAAAAAAATAATAATCTAAAAATCTGTTTAGGTAATCTATATGAAAATAATGTATTTACATTATTAAATATAATCTTTAAAAAGTGCATAATTACTTATATCAAGATTTTAGTTGTTTCTTAAAAATTTTTTTTCAATACTATCCGCTATCATTTTATATCCTTCATTTGTAAAATGGCCTTTAAGTTTAAAGGGAAAGAAAGATAATGGATCTTCTGTTTTATTTAATTCAGATAAAAAATCAATGTAATCTACATTAATATCTTTCAATTTTTCTAAAATTATTTTTTTATTTTTAGGTTCCTTTTTTTTTACACTCTCATATAAAGGCAAATAGACAAAATAAAAATGTGCTCCTTTTTTTTCAGCTTCATATTTTGATTTTTTTATAACATTTATAAATTCATCTATATATCCGTGGTTTACTTTATCATATTGGATATATTCATTATTAAATTTAAATATTAAATCTTTGATCGGTTTTAAAAAAAAAGATCTTTCTATTCTTTTTAAATTTTTTTTTAATGTATTTTTTTTTTTATTATGCAATATTTCTTTTGGCGACCATAAATGCCAAAAATTATCTACTTCATCTTGTCTATTTATAATATTCTGAGTGTAATTGTTATATATATATTCTCTTAGGATAGGTATTTGT
Source organism: uncultured Alphaproteobacteria bacterium (assembly GCA_964637965.1). Lineage (GTDB taxonomy): Bacteria > Pseudomonadota > Alphaproteobacteria > CAYOOR01. Next base: position 9,370 of record CAZWXP010000005.1, on the reverse strand, counting down.
AAATCTCTTTTAAGATCTTTAATATCATTTTCAAAATATACCCAAATTATTGCATATGGGTCTAACTTCAAAGCATATTCTTTCAATACAGCGAACTCTAACAATGGTCCGTTGCCAGACATTCCCAAACCGATTGTTTGATAACCTTTATTAAATAAATGACCAGAAATTGTATTTTCTTGATCAACACAATTTCCTTGAACCATAGAGTCGCCTATTATAAATATTTTTTTTTTATTCTCATCGTTATAAATTCTGTCATTATTATTAAAACCGTATCTGTCACTGAAATACACGGAATAGGGACCATTCTCATTACAATCTACAGTTAAAGTTTTTGAAATCCCACTTAATGGAAAAATTGAATCTTTATAATCATCTTTTTCTGTATATTCTTTTAAAAACATTATTGGTGCATAAACAATATTAGCTGATAGCTCGTTTGCTACATCAGATATATTTCTCATATCAAAATTAATTCCAGTCTTATTAGCTGCCTCTATTCTTTTTTGGTTGTATATTTGATCCTTTTTTTTGTTAAAGTAATTGCTTGAAAATTCTATTATTAAGCTGCCACTGATTAAAAAAAAGCATGTTAATCCGATATTTACTATAATTAAAAACTTTTTGTTATCTGTTGTTCTAAACATAAGAATAAAAAGGTAACTTACTAAAACAAAGAAAGAGCCCTTTATGAATAAATTAAATAATGCTGAAATTTTACCTAAATCATCAAATACAATAGCTATTTTAATTAACCATATTGTCAAAATAGCTATACATATGTTTATTATAATTTGTTTGTTTAATGTCACTGATTACACATACTTTATATATAGTTGTCGCATAACGTATATTATGGGAAATGATATATATATAAACCTAAATATCATAAGTTAAATAGTCTATTAAAGTTTTGAGTAGTTTTTTCAGCTATTACATCCAAATCTAATCCCTTTAAATCTGCTAGTATCTTTGCGGTATGTATAACATAACTAGGTTCGTTGCATTTTCCTCTATATGGTTCTGGTGCAAGATAAGGAGCGTCAGTTTCAACTAATAATTTATTCAATGGTAGAACTTTAACAATATCCCTTAATTCTGTTGATTTGCTAAATGTAATAATTCCTGATAATGAAATGTAAAAACCCAGATCTATTGCAGATTCGGCTAGTTTCTTACTAGTACTAAAACAATGTATTAAACCGGAAAAAGAACCCCTTTTCATTTCATCACTAAGTACTTGAATTGTTTGAATATCTGCTGATCTTGTATGAACTATTAGCGGTAAATTAGTTTCTCTAGCAGCCTCAATATGAATTTTAAATAATTTAGTTTGAAGTTCTTTAGGACTATTTTCATAATAAAAATCAAGTCCAGATTCACCTATGCCAATGCATTTACTATTTTCAGTATGTTTAATTAAATCGTTTAAAGACAGATCCTTGTAGTTCTTGCATTCATGAGGATGGACGCCAACTGAATTATAAACCTCAGAATATGATTTAGAAATAGACTCTAACTCACTGATTTCATTTAGTTTTGTTGATATTGTAAGCATTCTAGATACGCCATTATCTAAAGCTCTTTTTACAATTTCATCAAGTTTTCCTTTAAATTGTGGAAAATTTAAATGGCAATGACTATCAATGATTTTGTTCATTATTCAATTTTTTGAAAAATTATTTCAGGTTTTTTTATTTTATAATTAGTGTTTATAAAATCATTTCCAGATATATCTTTGATAGTTAATTCTTTTATAGTTAACCCTATTTTATTTAAAATATTTTCAGATACATTAGGCATAATAGGTGCTAAAAAAATAGCAATTTTTGCAATTATTAAAACTAATATATTTAAAACATTCCCCGCTCTCTCTTTATCATTCTTTAACAATTTCCACGGAGCATTTTCATCGACATATTTATTTGCTTCTGAAATTAATTTCCAAATATTTTCAATTACTTTATGAAATTCTTGTTTTTCATAATTTTTTTCAATATTTTTTAAAATTATTTTAGGATATTCTAAAAATTTCTTATCTGTTTCTTCAAATTGTTTAATTTTATTTAATTTTCCATCTAAATTTTTATTTATAATTGTTAAAACTCTTTGAACAAGATTCCCCAAATCATTAGCTAAATCATTATTTATTCTTCTTTGTAAAGATTTTTTCGAGAAATCTCCATCATTGCCAAATGGTACTTCTCTTAACAAAAAAAAACGCAATGTATCTAATCCATATTCTTTTATAATTTCATTTGGGTCTATAATATTACCTAAAGATTTTGAAATTTTTTTTCCTTCATTAGTCCACCATCCATGGGCAAATATTCTTTTCGGTGGTTCAATCTCAGCTGCTAATAAAAAAGCAGGCCAATAGATTGCATGAAATCTTATGATATCTTTACCAACAATATGTACGTTTGCTGGCCAAAACTTTTTATATTTTTTATCTGGATATCCTATAGCTGATAAATAATTAATTAATGCATCTAGCCAAACATACATAACATGCTTTTTATCATCAGGAACTTTAATTCCCCATGAGAAAGTTGTTCTAGAAATCGATAAATCATTTAAACCATTTTTTACAAAACTTATAACTTCATTTCTTCTTGATTCTGGACCAATAAAATTTGGATTTTTTTCATAAAAATCTAATAATTTGTCTTGCCATTCTGATAATTTAAAAAAATAACTCTCTTCTTCAACCCATTGAACTTCATTTCCTGATGGGGCTAATTTTTTTTTAGTTTTTTTATCAGTAATGATTTCATCTTCATTAAAATATGCTTCGTCGCTGACTGAGTACCAACCCTTATATTTATCTAAATATATTTGATTATTTTTTTTTAATATATTCCAAATATTTTGGGATGCTTTTTTATGAAAATGCTCTGTAGTTCTTACAAAAAAATCATTGGTAAGATTTAATGTTCTTGTTAATTTTTTAAAATCTAAACTCATCACATCAACAAATTCTTTTGTATTCATATTCTTTCTTTTTGCTGCTTGTTCAATTTTTAAACCGTGCTCATCGGTACCAGTTAAAAACATTGTGCTTTTATTATTTAATCTATTAAATCTAGCAATTACATCACATGCTATACTTGTATATGCGTGTCCTATATGAGGTGCATCATTTACATAATAAATAGGTGTGGTAACAAAGAATGAATTATTATCCATTTTTTTTTAATTTATTTATATTTTCTGAATGTTTTACAAAAATATATTTAATAGAATTTAAAGTTTGCAGGCTATCTAAATCATAAATCTTAAAATTCTTTATTTTACTGTTTATTTCAAAAAATAAGGAAATGTAAGTATTTATAATTTCTTTTTCTAAATTATCTTTTTTTATTAATTCTTTAATATTTTGAATAATGTTTATTTGAATAATGAATAAAAAATCTTCTAATAAAAAATTACTTTTAAATGATGAAAAAAAATTAAATATATCAGTTTTAGAAATACTTATAAAATTATTAATAATTTTTTCAGCATCAGAATAAATATGAAAAAAATCCCTATTATTTATAATTTGTAAAGCTTTTCCCAAACTTCCATTTGACAAATTTAATAAGATATCTAATTTTTTCTCATCTAACATTTTAGATTTTTCAAACCATTTTTTTAAAGTTTGATCAGGAATAGGATTAAAATAAATCTTTTGGCATCTAGATTTTATAGTATCTGGAACTTTATATAATGAATGGGAAATTAGAAAAAAAATACAATTAACTGGGCAATCTTCGAGAAGTTTTAGTAAAGAACTAAAAGATTTTTTTGTAGAAAAATTATCAAGTGAATCAATTATAATTATTTTGTAATTCGATTCTAAACTTGTTTTAAAAGTTATTTTATTTAGTAATTTAATTTTTTCTAAATTTATTTTTTTATTTTCATCATCTGGTTCAATAATATTTATATCAGGGTGTGATAAATTCATAATATTCTTAAAAATTTCTTTTTCTTTTGAAATATTAAGTGAATCTATAGAATTTAAATTAGTTTCTTTATCTAAAATACATCTAGCTAATCTATACGCAAATGTTGCCTTCCCTACTCCTTTAATTCCATTCAATATATATGCATTAGATAATTTTTTTTTTCTTAATAAACGTAAAAAATATTCTTCAATTTTTTTATAACCAAAAAACTCATCATTGAATCTTGGGTGTTTAATTTGAATTTTATATTCTTCGTTCATTTTAAAAATTTTTTTTAAATATTTTATTTATTCTTTCCAAAATTTTTTTATTTATTATTTTTGGATCTTCATCAGCATCCAAAACAAAACACCTTTTTTTGTTTTTTTTACCTATATCTAGAAATCCATTTCTAACCTTTTGATGAAAACTTATATTCATTTTTTCATATTTTTGAATACCTGATTTTCTTTTTTTAATTCTATTAAGAAACTTTCTTACATCCATATCTAATATAATTGTCAAATCAGCGTGAAAATTTTCAAAAATAGAATCTTGCATTATTTCTAAAACATTTAATTTTAAACCGTTTCCATATCCTTGATATGCAATGGTTGAGTCTCGAAACCTATCACATATAACCCATGTCCCTTTTTGTAAGTTTGGTTTAATTATTTTTTCTAAATGGTCGCTTCTCGCGCTAATATGAAGTAAAGCCTCCGTAGTTGGGGACCAATTTTGTTTATTTGACTTAAATATTAATTTTCTAATTTGCTCAGCACCAAAAGATCCTCCAGGTTCTCTAGTAGATTTAATTTTTATTTTTTTTTCTAATTTTTTTTCTAAAAGTTTGATCTGCGTTGATTTACCAGTCCCCTCACATCCTTCTATAGTAATTAACTTACCTTTAAACATTATTTATCTGTGTGGCTAACTCCAAATAGCAAATAATTTATTATAGAAAAGCTTCTGTAAAACCTACTTATTTTATCAATATCTTTACCAGAATATACTTCTTTAATTATAACATTATCTGATTCTATTAAATGTAATTCAGCTAATTTATCACCTTTTTTTATTGGGGAAACAATAGGTGTTTCATAAATTAAATTAATTTTAAATTTATCTAAATTTTTTTTTTTTTATAGTTACTGTTAAATCTTCATTTAAAACTAAAGGAACAAATGACTCTTTTCCAAGCCATACTTTAGCAAGCTGAATAGGCTCTTCTTCTTTATATAAATTATAATTTACAAATCCACGAAAAGACCAATTTACAAGTTTCTTAGTTTCATTAATTCTTTCTTTATCACTATTTAAGCCATTAACAACTGAAACAACTCTTCGATCGTTTCTTAATGCAGACGTTGCTATTCCATAACCAGATTGAGAAGTTCGTCCAGTTTTTAATCCATCATACCCATCTATAGATATCAATTTATTTCTATTAAATTGTTTTATATCGTTGTATGTAAAATCATTTAATGAAAACATATAATAATATTCAGGAAATTTTGTAATTATTAATCTTGATAAAATAGCAATATCTTTTAATGACATATAATGATCTTCGTGCGGCCATCCAGTAACGTTTTCAAAATTACTATTTGTTAATCCAAGTTCTCTAGATTTTTCATTCATTTCATCAACCATATTTTTCTCTGAACCAGACATTCCTTCAGCAAGAACTATGCAAGCATCATTTCCTGATTGTACAATTACTCCTTTGAGTAAATCTTCAACAGAAACCATATCGCCAACATTTACAAACATTTTTGATCCACCAAATTTCCATGCTTTTTTACTTACTAAAAATTCTTGCTCCATAGATAATGTTCTATTTTGTATTCTTTCAAAAACCATATATATGAGCATTAATTTACTCATAGACGCGGGGCCCTGCTTAATGTCTGCGTTTTTTTCGAAAAGTATTGTGTTTGAATTTACATCTAAGACAACTGCAGAATCTGCTTTGGTTTCAATTGCATAAATTCTTATAATCAATGAAAAATAAATTAATATAAATAAAAAAAAATTTTTAAAAATTAAACTCATTTTTTTTTTCTTTCTATAAACAATTTCGCATTATTAAAACCTTTTTTATGAATAACGCTAAGAATGTGTTCTGCTTCATTTAAATTTTTAATAGGCACAGTTGCTACTTTATAATACTTTTGGCCATTTAGTAAACTTAAACTAATAAGAATTTTATCATAAATTGGTTTCATTTTTTCTTTTAAATCACGTGCGTCTTCAAATTTTTTAAATTTTGTTATATTGATTCTAAGATAATAAGGTGAAACTCTAGATTTTTTATAATTGAGCTTAACGCCTTCTTCTTCATTAGATTCTTTAAAATTATCATTACTCTTTATTTTATTTTTTATTTTTTTTTTATTCATTAAATCTTCAATCACTACCTCTTCTTTTCCTAATGCTATATTTTCTTCTAGATTTTCATTACTATTTTTTGTTAAATTCTCTCCCTTCAGTTTTGTTTGTTCTTGCATCGTTAAATTAGGCACAACTTTTATTTCAACTAAACCTTTATTTTTAATTTTTAGATAATTGGCAGTTTTTTTTGATAATTCTAGAATTCTGAAATTATTTTTGGGACCTCTATCATTAATTCTTACATTAATAGAGTAGCCATTATATAAATTAGTTATACGAACAATAGTTGGTAATGCTAAAGTCTTATGCTTTCCATGAACTTTATCATTTGAAAAAAGTTCGCCATTTTTTGTTTTATGATCTTTCTTTATTAAATTAACAGAGGCAATACCAATCTCATGATAATCTAAATTATTTTTTGGATAGTACCATTTACCTTTTATTTTATATGAATCACCTACTTTGTAAGTAATTTTATTTTCTTCGTCTTCGGCAGAGGATGAGTAGATAATAAAAATAGAGAAAATAATGAAAAAATATACTGGAATCCTTGCCATTTAATTAATACTAATAGAGTCAGATAAAATACCAACTGCAATTGCAAAATAATTAGATGTATTCCTTTTTAAAATTTTTTTAAAATTTTTATAAACTAGAAAATATCTTGTTTTATTTTTATCATTTATTTTTATTAAGTAACCTTCTATGTTTTTTTTTGGTAAATCGCTCCCATCTGTTCTTCTAACGCCCAATTTTTGCCATTCGCTTATTTTTTTTTTATTTTTTAATGTTAATTCTTCATTAATTAAATTAAAATCGTCGTTAACAATTACTTCCCTACCCCACGTTTCATTTTGATCCCATTTTAAGTTAGATAAATAATTTGCCGCTGATGCAAGTGCGTCTTCTTTAGATTTCCAAATATCCTTTTTTCCGTCGTTATTATAATCTTGAGCATAACTTAAAAAACTAGAAGGCATAAATTGAGTTTGACCCATAGCACCTGCCCAAGAACCTTTCATTTGATCATAAGAAATGTGTCCTTGATCAATTATTTTTAAAGCATTTATAAGTTCTTTTGAAAAATATTTACCACGCCTTCCATCGTATGAAAGAGTGACAAGAGCATCTATAACTGGAAACCCACCTGAAACTCTACCGAAGTCGGTTTCAATACCCCATAATGCAACTATAAATCTAGGCTGTACCTTATATTTTTCAGATATTTCTTTTAATAAAGTCCAATTTTCTCTTATTTTAGATATTCCCTTCTTTTTTCTTGTACTAGAAACAACATTATTTAAATATTGAGTTAAGGTAAGAGTGAATTCAGGTTGATTTCTATCAAGCTCAATAATTCTTGGTATGATTTTCACTTGATTTAAAGTTTCGTCAACAATTTCTTTTGAAACGCCATTTTTTACTGCTCTAATTTTAAAATTTTCTAACCATGTAGGGTAATCTAATTCATTAGATAATAAATTAGTTGTTGTAATGAAAAAAAATAGAATTGTAAAATATAGTTTTAGTGCCATATTTTTTTTTTATTTAATTTAATAATAGTATAATTTTCCATTTATTTTATTCTATAAGTAAATTAAGGATGGGTGCCTGAGTGGTTGAAAGGACTGGTCTTGAAAACCAGCAAGGGTTTTACCCTTCGTGGGTTCGAATCCCACCCCATCCGCCATATTTGGTTAATATTATGGATAAAAGAGTAATTAATAAACAAATTGTAATCGAGAACTATTCTGCAAAGAATTCTGCTATATACGATAATAATATTAATAAAAACTTTTTATATGGAGAAGCTACAAAAAAATTCATAAAAAATATTAAATTAACTAATAAAGATAATGTTGTCGCAGATATAGGCTGTGGCACAGGGTATGTTTTTGAATTAATAACAAAAAAATATAAAGAAAAAAAAATAAAATTTTATGGAATAGATCCTGCTCGAGGAATGTTAAAAATAGCAAATAAAAAAAAGAAAGATAAAAGAATAAAATTTTATGAAGGTAGTTTTGAAAAAAATCATTTAAAAAATAAATCTGTTGATAAAATTATTTCTACATTAGCATTGCATTGGGTCGAATCAATTGATAAATCGTTAAAAGAATTAAAAAGAATTATCAAACCAAATGGTTCCATAGATATATTAATGATAGAAAAAAATGATGGTAAAAAATTTAAAAAATTAGTTTTTAAAGTTATGAAAAAATATTTAACTAACAAACAAATTTTTTATGCTGCAAATCTTATTAATAGAGTTACAAAAAAAGAGTTAATCTATAAATTTTCTAAGCATTTTAATTTAAAAAAAGATTATGAACTATCAATTAATATTAAAAAAAAATTAATTTATGGTAGTTGTTCTCAACATATAAAATGGTGGAAAGCAAGGGCTTTGCAAATAATATCAGAAATAAATAATAAAAAATTGTTTATTAAAGACTTTAAGGAAGAGCTTAATAAATATAATACTAAAAAAGGAATACCATTCGATTTAAGACTTTTAGAGATTCATTTATTAAGAAAATAACTTAAATTATTTAATAATATCTAACGAATAACCTGAAGATCTTACAGTTCGAATTAAATCTTTTGTATTATTAATATTTATGTTTTTTCTTAATCTTCTAATATGAACATCAACAGTACGAGGTTCTACATTTATATTTCCCCAGATTTTATCTAAAAGTTGATCTCTTGAAAAAACTTTTCCGGGATTTTCCATAAATAATCTTAATAAATCAAATTCCTTTGGATTTAATTTAACAATTTTTCCTTCTCTTTTAACTCGAAAAGTTTTTAAATCCATGTTTATCGTGTTTTTATAAGAAAGTTGATCATCTAAATTTGATGGTCTACTTCTTCTTAAAAGAGAATTAATTCTAGCTAACAACTCCATTTGAGAAAATGGTTTAGTTACATAATCATCGGCTCCAGTGTCAAGACCTCTAAGTTTATCTTCCTCTTCTCCTTTAGCAGTTAAAAAAATAATAGGTGTTGTTTTCAAATCTTTGGTAGATCTTATTTGT
>CAZWXP010000004.1:0-2770 GCA_964637965.1 uncultured Alphaproteobacteria bacterium | reverse complement strand
TTCGTTAAGACTTTTGGCAATGGCATTAATTCTATTTTTATCTAATAAAAGTCTATCTATCATTGCATCATCCAATCCTTTTGACTTTGCAATTTTTAAATCATTTTTATTAGCGTTTTCAATTTTTTTTAAATTTTTTTTTACTTGTTGCGCCGCATATTTTAACACCTTGGATTTAACTTTTGACGAAGTTATAGATAAGATTCTAGAGGCCTTTTTTGATAGTTCAGCTATTTTTTGTAATTTGTTCAATTTTTACCATTAAAAAATAATTATATTAATATTTAATTATTTTTTTTTCTTTTTTTAGGGTGAAAATAAGTTCCTTCTTCTTCTTCAAAAATTTTTTGTATAATTTTTTTTGTATTTCCATTTACTATTACCATGCCACAGCCAGTATTTGTTGCAATTTTAGCTGCCATAATTTTTGTTTTCATACCACCTCTTGCAAAATGGTTGTTTGTAAAGCTTGCAGCTTTTATTGTAAATTTGTTAATAGATCTAACTTCTTTGATTAATTTAGCTTTTTTACTTTTTTTTGGGTCTTTGTCATATAATCCAGATACATCTGATAATAAAATTAGTAAATCTGCTTTTATTATTTCAGCGACCCTTGCAGACAATCTATCATTATCTCCGACCTTAATTTCATCTGTTGCTACAGTGTCATTTTCATTGATTATTGGTACAACTTTTTTTTCTAATAATTTATTTAAAGTTTGTTTTGCATTTATTTTTCTTTCTTTTTTTATTGTGTCCTCAAGAGTTAATAAAACTTGAGAAATCTCGACTTTTTTTTTATTAAATGCTTTTTTGTAATTGTTAATTAAATATATTTGCCCTACCGATGCAGCAGCTTGTTGCTCATCTAAATTGAGTTTTTTTTTCAAAAAACCTATTCTTTTTCTACCAATTGCTATAGCTCCGCTTGAAACAATTATAATTTTAACTTTTTTTTTTAATAAAAAATCTAAATCATTTATGAATGAATCAATCCAATTCAATTTAGGCAAACCTGTCTTGTAATTGGCTATTAATGATGACCCGACTTTAATTACTACTTTTTTAATTTTTTTTTTTTCCATATAAATTTTCTTATTTTTTAAGAACTTTTTTTATTCCTACTCCAGTAATATTAGAACAAAAATAAATTTCTTTTTTACATACATTCTTTAATTCACTTATTTTATGTTTTAATTCATCTTTTTGTAAAAGGTCACATTTAGTTAGACATATAAGCTCATTTTTTTTTTCTACCTTATTTTTATATTTTTTAATTTCATTCCTAATTATTTTATAATTTTTAACAAAATTACCATCACTAACATCAATTAAGTGCAAAAGTATTTTACATCTCTCAATATGACTTAAAAAATTAAGACCGAGCCCTTTTCCTTTGTGCGCGTCTTCAATAATTCCCGGAATATCAGCAAAAGTTAGTTCGTTATTATTAATTATAATACTTGCTAGATTAGGGGTTATTGTAGTAAATGGGTAATCGGCAACTTTCGGTTTTGCAGCGCTTATTTTTTTAATAAAAGAAGATTTTCCAGCATTTGGTAAACCAACTATTCCTATATCTGCAATTAATTTTAGTTTTAGATATAGCCATTTTTCCTCGCCTTTCTCACCTTTGGTAAATTTTCTCGGTGCTCTATTGGTTGAACTTTTATAATTAACATTTCCTAATCCACCATTTCCACCAAAAGCAATAATAATTTGATCATTTTTATTTGAAAGATCCTTTATTAGTGTTTTTTTATCATCCATTAATATTTCAGTTCCTACTGGTACATTAATTATCAAATCAGTACCATTTTTTCCTGTCTTATTTTTTTTCATACCTGGCTTGCCATTTTTTGCTATACAGTGTTGCTTATATTTGTAATCAATGAGTGTATTAAGAGAATTTAAACATTTCACAATTACATCACCTCCTTTTCCTCCATTACCTCCATCAGGACCACCATATTCGATAAATTTTTCTCTTCTAAAACTGCAACAGCCAGAACCACCGTCCCCGCTTTTAATAAATATTTTTATTTCATCTAAAAATTTCATTTATTTTTTTTTTAAAGAAATAAACTGATTTAAATTTGAATATTTAAGAAAAGAATTATATTAAATTTATTTCGGCTCTACCGAAACATAAACTTTATTATTTTTTTTCTTTTTGAATAAGACGCTACCTTTTTTAAGAGCAAAAATTGTATGATCTTTACCTAATCCAACATTAAGACCAGGATGGTATTTTGTTCCTCTTTGACGCAGTATAATATTTCCAGGTATAACTATTTCACCACCAAATTTCTTTATTCCAAGTCTTCTACCTGCAGAGTCTCTCCCATTCCTTGAACTACCTGCTGCTTTTTTATGTGCCATGTTTTTATATTAATTATTTACTATATTTTTAAATTATTTTTTATTTTTTTTCAATATTTTTACTACCAATTTTTAATATTTTAAGAACAGTTATTTCTTGTCTATGACCATTTTTCCTTCTGTAATTTTTTCTTCTTTTTTTTTTAAATACAATAATTTTCTATTTTTTTTTTGTTCTAGAACTTCCGCTTTAACAGACACTCCTTTTAAATATGGGGTTCCAATCTTAATATTTTTTTCATCATTACTGAGTAGTAAAACATCTTTAATATCAATTTTATCACCTTTTTTGTTTTTTAATTTTTCAACAAAAATTGTATCTTTTTCTTTAATTTTGTATTGTTTTCCACCAGTTTTAATTATTGCAAACATAATTTAAATATTAAAA
>CAZWXP010000003.1:0-6443 GCA_964637965.1 uncultured Alphaproteobacteria bacterium | reverse complement strand
TTTATCATAAAAAATTAATAGTCCGGCAATAGTATTACCCTATACAATTAATGGTGATGCTAGTAGCGTTGACCTTTTTGCATTATTTGAAAATTCTATTAATTTATTAAAAGGAGCAATGAATGATTAGCAATGAAATGATCTATGTTATAGGGCCGGCATTATTAATTTGTTCTATGATTGTCTTAACCCATGTTCCTTTAGGTGTTGAAGTTTTAAAAAGAGGAATTATTTTTATTGATTTAGCGGTAGCCCAAGTTGCTGGTTTAGGATTAATAGCAACAAATTTTTTTTTCTATGAGCCGCATCCCTTGTTACCACAATTAGCAGCATTGACTTGTGCAATTCTTGCTGGACTATTTTTTCATAAAGTAGAAATAAAGACACCGAAACAGCAAGAAGCAATTATTGGCGTAACTTTTATACTTGCAGCATCTTTAGCTATTTTAATACTAGCTGATCATCCTAACGGATGAGAGGAAATTCGACATTTACTTTCAGGCCAGATTTTATTTGTTACATGGCAAGATATAGCAAAGCACGCACCAATTTATGTTTTAATTCTTGCAATATGGTTTTTTAAAAAGGAATATCGAAATAATATTGGTTTCTACTTACTCTTTGCACTAGCTGTTACCTCATCCGTACAGCTAGTAGGAATATATGTTGTATTTGCTAGTCTTATTTTGCCTGCATTGGCAGTAATAAATACTCGTAATCCATATAAGCTAGGATGGCTTTGTGGATTTATGTCAGTAATAGCAGGTATTTTTTTAGCAATCTTTTTTGATGCTCCTGCAGGCCCATTAATTGTTATAAGTTATGTTCTTACAACTATAATTTTTGTAATTATAACTAAAGCAATCCGTTAAAAATTTTTCAGATTCCTTTTTTATCGATAATAGAAATTTGTAGATCTTCTTTCTTTTTTTCTGAAACCATTTTTAAATTAGTAACTAATAGACGAAGGTCTACACTATTGAATTCTTTGCCAGTTCCTATTCTTGTACAAATCATCTCAACTTTATTGTATAAATCGTTTGCATGGTTATTTTGCACTTTATATTCATAATCCCTATCTATTGTAATATTTAATTTAACACCATACTTTTCATTAAAATGTTTTTCTAGAGCACGTAAACTAGTTTTGCACATTATGAATTCATCTAATTTTTCAGATTCAAAAAAATTGTTAGTAGAAATCTTCCAAACTCGTTTCGTCATACTTGTGCAATAAACAATATGTTGTTTAAATAACTTGTTCGGCACCTTCCCTTTCGTACGGTAACTATCAGATGTTGAATCTATGCATTTGTCTCCAAATTTGATTCCAAATAATTCCATAATTTCTTCTGGTTGTTTTTCCTCTATTACTTCAGCCCATATACCATGAACCGGGAAAAGCAAAAGTAATATAAGTAACAAATTTCTCATACTATAATTATAGCACCATGTTAGTAAATCTGGTAGGTTTTGAGAAAAAAAAGTGTTAAAATACCAATAGTTTTTTAAAGGAATTTACAGCACTTTTGTTCTAATTTCTGTTTTAATTTTAAGTCGGGAAGCAGAATATGAAAAAAAATGTATCTTTATTAATTGTCTTTTATCTAACTTTTTTTGCAAACAAGTACGCAGACGCAATTATATTACAAGAATATTATGAACTAACAAATACTGATGTAGAATACTCATATTTAGAAAGAGATAACGATTACAAAGATTTCATAAAAGAAGGTAAAGAAAAAGGATATAAATATTCGTCAGTATCTATGTGTATTGAAACAGATACAGGCAATATAATAGGTTCTTGTGGATGGATGGGAGCTGCTGAAACACAGAAAGAATCTGATAAATACGCAATCGATGAATGTGAAAGAAATCATGCATCCGCAATATGTATTATTGCAATTCGAGGAAAAAGAATTGTATGGGATCAGGAAAAAGAAAAATATATTTATGAATTAAAAAAGAAAGAAAAAGATGTTGTTACTGGAAATGAATGGATTACACGAGAAGAAGAGCCTAGAGAAGAAGATGAAAATATAAGCGACAGAAATTATTCGCCAGAAAAAAAAGGGTTAACAGGATTTTTAATTGATTTAGATTATATCGATGAAGATTGGAGAAAATCCTATTTTGTAAAAGAAAATAAAGAATATTGGATAAATTATAGAAAAGAAAAGAAAAAAGAGGGATACAAATATTTTTCTATTGCAGCATGCATTGAAACATCTGACGGAGAACGTTGTATAAATGATTACGTAGAATCATCAACTATCTCACAAGAAGATGCAAATAAAAATGCAATATCATTTTGCCATGCAGAAAATAAAAATGCTTTATTTTGTATAATTGGCGTAGAAGGAAATAAAGTAGTTTGGGATCGCAATGTTTCTATACATTTAGCAAAAATTAAAAATAAAGAAAAAGATGTTGTTACTGAAAATGAATGGATTACACGAGAAGAAAATATAAATAAAGAAAAAGATTTGATTGCACAAGAAAAAAATGTAGATAAAAAAAAAGAAAGCACATTAAAGGTAATTGGTACAGGATCGGGCTTTTATGTTCAAAAGAATGGTTATGTTTTAACTAACCAGCATGTCATAGCCAATTGTAAAAAGATTGTAACTACAATAGAAGGAAAAGAATTGACTGGAAGCATTATTGATACTGATATTGATAACGACTTAGCTTTGTTAAAATTTAAATATAAAAATAATAATTATATAAAATTTGAAAATCCAATACTAGGCGAACCTGTTATTGCAATTGGTTACCCTTTAGCAGACATCCGAGGTGATAGTGTAAGTGTAACTAATGGAATTGTTAGTAGTATACCAATTGGACAAAATATAGTTCAAACTAATGCTGCAATTAATCAAGGTAATAGCGGAGGTCCTCTATTAAATTTAAATGGAAATGCTGTTGGTATTGTTCATGCTATGTTGATAGGAGAAGGAGAAGATAAATTTCAGAATATAAATTACGGAATCATAGCTAAATATGTTGTTAGTTTTCTTTCTAACAATATTGCTCTTGATAAAAGAACAAGAAAACAATCTGTATTAAAATCTTATCCTCAACTTGTAAAAAGAACATCAGTAATTGGAAGCAAAAATACACTTCTTCTATTATGCAAAAATACAGAAGAAGCGTTTATTAGAATGCAGTCTGAACAAAAAAAATCATTAAATTTATTAGAGGAACCGTTAAATTAAGAAATTAAAAGATATGAAAAAACTCTTAGTCATACTTTTACTCCTTTTTCCTTCTCATATCGGATGGGCAAAAATAATCCAGTTTTTTGATGAATTCACAGATTTAGATATGAGAATGGAATTTTTAGGAACGAAAAAAACAAATTCTAAAGACTTTAGAGAATTTGTCAGGAAATATGAAAAAGAAGGGTGGTATTATTATTCTATATCTGTATGTATAGAAAGCCCAAACGGCGAACCTATTGGTACTTGTTCTGGACATGCAGGAGGAAAAGACCAGGAGGATGCGGATAGAGCAGCAATAAAACATTGTGAAAAAACTTTTTATCCTGGAAAATGTATAATCGCAATTCGAACAACAACTAGCAAAGCAAGGGGAGGGAAAAGCGAAAGAGTTGTATGGGAAAAAGAAAAAGAAAAATACATATTACAATTTTCAGATACAGATAATATCATTAAAGGTAAGATTGGAATAGAAGGAATAAAATTAGGCGATAGTGCATTAGATTTTTATTCTGAAAGACAAATAAAACAAAACAATGTTGATTCTCAATATGCTCATTTAGATAAACAATTTGCCGTTTCAAGTTTTGGCAAAAGAGGTAATAAAGAATCTTTTAAACAATATGACCGAATACAAATAGGTTATAAAAGGAATGATAAAAAATATATAATTAATTATATAGCAGGAGCGGTTTTTACTAAAATTAATGAATGTCATCAAGATAGAAGAAAAATTGTAAATAGTTTTTCTGAAATCCTAAAAGATGCAGAAGAACATAATCCAGATACTGGAGTCCTCCATGGTGATACAACTGGTAAAAGTAAAATTTATCAAACAAATTGGACGTTGAGAGTAGATGGTAAAATTACTGAAATAGTTTCTGTCGAATGCTATGATTGGGGACCCAATATGAGATATGACGATAATTTAAGGGTAAGCACAATAACAGAGGCATTTGGTAATTGGATAAGTTCGACAAATTAAAAGTCACGACACAATTTTTCTTAAAAACTCCTGATCCGTGATACGGGATTAGAATTTCTTTTTACCAGACCATTTTGAACATTTACCATATTGAGTGTCATCAATAGGCGGACGACTTGAAGTAGTATTTAACCATTTAGTTACTTCAGCATCTGGAATTGGTTCAGAACTTTCAACCTTTATATTGCCATTTACTCTATCTATACTTACGTATCCCATAACACTATATCCTTCTTTTTTATAATAATGATTCATTGTCCAATGAAAATATTTATCATCCATATATTGTATTTTGTATGTATCATCATAATGTTTTACTGTTTTATTTTTTAAATCCATTTCATAGTACATTTTTATTTTATTTGGTACTCCGCATTCAAGAAATAAATTTTCTGCCCATGCACCATGAACCGGGAAAAGGAGAAGAAGTATGATTAAGAGTTTTTTCATTACGTTAAATTTTTTAGAATTTATTTATAGGAGCTTTTTCACAAGACGATTGGATTTTTGATCTTGAATCATCTTCTTTAACAACTTCATTTAAAAGTTCACCCGTTATCCTATTTAATACATATGTACTTGATATATATTTTGGTGAATTTTCTTCGATATTTGTATTATATGCTTCTATGATCCTGGGTGTATCATCCCAATTATAAGAGGTATTTGTTATTTTTAAATTGTGTCCTAGAGGCACCTCTGACGCATTTAAAACAACTTGTCTGTTAATATCAAGAATAAAGGTTTCTATATCTTTTTCACCAAATGGCATTTTTTCAGCGTTAATACTATGCGGCTTACAATTTATAGTAATAATATCACCCCATGCACCATGAACCGGGAAAAAGAGAAGAAGTATGAGTAAAAGTCTTTTCATTACGTTAAATTTTTTAAAATTTCTTTTTGGAAGAAGTTTGTTCACAATTACCGTAAATAGTTTCAGTCTTTAGGCTTCCTAACCCTTTCGTTATTCTTTCAAAAGATCCGTTATCTCGGTAAATTTTAAAAGTTTGAGTTTCAATTTGATATGTACCACCAGCAGCTATATTTTCCCTATTTACTTGATCAATAAGAAATTGCGGTACTTCCCCAGAAAACAAACCAGATGTTATTCTAATATTACTAAAAGATAAACCATGTGCATTTGTCATTGTTTTTTTTTTAAGATCAATAATGATGTCCATTCTGCCGTCTTTATTTTCACATTTTAAGTTTAATTCCTTTGCCCATGCACCATGAACCGGGAAAAGGAGAAGAAGTATGATTAAGAGTTTTGTTCTTAGTAACATCTAAATTTTGCTAATTGTTTTTTGGTATTAGCATTCCAAAAAGTAATTGAATATCCCTTTGGTACACCAAATTTAGTTGCGCCTCCATTACACAACATAGAGCCATAATCATTATATGGATGAGGTTGATTTGGTGTTGACATAAATACCCAAAAGGAAGAAGAGCCAGGGGGACTACATTCTGAAATTCCAGGAATTGATTCACAAGCATTTATCATTTCTTGTTGTCCACCAAAGGCATTTAGTGGAAAAATTAATGTCAATATTAATAGCAATTTTCTCATACCTTTTATTACAGCACTAAGTTTTTGATTTTCAAGCAAAATCAGAATTTTCTCTTGCCTAAACTTTTTCTACAATTTGCGTTAGAACTCGAAGTAAGAGGAGGACGTTTATTTGTATTTTTCATAAACTTTTCTAATTCTATCTCAGGAAAATCAATAGTGAGTTCAGATCTAGCTATACCGGTGTATCTATCTATACTTACATATTCTATATAATATTTTCCTGGGGACTTAGACTGTTTCGGAAAATGCCATCTTATATACTGATCAGTTAACAAATCTAATGGGCGGTTAAAATCACCAAACGTTCTTTTTTGAAAATCAAATCTGAAGATTTTAGTCATAGGTGGATCAATTTTATGTGACGAACTACTTTTTGTCATAAATATTTGATAATATGAGCAAGAAAGAGTTATTATTTCTCCCCATGCGCCATGAACCGGGAAAAGGAGAAGAAGTATGACTAAGAGTTTTTTCATTATCTACAATTTCCTACGGTCAAGTAAGGTTTATATTTTCTTTTTTTTTGAGGGAGTAAGCCAGCATGTATCTCCATCTTTCCAAATTCTTCTCACTTTAAATGATGTTGTTTCACCGTTACCAAAGTTCACTGTAATATTTTCACCTAGGCTTATGCTTTTTCTACTAGATCTAACTGACG
>CAZWXP010000002.1:0-7403 GCA_964637965.1 uncultured Alphaproteobacteria bacterium | reverse complement strand
TTTTTGTTTTTTTTTATTTAAAGATTGATCAATTGAATCATTATCTTCTTTTTTAGTAAATCTTGAAATTAAATTTTTAAAACCATGTTTCTGAAAAAATTTTAAAGCAGTTTTTTGATTAATACCTTTAAATAAACTAGTATCAACTTTGTTTTTTAGGTCAATATCATATTTCAAAGCAACTAATTCTTTACTAATTAAAGCTTTTTCTTTTTCATCAATTAAAATTTGTCTTCTTTTCGGTTGTTTTATTTCATCAGCTTTATCCAATATATTTTCTAAATTATTGTAATTATTGATTAATTCCGCTGCTGTTTTAACACCTATCCCGGAGACTCCAGGAATATTATCTATACTATCGCCAGCTAGAGCTAGAACATCTATTAGCTTAGATGGTTCAACTCCAAATTTTTCTTTTACCTCTTTTATCCCAATATAATTATTTTTCATTGAATCGTACATTTTTGTATTTTTATTAACTAACTGCATTAAATCTTTATCTGATGATACAATTGTCACTGAAAGACCTTTTTTTTCAGCTTCTTTTGTGTAACTTGCTATAATATCATCAGCTTCATATCCTTCTATTTCTATCCTTGGAATTTGTAATGCATCAGTAGCTTCTCTTATTATTGGAAATTGAGGTATTAATTCTTCAGGAGGTTCTTTTCTATTACTTTTATAATCTTTATATATATCATTTCTAAATGTTTTTCTCTTAGTATCAAAAACTACTATTATTTTTTCAGGTTTAAATTTTTCACAGATATTTAAAATCATATTGCAATATCCGTAAACTGCATTAATAGGAATCCCATCTGGATTTGTTAATGGAGGAAGTGCATAAAATGCACGAAAAATAAATCCTGAACCGTCAATTAAAAATAATTTTTTCAATTTCAACTAATTATATACATTTTAAAAAAAGAAGTTATTTATATTATCATTAAAAAATATTATTTTTGAAGAAGTGGAAAAAAAAGTTAAATATGCTGTCGATATAAAAAAGGTGAACAAGACCTTTATTAATAAAAAGAAAACAGAGAATGTTTTAGCTTTAATTAATGTAAGCTTAAAAATACCAAAAGGCTCTTTGTTTGGTTTACTAGGTTTAAATGGTGCAGGAAAATCAACTATAATAAATATATTAGCGGGGTTGTGTTTAAAAGATTCAGGAACAGTAAAAATAAATAATTATGATATTGATTCCAACAGAAAGCAGGCAAGTTGTCAGATAGGTATTGTGCCTCAAGAATTAAATTTTGACCCTTTTTTTACTCCAAAAGAAATCCTAGAAGTTCAAGCTGGCCTTTATGGAATTAAAAAGAAAGATAGAAAAACAAACCAAATTCTTGAAGATTTAGATTTACATAATAAAGCTAATTCATATACAAGAAGTCTTTCTGGAGGAATGAAAAGAAGGCTTATGATAGCAAAAGCTTTAGTCCATAACCCGTCGATTCTTGTTTTAGATGAACCAACAGCTGGAGTCGATGTAACACTAAGACGGCAATTATGGAAATATATAACAAAATTAAAAAATAAAGGAAAAACAGTTCTTTTAACAACACATTACATAGAAGAAGCTGAAAGATTATGTGACAGAATATGTATTGTGGCTGAGGGAAAAATTGTGTTATCTAAAACTAAAAAAAAAATTATGAAAGAATTTAAACAAAAAAAGTTAGAGGATATTTTTATAAAATTTACAAAATCTTAATCGAAGAAATAATTTTTTTAGCTTCTTCTTTGTATCTATCGTAAAATTCCATTTCAGAAGCAATGAAATACACTGAATACAATTTTTTATTTTTTACAGCAAGAACAGCAAATCCTTTATAAATTAGACCCAGTTCATTCTGTGCTTCTATATCAAACGAGACACCTTCAGCATCTCCAATATTATAATTTTTTATATTACTTGTTTCAAATTTTGTAAATTCTCTTGACCAAATAATACAGTTTTCAAAAAATTCTTTAATTTCAAATTTATTCATTTGTGAATTAAAAAGAGGTCTTTTCTTATCTTCTTTTGTAAAAAAACTATCATGATCAAATAAAGATCTTCCGTCTTCAATAGGCTTAAAAAAAACTATTCTTTCTAAAGTATATCCGTCAATTGTCCAAAATAGAAAATTGTATTGATGATCTTGGAATTGACTCCATTTTTTATTTGTATTTATAGAATAAATTTTTTCTATTTCTACTGTTCCTGGTTCAACTAACATATATATTTTGTCTGGCTTACAAGAAACTAAAATTGTAAGAAAAGTAATAATAAATATTTTTTTTAAGATAGACATTTAATTTAAATAACTTTTAATAATTGATTTATCTTTAGGATTTTTTGCAACCTCAAGATATTTTCTTAAATTTTTTTTTGCTTCCTCTTTATTCTCAGTTTTAAGTTGTAATAAACCAAGTTGTCTATAAACATTAGGGAAATCCTTTTTCAATTTTACTGATTCTTTATAATAATTAATTGCTTTTTCATAATTATCTTCTTCATCTCCTCTTGAACGATAAATTTCTCCTTTATAAAATTTTAGTAAATATTCATCTTGGGTATGTTGAAATGTTGTTTCTAATACAAATTCGGTTTGTTCTACTTTATTTTTAAGTCTTAATTCATTTTTGATCCATTTTTTTTGATGTGGCTTTGTTTTTTCTTTTAACTCTTTAGTGTTTTTTTTATTATCTATATTTTTATATTCACTAATTTGTTTTTTTAAATTATCTATTCTTTCTTCTGGAGCTGGGTGAGACGCTAAAAAACTTATAGGTTGATCCACTTCTCCTAATTTCATTTCTTTAATAATATTCTCCCATACTTTTGGTGCTTCATAAGGATCGTAACCTGAATTTATTAAAAAATCTAAACCAATTTTATCTGCTTCTCTTTCATTATCCCTACTATGCTTAGCCATGAAACCAGCCTGAAGTAACTGTGTTAAATTAAATATATCTCCTCCTGCTGGGACACCTCCAACAGCCAAGCCTATTGATAATAACACCATTAAATCTGTTCTGGATTTTGCGTCTAACCACGATTTTAGAGAATGTCTTTTAATATAATGGCCTGCTTCGTGGCCTATAACAGCAGCAAGTTGTGCCTCGTTTTGTGCCCTTAGAAGAAGACCTGTCCAAACAACCATCATTCCGTTTGGAGCCATAAATGCATTAAAATATGGTATATCTTGGACATACACTCTGATATCTTTGCAATAATCAGAAGTTAGTTTACATAAAATATTTTTTAAATATTGTTCTAAATCTTTATCCTTAATTCTAGATCCTGATGTTTTTAAATTTTCTTCATAATTATTCATTTGCATCCACAATCCTGCTTCAATACTTTCTATTGATGGTGTCTCCTGAGGTTTAATATCTTCAACTTTTTTTGCGCCTCCTATCGGTGATGTGCAGCTAGCAAGAAAGCAAATTATAATTAAAAATATTTTTTTCATCCTGGAAATTCTTCAAAAATTTTTTTTACTGTATCTTTTGCATTTTCTAAATCTCTCACATCTCCAAATGATCTGTAGTAACCATTAAACCAAGAAATATTACCATTATTTAAATTTACTAAGCTAGCAAATGCTATTTGTGAACCACCTATAGGTATTATTCCAGGAAATAAAACCGCAGTAACTATATTATAAATAACTCTCTCAGTGCTTGAATACTGGTCTCTAAAAAAAATAAATATTGCATAATCACTTTTATATTTATTTTTTAACAATTTTACTTTTTCCCCTAAAGTCCAATTAAATTCTTTTTTTGTTGGTAATTTATAAGAGCCATACTCATTATTAATTATTTCTTGCCCAATTTGAGTATGTAATTTAATTATTTGAACTATTTCATCATTTTGATCATTTTTGTTATATTTTATTAAAACAGCATTTCTTTTATTTAAAATTTCTTCAAAACTCAAAATGATATTCTCTTTAGAATCTTTAGTCCATGAAGCGCTTGGTTCACACATTCCAGCAAGAGTTAATTCACAAATTTCTATGTCCACAGGCATTAATAAAATTTTAGGGTTATCTTTATCAAATACCCTAATTGTATATTTAGGTTCTGTGTTAAATGATGAACAGCTACATATAAAGAAAAATAAAAAAATTACTAATAATCTGAACATTTTTTTTTAATAATATAATTATTCTATAATAATTTTATGAATACAATATTATTAATATTAACCGGTGGAACAATAGGAAGCGAAAAAAAAGGAAATATAGTTAATGTTTCAAAAAATAATTATTTAAAGTCGTTTTTACTAAAAAAAATTAATAAAAAAATTAATTATAAAATTGTTCAACCTATTAATATTCTTAGTGAGAATGCTATTCCAAATGATTGGAATAAGATTGTAAAATGTATTGAGGAAAATTGGGAAAATGATTTTTCAGGGATTATAATTACTCATGGAACGGATACGTTATCCTTTATTGCATCTGCGCTCTCCCAATATTTTTATAATTTTAATAAACCCGTTGTTTTGGTAAGTAGTGATAAACCATTAAAGGAAAAAAATTCTACTGGGAAATCAAATTTAGAAGCCGCAATAAGTTTTATTATTAAAACAAAATTGCCAGGAACATATGTTTCTTATAAAAATCCTAAAAAAAATTTTGTATCTTTTTTCCTTGGTAGCAGAGTAAAGCAAATAAATAGCTATGATAACAATTTAAATTCAAGATTTAGTGATGTTTTATGCAATTATAAAAATAATAAATTTTCTTTCATAAGAAAAAAAAATCCTTCTATTATTTCTATAAAAAAAAATGGGAATAATTATAAATTAAATAAAAAATTTAGATTCTCAAATCAAATTTTAATTATTAAGCCTTATCCTGGATTAAATTATGATATTTATAATTTAAATAAAATTAAACCAAAAGCAATTCTGCATTCTTTATATCACTCAGGAACTGCAAGCACAAGGAATGGAAATGAAAGAAATTTTTCATTAGAAAATTTTATAAAGAAAAACAAATATAGAAAAATTCCTTTTTTTATATCTCCTATATCTAATAAAAAAAAAAATATTTATCAAAGTTTAAAAACTTTATTAGATTTAAATGTTAAATATCTAGAAGGAATAACTTTTGAAATGGCATATGCTAAATTGAGTTTAGCTTACAAAAGTTTTAAAAATGAAAAAAAAAGAAATAAATTTTTAAAAAATAATAATTTTTTTGAAAGAATTTTTTTTTAAAAAGAAGTATTTAATATTTCGTCAATAATTATTGAGGAACTAAAATTTTTTAATATTTTTGCCCTTAAAACATTTCCTCCATATTTTTTAATTTCCTTTGCACCTATAATTTGATTTTCTTTATAATCACTTCCTTTAATCAACAGATGCGGCTTAATTTTTTTTATAATTCTAAGAGGTGTTTTATCAGAAAACACAATGATTAAATCAATAAATGGTATTGAATTTAAAACTTGGAGTCTTGTGTTTAACTTTTGTTTAGGCCTCTGTGGTCCTTTATTTTTTTTAATAGAATCATCAGAATTTACTGCAACAATTAACTTTGAACATTTTAGTTTTGCTTGTTGAAATAAGGAAACATGACCTGGATGCAGATAATCGAAGCATCCATTTGTAAAACCGATTTTATTATTTTTTTTTTTCCAAAAATTTGTGACTTTTTCTACTTCTGAGAAATCCATGACTTTAGATAAATGGTAGCTATTTTTATTTGCATAATGGAGCATTTCAGATAAATGTGCGACTGATGTGCCTGTTTTATTTACAACTATACCAGCAGCAATATTGGCAATTTTAACAACTTCTTCAAGTTTTAATGAAGATGCTAGTCCTGCTGCTATAAATGATACAACCGTATCTCCTGCACCTGAGACATCGAACACTTCTTTTGCTTCCGCGTCTAATTTAACTATTTTTTTATTTTTTTTTGAGATTAAAATCATTCCAAATTTACCTCTTGTTACTAATAAATAATTAAAATTAAATTTTGAGATCAATTTTCTAGAAGCATCGATAATTTCATGTTCGTTAACTAATTTTTTTTTTACAGCTTCCTCTAATTCTTTAATATTTGGAGTGACAATTGTTGCTCCTTTGTATTTTTTAAAGTCTGGGCTTTTTGGATCGATTATTATAGGTTTTTTATTTTTTTTTGAAAAACTGATTATTTTTTTTAAAATATAATCTGTTACTAAACCTTTATTATAATCTGAAATAATAATCGCATCTGCATTTAAAATTTCTTTTTTTGATCGCTTATATATTTTTTTTTCTGTATTTTTATTAATGGGAAGTATTTTTTCTTTATCAACTCTAAGTATTTGTTGGTTGTTTGCTATAAAACGTGTTTTTGTGATTGTTGGTCTATCAGAATCTTTAACTATATTTTTATTAACGCGTATTTGATCCAACTTTTTTTCTACTTCTTTACTATTTATATCATTTCCAAGTAAGCTAACTAAATGACTTTCTATAGCTAATGTGCTAAGATTTCTAACAACATTCCCAACGCCACCTAACATTTTAACTTCTTTCTTTACATCTAAAACAGGTATAGGCCCTTCAGGAGAGATGCGGTTTGTAGTACCAATTATATATCTGTCTAACATAAGATCTCCTAAACAAAAAATTCTACTATTCAATAATGATAAAATATTTTCGGATATCTTCTGTGACATATATTTTTAATTAAAATGATTCATCTATAACTGCGCACATTAAATGTCCTACCAAAATATGAAGTTCTTGTATTCTCGCAGTTTCATCAGCAGGTACACCTAAAATAAAATCAGAAATTTTTTTTAAATTATTTTTATTTGGATACTTCTTTTTTGTCAAAATAACAGATATTATTTTCTTTTTCTTAGCTAATTTTAATGCATTAATTACATTTTTACTTTTTCCTGAAGTAGTTATTCCTATAGCAATATCTCCTGGATTACCTATAGATTCTATTTGTCTTGAAAAAATTTCATTAAATGAAAAATCATTTCCAATTGCAGTTAGTGCTGATGTATCTGTTGACAATGATATAGCAGGAATAGATTTCCTTTTTTTTTTATATTTTACAACTAATTCTGCTGCTATATGTTGTGCATCAGAGGCACTGCCTCCATTTCCAAATAAAATTATTTTATTCCCTTTTTTTAAAGTCTTAATTACAAGATTTAAAAAAATATTAAAATCATTAAAGTTTTTCTTTAAAAAAATATCAATACTTGAAATATGATTGTTTATTTCATCCTCAAATATTTTTCTTATATTTAATTTTTTCATATCTAAATTTTGAATTATTTAATAATATTAGTATTATTAGTTAGGTAGTTTAAAAAATAAAACTATATATTTCTTATGGTAGAAAAAAAAGAAAATACTGGCAAAAATTTTGATTTGAAAG
>CAZWXP010000001.1:0-10856 GCA_964637965.1 uncultured Alphaproteobacteria bacterium | reverse complement strand
TACAAGATATGGAACTGTTTTATTAGCAACATTGCAAGGCTATGGTTTAGCTGTAGGTCTAGAAAATATGGGTGGAAATATAGGATCTGCTGTTATTGACCCCGGTCTCTTTTTTAGACTTAGTACAGTTATAACTATAATTGGTGGAACAATTTTTTTATTATGGTTAGGAGAACAGATAACTCAAAGAGGAATTGGAAACGGAATTTCCTTAATTATATTTGCTGGAATTGTTGCAAATCTACCTTCAGCTATTGCAGGAACTTTTGAATTAGTTAGAACTGGAGCTTTATCTCCATTTTTTATAATTGCATTAATTTTTTTTATAATATTAATTTTTATATTTATAGTCTTTATGGAAAGAGCTCAAAGAAGAATTTTTGTTCAATATCCTAAAAGACAAATAGGAAACAAAATGTATGGAGGAGAAGGTAGCCATATGCATCTTAACCTGAATATGTCAGGTGTAATTCCTGCAATTTTTGCATCTTCTGTTCTTCTTCTACCATTAACTTTAAGTGGATTAACTGGTGGCAGAGGGCCAGGCTTTATAAATTTTCTAAGTACTTATCTTTCTCATGGAAAGCCTTTATATTTAATTTTATATCTTTCATTAATAATTTTTTTCTGTTTCTTTTATACATCTATAGTTTTTAATCCAAAAGAAACTGCAGATAATTTAAAAAAAAATGGCGGGTTTGTACCTGGAATAAGGCCTGGAGAAAATACAGCACAATATTTTGATTATGTATTGACAAGAATAACTCTTGTAGGAGCGTTATATTTAGGTTTAGTTTGTATAATACCAGAAATATTAATATCAAAATTTTCTGTACCTTTTTATTTTGGTGGGACAAGCTTACTTATCGTAGTTGTAGTTATGATTGATACTATTGGTCAAATACAATCACATTTATTTGCTCATCAGTATAAAGATTTATTAAAAAAAACTGATTTCAAAGGTGGATTATAATGATTGTAGTTTTACTGGGACCGCCTGGTGCAGGTAAAGGTACACAAGCCAATATACTTTGTGAATCAAAAGAATTATTTCATTTTTCTACAGGAGATATTTTAAGACATGAGGTAAAAAAGAAATCAGCAATTGGAAAAAAAATTGAAAGTATTATTAATGGAGGAAAATTAGTGGGAGATGAAATAATTATTCAAATTGTCGAAAAAATACTTTCAGAAGAATTATTAAAAAGTAAGGGAATATTATTTGACGGTTTTCCTAGAAACTTAGATCAAGCACATGCTTTTGCAGAGCTATTAAAAAAACAGAACAAAAAAATTGACTGTGTTCTCCATATTTTAATAGATAAAGAAGAAATAATAAAAAGAATTCAAAAAAGACAAACAGAAGAAGATAGGGAGGATGATAGTATTGATGTATTAAAATCAAGAATAGACGTTTATTTAAAAGAAACCACTCCATTAATAGATTTATATAAAAAGAAGAATGTTTTAAAAACATTAAATGGTATGCAATCTATTGCAAATGTGAGTAATGATATCTTTAAATCTATGGAAGAAATTTAGTAAATTTACCTAATGTTAGTTTTTATTGACTTAAAATCATTAATTAGTATAATTCGTTTTATTTTTTAAGGTATTCAATTGGCGAGAATTTCTGGTGTAAATCTACCAACTAATAAGCGTGTTAAAGTTGCTCTAACATATATATATGGAATAGGACCAACTATTGCTAATGCAATATGTAAAGATGTTGGCATATCTGATGATAAAAGAGTAAATAAATTAACTGATGAAGAAGTATTAAAAATAAGAGAATATATAGAAAGTAAATATAAGGTAGAGGGTGACTTAAGAAGCGAAGCATCGCTTAATATAAAAAGATTAACTGATTTAGGAACATATAGAGGTTTAAGACATAGAAAAAAACTTCCTGTTAGAGGACAAAGAACTCACACTAATGCTAGAACTCGTAAAGGGAAAGGGATCGCAATTGCTAATAAAAAGAAAGTAACTGCATAGTAAATTATGGCTGAAGAAAAAAAAGAAACAATAAAAAAAGAAGAAAGTGTAAAAACAGAGGAACAAAAGGATGAAAAGTCAAAAATTCAACCAAAAAAAAGGTTTATAAAGAAGAAAGTAAGAAAAAATGTTCCAAATGCTATTGCACATGTTAATGCTACTTTTAATAATACAGTAATTAATATAACCGATATCAAAGGTAACACTTTATCCTGGTCTTCATCTGGTGTAAAAGGTTTTAAGGGTTCTAGAAAATCCACTCCTTACGCAGCACAAATTGCCGCTTCAGATGCAGGAGAAAAAGCTAAATATCATGGAGTTAAAACCTTAGAAATATATATTAAAGGACCGGGAGCAGGTAGAGAATCTGCTTTAAGGGCTCTTCAAGCAGTCGGTTTTACGATAACTTCTATAAAGGATGTTACACCTTTACCACATAATGGTTGCCGACCACCTAAAAGGAGAAGAGTTTAATTTTTATAAATGAAAGGAATGATATGAATAAAAAAGAAGAAGTTAATAAAGATTTAAAAAAACCTGATCCATTAGCATTTAAAAACTGGACAGAGTTAATAAAACCAACAAAAATAGATGTTAATAAAGAAGAAGATAAAAAAGCCTTTGGGTCAGTTACTATAGAACCTCTAGAAAGAGGTTATGGACAAACAATTGGAAATGCATTAAGAAGAATTTTATTATCATCCCTTCAAGGAGCTGCGGTTACATCAATGCAAGTTGATGGAGTTTTACATGAATTTTCATCTATACCAGGAATGATTGAAGATGTTACTGAATTTGTCTTAAATATAAAATCATTAGCATTAAAATTAAATAGCGATCAACCAAAAAAAATGGTCTTAAAGGCTTCAGGGCCAGGTGAAATAAGAGCTTCTCAAATTGAAACTGGAAGTGAAATTGAAATTATTAATCCTGATTTAATTTTATGCCACCTTGAAAAATCAGCAAAACTAAATGTTGAATTTACTGTGCAAAACGGGAAAGGTTATGTTTCAGCAGAACAACAAAAAAAAGAAGACAAACAAATAGGTCTTATAGTTGTTGACTCAATATTTACTCCAGTAAAAAAAGTGTCATATAACATTGAAAATTCTAGAGTTGGTCAAGTAACAGATTACGACAAACTTACTCTAAATGTTGAAACTAATGGAGCAATAGAATCAGATGATGCTATAGCCATGGCAGCGAGAATTTTACAAGAACAATTGCAATATTTTATTAATTTTGAGGAACCAGAGGTTGACGAAAAAAGTAAAGAAGAAGAATCAGAAATTAATTTTAATAGAAATCTTTTACGTAAAGTTGATGAATTAGAATTATCTGTTCGTTCTGCGAATTGTTTGAGAAATGATAATATTGTTTATATAGGTGATTTAGTACAAAAATCAGAAAACGATATGTTAAGAACACCAAATTTTGGTAGAAAGTCATTAAATGAAATTAGAGAAGTTTTAATGCAAATGGGTTTAAATTTGGGTATGGATATTCAAGAATGGCCTCCAGAAAATATAGAAGAATTATCAAAGAATCTAGACGATAACTTATAAAACAATGAGACATAGAGTTTTAAAATATAAACTTAATAGAACAAGCTCACATAGAAAAGCGTTGCTTAATAATATGGCTTTAGCACTAATTAAACATGAACAAATAAGCACAACATTAGCTAAAGCAAAAAATTTAAGACCATTTGTAGAGAAAATAATTACACTTGCAAAAAAGGGAAGTTTACCATCTAGAAAAAAAGCTTTTTCAATTCTAAAAAATAAAAAAATTATTGAGAAGCTTTTTACAAGTATTGCAAAAAGATATGAAGCAAGAAAAGGTGGATATATAAGAATACTTAAAAATGGTTTTAGATATGGAGATATGGCTCCCTTAGCAGTTATTGAATTAGTAGATAGAGATGAAAAAGTAAAAGGATTAGATTCCGGGCCAGTGCAAAAAAAGAAACAAGAGGCTGAAACTAAACCAGACGAAAGTGTTTCTGGTAGTGAAGAAAAAAAACCAGATCAAGTTGTTGATCAAAAAGTTCCAGAAAATGAATTAAAAGAAAATCAGGAAATTGCAAAAAAATTAGAAAAAAAAAAAGATAAATAAATGGCAAGAACATTTGAAATTAAAAGGTTACTTAGCACTGCAGGAACAGGGTACTTTTATATTATTAAAAGAGGTGTAAAAGGAGAAAAAAAAACTAAGTTAGAAGTGAAAAAATATGATCCTGTAGCTAAAAAACACGTTTTGTTTAAAGAATCTAAATTACCAAATCCAAAAAAACAATAAATTGAAGTTCCAAATAGATTTATCTGATTCAGATCAAAGATTAGATAAATGGATCAAAAGAAAATTCTTAAAAGTACCTCAAAGTTTATTAGAAAAATGCTGCAGAAAAGGACAAATAAAATTAAATGGAAAAAATACTAAGCTTTCTTACAAAATAAAAGTAGGAGATTTTATTGAAACACCTAGTTTTAAATCTAAAAAAAGAATAAAAGCAAATATAAATAAGAATGACTTAAGAATTCTTAAAAAAAAAATAATCAATAATATTATATACAAAGATAATGATAAAATTATAATCAATAAACCATCTGGAGTTGCTGTTCATCGTGGTACAAAAACATTATTAAGTATTTGTGATTTGTTAGATGAATTACAATTTGATTCAAAAGAAAAACCAAGGATAGTACATAGAATTGACAAGGAAACAAGTGGACTATTAATAATTGCTAGAACATATAAATCTAGCGTTTATTTTTCAAAAGAATTTAATAAAAAAAAAATAGAAAAATTTTATATAGCTATTTTAAATGGAATTCCAAAAAAAAATGAGGGTAGAATGGTCAATCAAATTAAGGATGATAAAAATAAAACTTCTATAACAAGATATATTATTTTAAGAAAGATAGAGAAAAAATTTTCTTTTATACTTTTAAAACCTGAAACTGGAAAGAAAAGACAAATTAGAAAACATTGCTTTCAATTAGGTTGCCCAATAGTTGGCGATAAAAAATTTTTAAAAAAATTGGATGGGAATAAAAACATTAAATATAATAAACTTTTTTTGCACGCGTATAAATTAAAAATAAAATCATTAGATAATAAGAAAGAAGATTTTACCGCACCACTACCTAATCATATAATTAAATTTCTTTATTCACATAATGTATATATTAAAGAGAATTGTATAAATAAATTTGTTAAATCAGATATATTAAAAGGTGTAAAAAAATTGAAAAATTAGTAGAATTATTCCAAAACATACTTAAGTAAATTCTTTATTTTTTATGAAAGACATAATCAAATTATTAGAAGAAAAAAGAAAAAAAGCACAAGATGGTGGCGGTAAGAAACGTATAGACACGCAACACGCTAAAGGTAAATTGACTGCAAGAGAAAGAATAGATCTCTTACTAGATAAAGGATCATTTGAAGAATGGGACATGTTCGTTGAACACAGATCTACAGATTTTGGAATGGCTAATAATAAAGTTCCAGGCGATGGAGTTGTTACTGGACATGGAAAAATAAACGGCCGCCAGGTTTTTGTTTTTAGCCAGGATTTTACAGTTTTTGGCGGTTCTTTATCAGAAGCACATGCTAATAAAATTGTAAAAATTATGGAAAAAGCAATGCAAGTAGGTGCTCCAGTTATTGGTTTAAACGATTCAGGTGGTGCAAGAATACAGGAAGGCGTAGATTCACTTGCTGCATATGCAAAAGTTTTCGAACAGAATGTTTTAGCATCAGGAGTGATACCACAAATATCTGTAATTATGGGACCTTGCGCAGGAGGCGCTGTTTATTCTCCAGCTATGACTGATTTTATTTTTATGGTAAATAAAACTTCTTATATGTTTGTAACTGGGCCAGATGTTGTTAAAACTGTTACGCATGAAAGTGTAACTCATGAACAATTAGGTGGTGCTTCTACTCATACCACAAAATCAAGTGTTGCTGATGGTTCTTTTAAGAATGACATTATTGCATTAAAAGAGATTAGAAGATTATTTGATTTTATTCCTTTATCTTTTAGAGAAAAACCTCCAATAAACAAAACAAATGATAAGTGTGATCGAAGTGAAAATTCTTTAAATACAATAGTACCTAAGAATCCAAATAAACCTTATGATATGAAAGAAGTGATTGCCAAAATAACCGATGATGGAGATTTTTTTGAAATTCAAGAAAATTATGCAAAGAATATAATTACTGGTTTTGCACGTATGGATGGCCATTCGGTTGGCATAGTAGCAAATCAACCATTAGTTCTAGCTGGTTGTTTAGATATTGATTCATCGAGAAAAGCAGCAAGATTTGTAAGATTTTGTGATTGTTTCAATATACCTATAATTACATTTGTTGATGTTCCAGGTTTCTTACCTGGTACCAAACAAGAATATGGGGGTATTATAAAACATGGTTCTAAACTACTATTTGCATATACAGAGGCCACTGTTCCTAAAATAACTATAATTACAAGGAAAGCTTATGGTGGCGCATATGATGTTATGAGCTCAAAACATTTAAGAGGAGATATAAATTATGCATGGCCTACAGCAGAGATCGCAGTTATGGGGCCAAAAGGTGCAGTGGAAATAATTTTTCGTGATGATTTAAAAAACAAAAAAAAAATTGAAGAAAGAACTGAGGAGTATAGAGAGAAATTTGCCAACCCTTTTATTGCTGGATCAAGAGGTTTTATAGATGATGTTATTCGTCCGGCTGGAACTAGAGCACGAATTTGTAAAGCGCTTAAAATGTTAAAAAATAAGTTTTTGAAAAATCCACCTAAAAAACATAATAACATTCCTCTTTAAAAAAAATAATGATAAAAAAAATACTCATTGCAAACAGGGGAGAAATTGCATGTAGGGTTATTAAAACTGCAAAAAGGATGGGCATTAAAACAGTTGCTGTTTATTCAGAAGCTGATGAATATTCAAAACATGTATTAGATGCAGATGAATCTATATCAATAGGACCAGCCGCAGCCAATGAAAGTTATTTATCAATTGAAAAAATTATAAATGCAGCAAAAAAAAGCAATTCTGATGCAATACACCCTGGGTATGGTTTTTTATCTGAGAATCCGGAGTTTGTTCAAAAACTTTCAAAAACAAATATAAAATTTATTGGACCTAATATTAAAGCAATCAAAATTATGGGTGATAAAATTCAATCTAAGAACCTGGCTATGAAAGCTAAAGTTAATACTATTCCTGGCTTTAATGATGTAATTAAAGATACCAATCATGCATTAAAAATTGCTAAGGATATTGGTTTTCCATTAATGATTAAAGCTTCTGCAGGTGGCGGTGGAAAAGGAATGAGGATTGTAAAAAATACAAAAGCTATAAAAGATGCATTTCAATTAGCTTCAAGTGAGGCTAAATCAAGTTTTGGAGACGATAGAGTTTTTATAGAAAAATATATTGAAAAACCTAGACATATTGAAATTCAAGTATTATCAGATGAATTTGGCAATGTTATCCATTTAGGTGAAAGAGAATGTTCAATACAAAGAAGACATCAAAAAATAATTGAAGAAGCACGGAGTTCAGTAATTTCAAAAAAATTAAGAGAAGAGATGGGCGAACAAGCAAAAAATTTGTCAAAAGAAGTTGATTACAAATCAGCAGGAACTGTTGAATTTATAGTTGATCAAAAGAATAATTTTTATTTTTTAGAAATGAATACAAGACTTCAGGTTGAACATCCTGTAACTGAGGAAATTACAGGTATTGATTTAGTTGAGCAAATGATAAGAATTGCGAATGGTGAGAAATTACAAATTAGACAAGAAGATGTAAAAATAAAGGGCTGGGCCATGGAGGCAAGAATTTATGCTGAAGATCCAATCAGAAATTTTTTACCATCTGTTGGAAGAGTAAAAAAATATATTGAGCCTAATATTGAACAAAGTGTGCGTTTAGATTCAGGTATTATTGAAGGTTCGGAAGCTAGCATTAACTATGATCCTATGCTTGCAAAACTTATTGTTAAAGGAAAAAATCGAAAGCAATGTATTAAAACTATTATTAAATCTTTAAATTCGTACCACCTAAGAGGTTTTAACAATAATATTAAATTTCTAATTTCTATTTTTAAATCTGAAAAGTTTATTAAAGGTGACATTCATACTGGCCTCCTAGATGAAGTATACAAAGATGGATATAATTATCCAAATGCATCTAGTGAAATAATTAAAAAAATATTTATTCCTGTAGCATCTTATATTGGATATAAATCATTAAAAAAAGAAAATCATAATGTTGTTGATGAAAAAGATGATTGTTTTGTTTTATCATTAAATAAAAAACAATATTTAATTCGAGTTAAAGAAGATAAAAAGGATTCAATTAAGATTCAATACAAAAATTCTTTATTTAAAATAAAAAGTTTGTGGGACGGTACAGAAGGTTTAGCTGAAATCTATATAAACAAAAAAAAATATTTATTTCAGTTCGATAAATTTAAAGATCATTTTTCTATAACCTATTTAGATTATTCAATAAATTTTAGTTTTTATGATAAAACTACTGCAAATTTTGAAAAATATATGCTTGAAGAAGAGACCATCGACCTATCTAAATATCTATTAGCACCCATGCCTGGAAAAATTGTTTCAATAAATGTAAAAGACGGACAAAAAATAAAGTCAGGAGATAATTTGTTAGTACTTGAAGCAATGAAAATGGAAAACTTATTAACCTCTACTAAGGATACAAAAATAAAAAAAATAAATGTCAAAACTAACGATACTGTAGAAGTGGATCAAATATTAATTGAATTTGATGAATAATAAAAATTCTATTAAAACTGTTCATATTTATATAACTGGTAGAGTTCAAGGCGTATCATATAGATGGTGGTTTAAAAATGAAGGAGAAAAAAGAAAATTAAATGGTTGGGTCAGAAACAGAACTAGTAACAGAGTAGAAGCAGAAATTAAAGGCACTGATCTTAACATAGATCAAATGATAGAAAAATGTAAAACAGGATCACCTTTATCCAATGTTGAGAATGTTGTTACTAATATTATAGATGAATTAACATTAGTAGATAAAAATATAAATGGTATAAAAATTCTTGAAACAACATAATTTTCTCTTTATCTTCTAAATAATTTTAAAAATTTCGTTATTTTTTATTTTTTGCTTTTTTATACACTGCGGCCGTGGCGGAATTGGTAGACGCGCAGCGTTGAGGGCGCTGTGGGAGAAATCCTGTGG
This sequence comes from uncultured Alphaproteobacteria bacterium, assembly GCA_964637965.1. GTDB lineage: Bacteria > Pseudomonadota > Alphaproteobacteria > CAYOOR01. Next base: position 1,605 of record CAZWXP010000001.1, on the reverse strand, counting down.
AAGTTCAAGTCTTCTCGGCCGCACCAAAGTTTTTCATTGAAAAACAACTATTTAAAAGCAATATTTATGAATAATTTCTTAAATATTTAAAAATGTTAAAATCTTTAAAAAAACTATTTAACAAAAGAACTGATTACAATAAATTAAAAAAAGAAATTGCACCAGTTCCTCCAAAATTCATTAACGCTTTAATGGATTCGTTAAATTTAGGTTTAATTGATAAAACGCAAAGCTTGTTATCAGATTTAAGTTCTGGTGAGATTGCTAATATTATTGAACAATTAGATGCATCAGATAGAAAGAAATTAATTTTTTTTTTAGGCTCATCTATTGAACCTGAAATAATTTTAGAATTAGATAAAGATATAAGAAATGAAATCATTTCAGTTGTAGGTGAACATACATTTCTTGATGTTGTTTCAAAATTAGATACAGACGAATTAATTGTCATTTTAGAAGAGCTAGATACTGATAAAAGAGGTCAGTATTTAAAGTTACTTCCTAAAAAAAGCCAAAGAGAACTTGTAAAAAAAGGTCTAAAATTTCCAGAGGATACAGCTGGACGTATCATGTCTACAAATGTAGTTTCTGTTTCAGCTTCATGGACAATAGGAAAAACTTTAAAATTTTTACGTCAGAAAAAAGAATTATTACCTGAAGATATATTTGAAGTTTATATTTTAGATAGTAAAAGAAAACCTGTAGGCACTTTAAATTTGAATACCATAGTAAGATCAAGCAGCAATACAATAGTAAAAGATATAATGAATACGCAATTTAAAACAATTCCTATAGATACTGACCAAGAAGAAATTGCACTTGGATTTAAGCAAAATAATTTAATAGCAGCACCTGTTGTAGATAAATCCGGCAAAATAGTTGGTCAAATAAATTCAGATGATATTATTGAAATAATTGAAGAAGAAGCAGAAGAGGATTTACTAAGATTAAGCGGTGTTCAATCCGGTGACACTTATAGTGCTGTACTTCAAACTATCAAAGCAAGATTTAGTTGGTTGCTTATAAATTTATTTACAGCAATCGCGGCATCATTTGTAATTGGAATTTTTGAATCATCTTTAAAACAAGTTGTAGCACTTGCCATATTGATGCCTATTGTTGCATCTATGGGAGGAAACGCCGGAACACAAACTTTAACTGTAGCAGTTAGAGCTTTAGCTCTCAGGGAAATTACTCGAGCAAATGCTTTACGTGTTATAGGTAAAGAATTTACAGTAGGCGCTATTAATGGATTAATATTTGCAGTAATAATAGGTACAATTGCTAGTTATTGGTTTCAAATGCCATTATTAGGTTTTGTTATTGCAGCAGCAATGATACTTAATTTGATCATTGCTTGTTTATCAGGAATTTTAATTCCTTTAATTTTAGATAAAACAGGGATAGATCCAGCTATAGCATCTACCGTTGTATTAACTACGATTACTGATATATTTGGTTTTTTTACTTTTTTGGGACTAGGTTCAATATATCTTTTGGAAAATTTTATGATATTAAGCACAAATTTAGGATATCCAAGAATTGGCCCAAATAGAGAACTAAAATGGCGTCTTGAATCTTTTTGGAAAAAAAAAATAAATGAAA